>JACMLB010000151.1 GCA_014379805.1 Rhodospirillales bacterium | reverse complement strand
TGGAGCCAAACGGGATCGAACCGTTGACCTCTACAATGCCATTGTAGCGCTCTCCCAGCTGAGCTATGGCCCCGAAACTTTCTTCAACGTCGGCTCTGGTTGCCTGCGTCGGTGGAGGCGGAACATATGGATTTCAGAACCGGGGGTCAAGAGGAAAATTTCACCCTCGTGACAGATTTGAAATCCACTGGGGACGATTAGACCTCGTCGCCCAATTCCTCGTCCATGTGCTCCATCACTTCGGCCATGTCGTCGTCGTCCTCGCCCAGATCGGACGCGTCTTCGATCAGGCCGCTCTCGTCCTCGTCCGCGTTCTCCTCCGCACCCTCGATGACGTCTTCGTCATCCAAGGCCAGATCGTCGGCGACCACGGCAACCGCTTCCTTCGCCTTCAAGGCGGCGGCGGCAGCCTTGGACTCGGCCGGCACGGAACCGCCGCGGCGGACCTTGAACGGCAGTTCTGGCTCAACCGTCCCGCCGCATTTGGGGCAGGTGATGGGCGAGCGGTGCATGTCGTAGAAACGGCAGGTGCAACTGGTGCACGTACGCTTCTGACCCCATTCCGGCTTGGCCAAGTCAAAATCCTCCTAAACTTTGGCATCCAGGACCCGCCAGTGGGGCGGGGCTGGTGGGGGGCATTTGCCATGTTCCCCCCTGTGTGTCAAAACGAAAAAAAACCGCGCCCTGCTGCGGAGGCCTTCGGGCCTAGCCAAGCCTATTACCGGCGGCGGGGTTATGGTAGATCAGGCGCCCGGCATGGGTACAGAGCCAAAAGTTTCGTTTGCGCAAAGTTTCGTTCGCGGGAGTGATCATGAGCAAGCCGCTGATTTCCAGCCGATCCGAAGGCCTTACCGGTTCCGCCCGGGTGCCGGGCGACAAGTCCATCTCGCACCGGGCGTTGATGTTCGGCGCGCTGGCCGTGGGCGAAAGCCGGGTCGAGGGATTGCTGGAAGGTGACGACGTGCTACGCACCGCGTCCGCCATGCGCGCCCTGGGCGCCGAGGTCGAGCGGCTGGAGGATGGCACCTGGCGCCTGTTCGGGCGCGGTGTCGGCGGCCTGATGGAGCCTGCGGACGTGCTGGATCTGGGCAATGCCGGCACCGGCGCGCGGTTGCTTATGGGGCTGGTTGCCACCCACCCGTTCACCACCATCTTCACCGGCGACGCGTCCTTGCGCTCGCGCCCCATGAAGCGGGTGTCCGAGCCGCTGACCCGCATGGGTGCCCGTTTCTTCACTCGTGACGGTGGCCGTCTGCCCTGCGCCGTGGTGGGAACGTCCAGCCCGGTGCCTATCACCTATGAGCTGCCGGTGGCCTCGGCCCAGGTGAAGTCGGCCATCCTGCTGGCCGGCCTGAACACCCCCGGCGCCACCACGGTGATCGAGAAAGAAGCAACCCGCGACCATACCGAATTGATGCTGCGCAATTTCGGCGCCAGCGTCGATGTCGAGCATCTGGACGACGGCCGCCGCGCCATCACCGTCACCGGCTTTCCCGAATTGACCGGCCGTCATGTGGTGGTGCCGTCGGACCCCAGCTCTGCCGCTTTCCCAGTGGTGGCGGCGGTGCTCGTGCCCGGGTCCCACGTGGTGCTGCCGGGCATCGGCATGAATCCCCTGCGTACCGGCCTGTTCCAGACCCTGCGCGAAATGGGCGCCGACATCCATTTCGATAATCCCAGGGAGGAAGGCGGCGAGCCCGTGGCCGACCTCATCATCAAGCATTCCCTGCTGCGCGGCGTTGACGTGCCGGCGGGGCGCGCCCCGTCCATGATCGACGAATACCCGGTTCTGGCGGTGGCGGCGTCCTTCGCCATGGGCACCACCCGCATGTTCGGCCTGTCCGAGTTGCGGGTGAAGGAAAGTGACCGCTTCGCCGCCGTCATGCGCGGCCTGATCGCCTGCGGCGTCAAGGTCGAGGAAGACGGCGACACCATGATCGTCCACGGCAATGGTGGCCCGCCGCCCGGTGGCGGCACCATCGCGGTCAATCTGGACCACCGCATCGCCATGTCCTTCCTGGTCATGGGCATGGCCTCGCAAGCGCCGGTCGCCGTGGATGACGGTGAGGCCATGGAAACCAGCTTCCCCGGCTTTGCCGATATGATGAACGGGCTGGGCGCGAAGATAAGCGCCGTCTAATTTGGGCTCGTCATCCCCGCGAAAGGGGGGGATCCATGCCCGGCGCATAGTCTGGCGGCTGCCATGGCCCCCCGCTTTCGCGGGAGTGACGATTATCGGGATGTGAACAATGACCACCATCATCGCCATCGACGGCCCCGCCGCTGCCGGCAAGGGCACCCTGGCCCGGCGTCTTGCTGCCGCATTGGGCTATGACTATCTGGACACCGGCCTAATCTACCGCGCCGTGGGCATGAACCTCGCCCGCGCCGGCATCGATCCCGCCGACATCGTCAAGGCCGAAGCCGCCGCCCAGGCGCTGCAACCCAATGATCTCGCCGCCACCGATCTGCGCAATGACGAGGCTGCCCAAGCGGCGTCCAAGGTCGCGGTGATCCCCGGCGTGCGTGCCGCGCTGCTGGATTTCCAGCGCCTGTTCGCCGCTCAACCGCCCGGTGGGCAGGGCGCCGTGCTGGATGGCCGCGACATCGGAACCGTGGTCTGTCCCCAGGCCCCCATCAAGCTTTTCGTCACCGCTTCCCTGGAAAAAAGGGCTGAGCGCCGGCTGAAAGAGTTGCTTGATCGCGGCTTGGAAGCTATACCAAGCACCGTCCTCGCGGATATGCGGGAGCGTGACGAGCGCGATTCGAAGCGCGCCGTTGCCCCCCTGGTGCCCGCGGACGACGCCTTCGTATTGGATACGTCCGATCTTGATGCCGATCAGGCTTTCACTGCCGCGGTCGCATTCATCCGGTCCCGGATTTGAAACAAGGCGAAAACTGAGTGGGAATTGGCCCCGGCCGGCTTCGGCCCGGGGCTGGTTTTCGTTTTTCTATGTTCCAAAGACCGCCGGAACCAACCGGCAGGCCGGATAAAAATGCTGAAAGGATTTGTAACCCCATGACTATGGAAGATTTCGCCGCTCTGCTCGATGAGACCATCGGCGGTGGCAACCCCTTCGAAGGCGCTGTGATCAGCGGCCTCGTTGTTCGTATCGAGAATGATTTCGCCGTC
>JACMLB010000150.1 GCA_014379805.1 Rhodospirillales bacterium | reverse complement strand
GTGGTCGAGATGATCCTGTCGGGCAAGATCAACAAGCAGATCGTGTCGGCCATCAACGAAGCCGGTGGGTTCGCCGTGGGCCTGTCGGGCAAGGACGGCCATCTGATCCGCGCCCGCAAGCTGCGCCGCACCAAGAAGGACCCGGATTCCAACATCGAAAAGATCCTGGATCTGGGCTTCGTGGGCGAGCCGGCGGAAATCACCCCGCACATCCTGGATTTCTTCCGCGAATCCGACATCATCCCCGTCATCGCTCCCGTGGGCATGGGCAGTGCAGGTGAAACCTACAACATCAACGCCGACACCGTGGCCGGTGCCATCGCCGCCGCCACCGGCGCCCGCCGCCTGCTGATGCTGACCGACGTGGCCGGCGTGTTGGACAAGGCCGGCAATCTGATCCCCGAAATGACCGCCCATCAAGCCAAGGGCTACATCGCCGACGGCACCATCTCGGGCGGCATGATTCCCAAGGTGGAAACCTGCCTGGAAGCGGTGGAACAGGGCGTTGACGCCGCCGTCATCCTGGACGGTCGGGTGCCCCATGCCGTGCTGCTGGAACTGTTCACGCCCCATGGCGTGGGAACGTTGATCAAGGCGGATTGAGGGGGCGAACTTACCCTTTCCCGCCAGCGGGCGAAGGTTGAATCTGCTCGGCCCCGCCGCCAACCGCTTCCAGATTGAACGCCGCCGCCATCAGCGCCTTGGTATAGGGCGTTTCGGGGGCGGAGAAGACTTTGGCGGCGGTGCCCATTTCCACCACCTTGCCGTCCTTCATGACGATCAGATCGTCGGCCAAAGCGCGCACCACCCGCAGATCGTGGCTGATGAACAGATAGGCGATCTGGTGGCGGGCCTGGATGTCGCGCAGCAGATCGACGATCTGGGCCTGCACCGAGACGTCCAAGGCGCTGGTGGGCTCGTCCAGCACGATGAAGCGGGGCTTCAGCACCAGGGCGCGGGCGATGGCGATGCGCTGGCGCTGGCCGCCGGAGAATTCGTGGGGATAGCGGTCCTGGGTGTCGGGGTCCAGGCCCACTTCGGTCAGGGCCTGGGCGATCATGGCGCGGCGCTCGTGGTCATCCTTGGCAAGGTTGTGCACCTCGATGCCCTCGC
Organism: Rhodospirillales bacterium; assembly: GCA_014379805.1. Lineage (GTDB taxonomy): Bacteria > Pseudomonadota > Alphaproteobacteria > Rhodospirillales > Magnetospirillaceae > Magnetospirillum. The sequence continues at coordinate 2,338 of JACMLB010000150.1, read as the reverse complement.
CGACGATCTGGCCCACGGATAGACGGGGCGACAGCGAGCCATAGGGGTCCTGGAACACCATCTGCATTTCGCGCCGCTTTGGTCGCAGATCGCCGGGGCTCATGTCCTGAATATCGGTCCCCTGGAAAACAATGCCACCCTTGGAGCCGATCAGGCGCAGCAGCGCCAGACCCAACGTGGTCTTGCCCGAGCCCGATTCGCCCACCACGCCCACGGTGTGGCCCTGGCGGATGGCGACCGAGATGCCGTCCACCGCTTTGATGTGGGCGACCGTGCGCCGAATAATCCCGGCTTTGATGGGGAACCACACGCGCACGTCGCGGGCTTCCATGACCACCGGGGCGGAATCCTCGGCCACATTGGGCTTGCCCTTGGGTTCGGCGGCCAGCAGGCGCTTGGTATAGTCGTGCTGGGGGGCGTCGAAGATGCGGGCGACCGGGCCGGCCTCCACGACCACGCCCTGATGCATGACTGACACGGTGTCGGCCATCTTGCGCACGATGCCCAGATCATGGGTGATGAACAGCAGGGCCATGCCCAGGCGGGCCTGAAGCTCCTTCAACAGCTTGAGGATTTGCGCCTGAATGGTGACGTCCAGCGCGGTCGTGGGCTCGTCGGCGATCAGGATGTCGGGCTCGTTGGCCAGGGCCATGGCAATCATGACGCGCTGGCGCTGGCCGCCCGACAGTTCGTGCGGCAGGGCACCCAATCGCTTTTCCGGCTCGGGGATGCCCACAAGGCCCAGCAATTCCAGCACGCGGGCGCGCTTGGGCTCGCCGCGCAGGCCTTTGTGAATCTCCAGCACCTCGCCCACTTGCTTCTCGATGGAATGCAACGGGTTCAGCGAGGTCATGGGTTCCTGGAACACCATGGCGATGCGGTTGCCGCGCACGCCGCGAAGGGTGCGTTCCGGCGCGCCCACCAATTCCTGGCCGTTCAGCTTGATGCTGCCCTTGGGATGCCACGCGCGCGGGTACGGCAGCAATTGCAGTACCGACAAAGCGGTGACCGATTTGCCCGAGCCCGATTCGCCCACCAGCGCCAACGTCTCGCCCTTGTTCAGGGTGAAGGACACGCCCTTGACGGCGGCGACCGCGCCGTCGCCCCTGCCGAAGGACACGGCAAGATCGGTGACCTCAAGGATGGGAGTACGCTGGTAAGTCATAGATTGGTCTTTCGGGGATCAAAGGCATCGCGCACGGCCTCGCCGACGAACACCAGCAGGGACAGCAGAACTGCCAGTACGATGAAGCCGGTGAGGCCCAGCCATGGAGCCTGCAAATTGGACTTGCCCTGGGACAGCAGGTCGCCCAAGGACGGCGAGCCGGGCGGCAGGCCCAGGCCCAGGAAGTCCAGGGCGGTCAGCGCGACGATGGAGGACGACAGGATGAACGGCATGAAGGTCAGCGTCGCCACCATGGCGTTAGGCAGCACATGGCGCACCATCACCCGGCGGTCGTTCATGCCCAGGGCCTTGGCGGCGCGCACATAATCGAAGTTACGGGCGCGCAGGAATTCGGCGCGCACCACGCCCACCAGGGATGTCCACGAGAACAGCACCAGCACCCCCAGCAGCGTCCAGAAGCCGGGCGCGATCATGGAGGCGACGATGATCAGGATCAGCAGATGGGGCAGACCGCCCCAGATTTCCAAAAACCGCTGGCCGACCAGATCGATCTTGCCGCCGAAATAGCCCTGCACCGCGCCCGCGCCCACGCCGATGATGGTGCTGACCACGGTCAGGGTCAGGCCGAACAGGATGGACAGGCGCAGGCCATAGATCAGCCGCGCCATGACGTCGCGGCCCTGGTCGTCGGTGCCGAGCCAATTGGCGGGGGTGGGTGGCGCCGGATGAGGGCGCAGCACGTCGTAATTGATGGAGCGGTAATCATGGCGGATGGGCGGCCACAGCGCCCAGCCGTTCTCGGCGATCTTGGCGGCCATATAGGGGTCGCGGTAGTCGGTGAAGGTCAGGAAATCGCCGCCGAAGGTGGTCTCGGGGTAGTCGCGCAGAATGGGCGCGTACAGGCTGCCCTGATAGCTGACCAGGATGGGCCGGTCATTGGCGACCAGTTCGGCGAACAGGGTGATGATGAACAAAGCCAGGAACAGCCACAGCGACCAGAAGCCGCGCCGGTTGCGCTTGAACGCATCGAGGCGGCGGTGGGTCAGGGGGGAGAAACGGCGGTTCATGCTCACACCTCCCTTTTCCCGAAATCAATGCGCGGGTCGACGAATTGGTAGGTCAAATCGCTGATCAAATTCAGCACCAGCCCCAGCATGCTGAACATATACAGCGTGCCGAACATGACCGGATAGTCGCGGTTGACCACGGCCT
>JACMLB010000149.1 GCA_014379805.1 Rhodospirillales bacterium | reverse complement strand
GACTACAACACGGCCAGGCCCCATTCGGCCCTGGGCTACCAAACCCCGGCGGCTCACGCCGCCAAACTCAAGGCAATGGGGCCAGGATCTCCGCCCGTTCCGGGCTCCAATCCTGGCCCCATTGCCCAAACCGCGCCCGACGGCGTAACTTCGGCCAAGGCTCTACTTTCAGCCGGATGAGAGTTCCAGAGCAGGTAAGTGGCTGCACATTATTGCGGCGTCCCCTTGCACACGTCCTTTGCCCGATAAGCATCGATCAGGGGCGCCACGGAACGGCTGGTGTCGTCCGAGACCGCCATGATGCTGCCCGCATAGGACGCGATGATTTTATCCACGTTCCGGTGGTCCAAGGCCTGATCCAGAAGAGCATCCTTCGTTGCCAGTTCTCGAAGCACGCGCAGGTTGGCGACTTCGCCGGCATGAAGCGCATCGTAGAATTCGCAGTCGGTGGCCCCAAGCCGCTCGATATCCGTCATGTCGAATATTTCCGGCAAATCACGGCGCATGTCGTTTCTAAGAGCCTGAAGATAGCCATAGGAGTCGCTACGCTGCAATTCCCGCACAAGACTTGGCGGCAGGGGCGCCAGGAACGGTACGACGTGGATGTCCAACTCGCGAAGCTCGGCAAACAGGCGCTTGAGTTGCCCTATCCGGCGATGGTCGTAATCGGCGAATGGCCGCATGGGATGGCGGCAGTCGCCCTCGCCGCGAACGCAGCGCAAATCATCGCGGAAACGCTCCTCGGCGGTTTGCGAGGTAACGCGGTCCATGGTTCCCAGGATATAGGCCGATCCGTCGGCACCGTCTCCACCTTCGAAATTGGTAACCGCCGTCATGCCGTACACCGGAAAGTCCAGGCTTGGCAGAGGGGTGATCGAGAGAAGGCGAAGCATTTGATCGGCTGCCATCCTGTCGGACAAAACCATACGGTACGGCAGGAAGAATGGATTTGTGCGCACGCTTCCCGACTGTTTCCATGTGGCAGAGGGGCGTTCGCGGACAGGGGCATCGTCCGGCATATAGGCAAAGTAATCGATTTCGTAGAGGACTATTTTCGGCTTGTGGCTGGTGAAGAATTTATCGACCAAATGAAACGCATATTCTGGGTATGTCGTTCCGCCGCCCAGGTTTGAAAAGCGCCAAGAGAACGCGCTTTGCCGAAACATCAATCCCCGAGACGATCCGACAACCACCACATCGGGCTGCCGCGCCAGGAAGATGGCGCGTTTGAATGCCGAATACGGAATGGTCAGCGTACTCGCAAAGCCGCCCCCGGTTTGCAGTTTTGCCGCCAGCTCTGCCGCGTTGTTCCAATCGTTTCCCCGCCAACGAACAAACCATCCGGCTGCGATGACCAGTGCAATTAGGCAAAGGCACGTTATGAGAATTACGAAATAGCGTCTGTAGCCACGGCTCATGGCGGGCCTCAAAACTGGAAGTAGAGGAAGGGGCTGCCCTCCTCGTTGATCGACAATGAATAGGCGAAAAGCGCGATCGAGGCCAAAGCGTAAACCGAGCTGGGCACCCAGGTTACCTTCGACTCCGATGGCCTTTGTTCGGAAGTGCCCCACAGAGCGGGCGAGCGCCTGATCATGAACTGATAAATATTGGGGAGAAGCAGGGCTATCATCAGGCCCGCCGCCATAAAGCCAATGTTCAACCGACCAACCTGCGCGAAGCCATCGAAATCGGTCGGATCGACCCGCAGGAAGGGGGCAAGATTGGCGAGAGGGGCCAGGATGCGGGGCACCGATATGCCGTTGAGCCCGATCATGGAGCGCCATATTTCAACCGCCGTCGCCACATCAGCGGCACGGAACGGTACCCAGGCGACCACCACGGCTGTGAATGTGATCGCCCAGGAAAGCAGGCGCACGGTTAGGTGATTGCCAAGGGTCGGGCCAAAAGCGCGGCGCCAGCCATGGTTGATCATCAGATAGGTTCCGTGCAGGGCGCCCCACAGGATGAATTGCCAGCCGGCGCCATGCCACAAGCCGCCAAGAACCATCACGATCATCAGATTAAGATAGCGCCGCCACGCGCCAACCCGGCCGCCGCCCAGGGGGATGTACAGATAATCCTTCAAGAAGCGCGACAACGTGATGTGCCAGCGCTTCCAGAATTCAATGATGTTCAAAGACTGATAGGGCGAGTTGAAATTTATGGGAAGCCGCAAGCAGAACATGCGGCTAAGCCCAATGGCCATGTCCGAATAACCGGAAAAATCGAAATACAGCTGCAGGGAATAAGAGAGCGCGCCGAACCATGCCACGAAGAACGATGGGGTAATTCCATTGCGGGCGTTGTCGAACATGACGTCGGCCAGCGGCGCTATGGAATCGGCAAGACCAACCTTCTTGAAGAACCCCAGCGCGAACACGGTGAAACCGATGGCGAAATCGGCTTTCCATACGTTCCAGCTTCGCCCGATGCGATGGAATTGCGGGATCAACTCGCTGTGATGGACCAGGGGGCCGGCGATCAAATGGGGGAAGAACGTGACGAAAAGAAAGTAATCAATAATGCTACCGGCACCGGCTTTGCCACGGCACGTATCGACGACATACGCGATTTGCAGGAAGGTAAAGAATGAAATGGCGAGGGGCAATTCCCCGGCATAGTGAGGAATCGTTATGCCGAAATTGCTCTCTAATGCCGTGTTCACGAAGGATGAATATTTAAACCAAGTAAGCAGCGTGAGGTTTAGACCAACGCCGACCCAAATTCCGGTGCGCGGAGTTATCTTTCCGGTGGTGACAAAACGCGATAATGGGAAATTAAAGCCCATGGATATGAGGATGAGCGCAAGGTATCGCGCGTCCCACCATGAGTAAAACACAAGTGATGCTAATAAAAGAAAGTACACTGTGGCTTTGTTGCTGCCGGTCCCGCGTCGCAATAACAAAAAGCCGATAATCGTCAAAGGGAGAAAAACGAACAGGAATTCATTGGAGGTGAAAAGCATCTGGGGTTATCCGGACCGACGGCTGTGTCTTTAAAAGGACTGCGCGCGCTGTGGAGCGCTATGCAACTCACATTAACCGCAATGCCGTGTCACCCCAAACAGAAAGCTCTCCGCCGCCCGGCCCGAACGGCGGAGTTGCGCTCTATTCCGCCGGGTGCGGCGCCACCAGCGGGGCCTCCAATTCTTCCTCCGCATTGTGGTGGTGGCGCAGCGGGCGGTTGCCGGCCAGGGCGCGGATCAGCACATAGAACACCGGTGTCAGGAAGATGCCGAAGGCGGTCACCCCCAGCATGCCGGCGAACACCGCCACACCCATGGCGTGGCGCATCTCGGCGCCCGCGCCGGTGGACACCACCAGCGGCACCACGCCCATGATGAAGGCCAACGACGTCATCAGGATGGGGCGCAGGCGCAGCCGTGCCGCCTCGATGGCCGCCCAGCGGGGGGAGCGGCCCGCCAGTTCCAGTTCGCGGGCGAATTCCACGATCAGGATGGCGTTCTTGGCCGACAATCCCACCAGCACGATCAGACCGATCTGGGTGAAGATGTTGTTGTCGCCATGGGTCAGCCAGATGCCGGTCATGGCCGCCAGCAGGCTCATGGGGACGATCATGATGATGGCGATGGGCAGGGTCAGGCTTTCGTATTGCGCCGCCAGCACCAGGAACACCAGCAGGATCGCCAGCGGGAACACGATCAGCGAGGAATTGCCGGCGATGATCTGCTGATAGGTCAGCTCTGTCCATTCATAGGTGAAGCCCTTGGGCAGGGATTCGGCGGCAACCCGTTCCACCGCCGCCTGGGCTTGGCCCGACGAGAATCCGGGCGCCGCGCCGCCGCTGATGTCTGCAGCCAAAAACCCGTTATAGCGCATGGCCCGTTCCGGCCCGGCGGCGGACTTCACAGTCAACAGGGCCGACAGCGGGATCATCTCGCCGCTATTGGAGCGGACCTTCAACTTACCGATGTCGTCGGCATAGGCGCGGTACTGGGCGTCGGCCTGGACGCGGACAGAATAGGTGCGGCCGAACTTGTTGAAGTCGTTGACGTACAGGCTGCCCAGATAAATTTGCAGGGTGTCGAACACGTCGGTCACCGCCACGCCCAGCTGCCGCGCCTTGGTGCGGTCCACATCGGCGTAAAGCTGGGGCACGTTGACCTGATACGAGGTGAACAAATTGGCCAGTTCCGGCGCTTGCGCCGCTTTGGCCATGAACGCCTTCACCGCGCCGTCCAGGGCTTCGTACCCCTGCGAGCCACGGTCTTCCAGTTGCAGCTTGAAGCCGCCGGTGGTGCCCAGACCCTGAACCGGGGGCGGCGGGAACATCACCACAAAGGCGTCGGACAGACCGGCGTATTTGCCGTTCAAACGCTGAGCGATGGCACCCGCGCTCAGATCGGCGCTCTTGCGCTGGTCGAAGGGCTTCAGGCTGGCGAAGACGATGCCGGAATTAGTGGAATTGGTGAAGCCGTTGATGGACAAGCCGGGGAACGAGATGGCGTGCTCCACCCCCGGATCGTCCATGGCGATCTGGCTCATCTCGCGGGTGACCTCTTCCGTGCGGTCCAGGGTGGCGCCATCGGGCAATTGGGCAAAGCCGATCAGGTATTGCTTGTCCTGCATGGGCACGAAGCCGCCCGGCACCACCTGGAACAGGCCATAGGTCACGCCCACCAGCCCCAGGTAGATGACCATCATCAGCGATTTGCGCGAGACCACCCGCTTCAGCCCGCCGCCATAGGCTTCCGCCCCGCGCCCGAAGGCCCGGTTGAAGCCGTGGAATAGCCAGCCCAAGCTGGCATCCATGGCTCGTGTCAGCCAGTCCTTGGGCGCGTCATGGCCTTTCAGCAGCAGGGCGGCCAAGGCGGGCGACAGGGTCAGCGAGTTGATGGCCGAGATCACCGTGGAAATGGCGATGGTCAAAGCGAATTGCTTATAGAACTGCCCCGACAATCCGCTGATGAAGGCCAGCGGCACGAACACCGCCACCAGCACCAGGGCGATGGCGATGATGGGGCCCGAGACCTCGCGCATGGCCCGGTAGGTGGCCTGCTTGGGGTTCAGCCCGGCCTCGATGTTGCGCTCCACGTTCTCGACCACCACGATGGCGTCGTCGACGACGATGCCGATGGCCAGCACCAGCCCGAACAGGGACAGGGCGTTGACCGAGACTCCCAGCAGATGCATGACCGCGAAGGTGCCCACCACCGAGACCGGCACCGCCAGCAGCGGGATGATGGATGCCCGCCAGGTCTGCAGGAACAGGATCACCACCAGCACCACCAGCAGCACCGCCTCCAGCAGGGTGTGGATCACGGATTCGATGGAGGCACGGACGAATTGGGTGGGGTCGTAGACGATCTGATACTCAACGCCCTCGGGCATGTAGCCCTGCAACTCGGCCATGGTGGCGCGCACCTTGTCCGAGATATCCAGCGCATTGGAGCCGGGCGATTGGGAAATGGGGATCGCCACCGCCGATTTGTTGTCCAGCAGCGAGCGCAGGGCGTAATTCGCAGCCCCCATCTCGATGCGGCCCAGATCGCGCAGCCGGGTCACCGCGCCGCCCGCATCGGTCTTGACGATGATATCGCCGAATTCTTCTTCCGACTGCAAACGGCCCTGGGCGTTGACCGACAATTGCAGGTCCACTCCGGGCAGGCCGGGCGAGGCGCCGACCACACCGGCGGCGGCCTGGATGTTCTGTTCGCGGATGGCTTGGACCACCGCGCCCGCCGACAGGCCGCGCTCGGCCACCTTCTGCGGGTCCAGCCAGATGCGCATGGAATAATCGCCCGAGCCGAACAGCTGGACTTGGCCGACGCCTTCAATGCGGGCCAGCCGGTCCTTGACATTCAGCACCGCGTAATTGCGCAAGTACGCCATGTCATAGCGGTCGTTGGGCGACAGCAGATGCACCACCATGGTCAGATCGGGCGAGCTTTTGATTGTGGTCACGCCCAGGCGCCGCACTTCCTCGGGCAGGCGCGGCTCGGCCTGGGTGACGCGGTTCTGCACCAATTGCTGGGCCTTGTCCGGGTCGGTGCCCAGGCGGAAGGTGACGGTCAGGGTCATCACGCCGTCGGTGGTGGCCTGGCTGCCCATGTACAGCATGCCTTCGACGCCGTTCACCGCCTCCTCGATGGGCGTCGCCACCGTCTCGGCGATGACCTTGGGGCTGGCGCCGGGATATTGGGCGCGCACCACCACGGTGGGCGGAACCACCTCCGGGTATTCGGAAATGGGCAAGGCGCGCAGGGCCAGCAGGCCCGACACCAGGATCAGGATCGACAGCACCCCAGCGAAAACGGGGCGGTCGATGAAGAATTTCGACAGGTTCATAACACGCTCCGTTGTCCGGGGATGGCTTAGTGCTTGGTCACCATGGCGACCTGCTGCGGCGCCACCTGGGCACCAGGGCGGACCCGCTGCAGGCCGTTGACGACGATGCGTTCGCCCGCCGCAAGCCCGTGGGTCACCACCCGCAAGCCCTCCACCGGCGCGCCCAGGGTGATGGCGCGATAGGCGGCCTTATTGTCCTCGCCCACCACCAGCACGAACTTCTTGTCCTGATCGGTGCCCACGGCGCGGTCGCTGATCAACAGCACCGGCTCGGCCTTCGCTTGGCCCATGCGCAGCCGGGCGAACTGGCCGGGCATCAGGCTGCCATCGGCGTTGTCGAACACCGCGCGCACGGCGACGGTGCCGCTTTTGGCATCCACGGCATTGTCGATCATCTGCACGTGGCCCTCGATGGGGGTGTCGCCATGGGATTGGGCGGTCATCTGCACCGGGATGCGGTCCACCGGCAACGGGCTGCCAGAGCCATTGCGCAGGCCCGCCAGCGACCGCATGATCACCTGTTCGCCCGCGTCGAAGCTGGCATAGATGGGGCTGACCGATACCAGGGTGGTCAGCACCGGAGCGCCGGCCCCGGCGGGCACCAGATTGCCCACGGTCACATCGGCCTTGCCGACGCGGCCCGATACGGGCGCGGTGATGCGGGTGTAGCCAAGATTAAGGCGCGCGGTGTCCAGCCCGGCTTGGGCGACACGCAAGGACGCCTGGGCCTCGGAATAGGCGTTGGTGCGGTTGTCCAGCTCACGCATCGGCATGTTGCCCGAACCGGTCAGTTGCTGGGCGCGGTCGTATTCGCGCTTAGAGAAGCCCAACCGCGCCTGGGCCGAGGCGACCTGTGCCTCGGCGCGGGCCACTTCGGCGGCGAAGGGGGCGGGGTCGATGGTGACCAGCAGATCGCCCTTCTTCACCAATCCGCCTTCACGGAAATGCACGGCTTGGACCTGGCCGGAAACGCGCGAGCGCACCTCGACCTTGTCCACCGCTTCCAGCCGACCCGAGAATTCCTCCCACGGCACGATGTCGCGGCTTTCCACCATGGCGACCGAGACGGGGATCGCGGCGGGGGCGGCGGCCACCGCCGCGGTGGCCTTGGCGTCATGGCCGCCCAGGGACGACACCATTGCGCCGCCGCCGATCAGCACGGCCAGGGCGAGTCCGCCGCCCACCAAGGCGGTTTTGCCTGAAAGGGATTTGCTCATGGGAGGCTCCGTTCCGCATTTTGTACCGTTCGGTAAGAATGTAGAACTGGACAGGAGCCTGTCAACTCATTATTTTACCGATAGATACAAAAATCAAGGAGGACGTCCATGGCCATGGGCCGACCCCGCGCTTTCTGCGTCGATACGGCGCTGAATCAGGCGCTGGAAGTGTTCTGGCGTAAGGGTTACGAAGGGGCGTCGCTGAACGACCTGACCGAAGCCATGGGCATTAATCGGCCCAGCCTGTACGCCGCCTTCGGCAACAAGGAAGAGTTGTTCCGCAAGGCGCTGGACCGTTACACCAAGGAAAAGGTCGCGTATTTGCGTGAGGCGGTGGAAGCCCCGACGGCCTATGGCATGGCTGAACGCATGTTCTTTGGCGCCGCCGACATGCTGACCGATCCGTGCCACCCGGTGGGCTGCCTGACGGTGAAAGGCGCCATGACCTGCGGTGACGAAGCGCCGTCGGTGAAGCGGGAAATCGACCAGATCCGCGTCAAATTCGAGACCGCCATGTTGGAACGCCTGCAACGCGCCAAAGACGAAGGCGATTTGCCCGCCGAATCCGACCCGGCCCATCTGTGCCGCTTCCTCAGCACCATGGTCCAGGGCATGTCGGTTCAAGCGGCCAACGGCGCACGGCGCGAAGATTTGCGCATGGTCGCGGAAACCGCCCTCAAGGCGTGGCCCACGCGGGCGTGAATGGTGCTGCTGTGGACCCGCACGCCATTCGCCTGGGGGCAAGGTTGATGTCGCCAGCATAAAGCCCGCTCAATCGGGCCGCCTTCGTTGACTAATGCAATTATTAGGACATCAATCCCTCGATTGTATGTTTGTGTCGCTGGGGCGATCGCGTGCCCTGTGCGTAAGGGCTTGCCATGACCACAATTACCGGCACGACAGCGAGTGAACGACTGGACGGTGGGGTTGATGCCGACACCATCACCGACGGTGGCGGCAGCGACACCATTTACGGCTGGGATGGCAACGACACCATCATTGCCGGCAGCATTTTCTACCCCGAGGCCAATGGCTATGGCGAACACGACCATATCTATGGCGGCAATGGCGACGACGTCATCTCAGCGACTAAGGGGTGGCTCTACGGCGAGGCCGGTAACGACTGGATCGAGTTAGCCCCTCGCCGCCAGCCTGAGACGGCGCCCAATTTCCCGGAGCTTAGCAAGCGCCAGTTCGAGGCAAGGCTTTTCCTGGAAATCAACGACAATCAGACCAGTGTTAAATCGGCACTAGGGTCCGGACTCAATTGAGCCACCACACGAGGGCGGCCACGAGGAAGACGGCCGAGAGAAATGTGTCGGCGCGCTTGTCGTAACGCGTGGCTATCCTTCGGAAATCCTTGAGACGGCAGAACATGCGCTCGACCACGT
>JACMLB010000148.1 GCA_014379805.1 Rhodospirillales bacterium | reverse complement strand
TGGCCACCGCGCGGAACTTGGGGTGGGCGTATTCCGCCATGTAGATGGCGCTCAAAAGCCCCAGGGGCACGGCGACCACCATGGCGATCATCGAGATCAACGCGGTGCCGGCGAACAGCGGTACGGCACCGAAGGCGCCCGAGCTGCCCACTTGGTCCTCGCGGATGGCCATCTGCGGGCTCCACGAGGTGCCGAACAGGAACTCGGTCACCGGCACGAATTGGAAGAAGCGCAAGCTTTCGAACAGCAGCGACAGCACGATGCCGACGGTGGTGAAGATGGCGGCGGTCGAACACCCCACCAGGAACACCCGGACCACCTGCTCGACCCGGTTGCGGGCGCGCATATCACTATGGATGCGGCGCCGCGCATAAGCCAGGCCGCCCGAAGCCAAGGCCAAGGACAAGGCGGCGACGGCGGCGAACATGGTGGCGCGCAGCTCGCCATAATGCTTGGCTGCCTGATCGACCAGCGGCGTCGATGCCTGCATGCTGTATTTGGCGACGTTGCGAACCTCGTTATAGAGCAGGTTCATGCGTTCATCGCCCAGCGACTGCGTCTCGACCGGCAGCGCCGAAATCACCAGATGGCGCACCAGGGCCGGTTCGGCGGACAGCCAAAGCCCGATGATTAACAGTGCCGGCAGGCCGCACCACAGGGCGACGTAATAGCCGTGATAGCGCGGCAGCGAGTGCAGCAGACGAGGGTTGCCGCCAGCTGACGCCAAGGCCTTGCCGCGCCCCAGGCGATAGCCGATGGACGTCAGCAACAGCAGGACGACCGTCAGGGTGAGCAATTGCATGGGATGCCCGTTTTCCGAAAAGTGGATTTAAATGAAATGATCAAAAACGAAAAAAGGGCGGCCGCTTTTAAGGGCGGCCGCCGGAATGCTTACTTCTTCAGCGGCGCCAGCTCGGCGGCCTTCTTGGCCCATTCCTTGCGCTCGGCGTCGGGCATGGGGATCAGGCCCTTGTCGATCAGATAGCCATTGGGGCCCCAGGCCTTTTCCGAGGAGAACTCGGCCAGGTATTCCTTGATGCCGGGGATCTGGCCCACGTGATCCTTCTTCGCGTAGATGAAGAGGGGGCGCGACACAACGTACTTGCCGGCAGCGATGTTCTCGAAGGTCGGCTCGGACGCATCGACGATCGAACCCTGGATCTTGTCGGCGTTCTGCTCAAGGAAGCTATAGCCGAAGATGCCCAGAGCCTTGGGGTTGGATTCCAGCTTCTGAACGATCAAATTGTCGTTTTCGCCGGCATCGATGTAGACGCCGTCCTCGCGGATGGAGTTGAAGACGGCCTTGAAGGCCTTCTCGTCGGACTTCTTCAAGTCCTTCAGCTCGGGGAAGGTCTCGGCCCCGGCTTCCATGACCAGCTCGAGGAAGGCGTCGCGGGTGCCCGAGGTGGGCGGCGGGCCGAGGACTTCGATCTTTTCGCTGGGCAGCGACGCGTCGATCTGGTTCCAGGTGGTGTAGGGGTTGGGGACCAGCTTGCCGTTCACCGGCACGGTCTTGGCAAGGGCCATGAACACATGCTTGCGGCTCAGGGTATAGCGGCTGTGCTTCTTGCTGTTGGCGAGCACGATGCCGTCATAGCCGAACTTCAGCTCGATGATGTCGCCGACGCCGTTTTTGGCGCACATGTCGATTTCCGACTGCTTGATGGCGCGCGACGCGTTGGAGATGTCGGTGAAGTCAGGGCCGACGCCCGAGCAGAACAGCTTGAAGCCGCCGCCGGTGCCGGTGCTTTCGACCACGGGGGTCTTGAACTTGCCGCCCTTGCCGAATTGCTCGGCAACCGATGTGGCAAAGGGATAAACGGTGGAGGAACCTGCCATACGGATCTGATCACGGGCTTGCGCGGCGCCGGCGAAGGCAATAGCCGCGAGGGCCACGGTCGAGACGGCCAGGGTCTTCTTCATTGGGATCTCCAATCGGTCGAGCAAAATGCGGACGAAATCGAGACGATCTCGGCCCGCGCACTCTAGCCGCAGTGTGTTACAGCGGCGCGTCGGGAGGGTGAAAGTTTTGTGACAATGACTGTCATAAACGCCCATTTTGCTCTCGTCATTCCCGCGAAAGCGGGAACCCAATTTCCGCCCAACCAATTGATTTAAAATGGTTTTGTGTGGACGCATGGACCCCCGCTTTCGCGGGGGTGACGATTTGGAAAGAGGGGGGGTTAGCCCTTGGACTCGCGGATGGCCTTGATGTTGCCGGCATAATCCGACGTCTTGAACACCGCCGAGCCGGCCACCAGCGCGGTGGCGCCCGCCGCGATCACCCGGTGGGCGTTGTCGGCGGTAACACCGCCATCCACTTCCAGATCGATGGGGCGGTCGCCGATCATGCGGCGGATGCGGGCGATTTTTTCCAGCTGGCTTTCGATGAAGCTTTGGCCGCCGAAGCCGGGATTGACGCTCATGACCAGGATCAGGTCCAGCTTGTCCATGACATATTCGATGACGCTTTCCGGCGTGGCTGGGTTCAGCGAGATGCCGGCTTTCTTGCCCAAGGACCGGATCAGCTGCAGCGAGCGGTCGATGTGGCGGTCGGCCTCGGCATGGATGGTGATGATGTCGGCGCCGGCCTTGGCGTAATCCTCGATATAGGGCTGGGCCGGGTCGATCATCAGATGGACGTCGAACACCTTGGTGGTCCACGGCCGGATGGCCTTGATGATGGCCGGGCCGAAGGTCAGGTTGGGGACGAAATGGCCGTCCATGACGTCGATATGGACCCAATCGCAGCCCGCGCCATCGATGGCCTTCACCTCGTCGCCAAGGCGGGCGAAATCGGCGGATAGGATGGACGGGGCGATTTTGACGGTCATGGTGGTTCCTTGGTGTTCATAAGGAAATGGCCGGGGCAAGCCCCGGCCATTGTGTAACATAACAAGCGGGCCTTAGACGATCTTGGCGTCCAACGCGCCCTTGGCGTAGCGGTTGCCCATTTCTTCCAGGCCGACCACCTTGATCTTGGACGCCTTGCCAGCGGTGCCGAAGGCTTCGTAACGGGCGGTGCAGATGCCCTTCATGCCGGCGATGGCGGCCTTGTTATAGTCGCGCGGGTCGAACTTCTTCGGCTCGTCGTGGAAGAACTTGCGCATGGAACCGGTGACGGCCATGCGCAGATCGGTGTCGATGTTGATCTTGCGCACACCATGCTTGATGGCCTCGACGATCTCTTCCACCGGCACGCCGTAGGTCTCGCCCAGATCACCGCCGAATTCGTTGATGATCTTCAGCCATTCTTGCGGAACGGAAGACGAGCCGTGCATCACCAGATGGGTGGTGGGGATGCGGGCGTGGATTTCCTTGACGCGGGAAATGGCCAGCACGTCGCCGGTCGGCGGACGGGTGAATTTGTAGGCGCCATGGCTGGTGCCGATGGCGATGGCAAGCGCATCAACCTGGGTCAGCTTGACGAACTCGGCGGCCTCGTCCGGGTCGGTCAGCAGCTGGGAATGGTCCAGCTTGCCTTCGGCGCCGACGCCGTCTTCTTCGCCGGCCATGCCGCTTTCCAGCGAGCCCAGGCAACCCAACTCACCCTCGACCGACACCCCGCAGGCATGGGCCATCTTGACCACATGGGCGGTGGTGGCGACGTTGTAATCCCAATCGGACGGGGTCTTGCCGTCTTCGCGCAAGGAACCGTCCATCATGACCGACGAGAAGCCGGACTGGATGGCGCGGGCGCAGAT
>JACMLB010000147.1 GCA_014379805.1 Rhodospirillales bacterium | reverse complement strand
GCGGCTGCGCGAGCAAGGCCTGACCGGCTTCTGCGAATGGGTCAAGGACCGCTCGCACACCGTGCGCGGCGCCACCCACAGCACCATGCTGCGTGACGAAGCGTTCAGCTTCGTCCGCCTGGGCACCTTCCTGGAACGCGCCGACAACACCGCCCGCCTGCTGGAGGTGCGCTCTCAAGGCGTCACCGCCGAGACCCGGGTGGTGGAAGCCTCGGACCAGTTGCATTGGGCGGCGGTGC
This sequence comes from Rhodospirillales bacterium, assembly GCA_014379805.1. Taxonomy (GTDB): domain Bacteria; phylum Pseudomonadota; class Alphaproteobacteria; order Rhodospirillales; family Magnetospirillaceae; genus Magnetospirillum. Next base: position 5,899 of record JACMLB010000147.1, on the reverse strand, counting down.
TGAAATCCGTGTCGGCCTACAAGGCCTATCGGGCGCTGACCCGCGACGATGTGTCGCCCGCCGGTGTCGCCGAGATGCTGATCCTGAACGCCGATTTGCCGCGTTCGCTGCATTTCTGCCTGGATTCCGTTTCGGACATCCTGGAGCGCATTTCGCCGGTGGCCGAATGCACCCGGCTCGCCGGGGCGCTGCATGCCCAGTTGCATTACGGTCGGCTGGATCAAACCCTGGCCGAAGGATTGGACGGTTTCGTGACCGACTTCCTGGCCCGCAACAACGAAGTGGGCACTCAAATTCACGCGGACTTCCTTTTGCTTCCCTGAGGTCTGCATGCAACTCGCCATCGAGCACCATACGGATTACGGCTATAGCGCCGAGACCAGCTATGCCGTCCAATATGTTCGCCTGACCCCGCGCGACGAGCCGGGGCAGCGGGTGCTGCGCTGGGATTTGGACGTGCCGGGCCAAGCCGTGCCATGGCGGGACAGCTTCGGCAATCTGGTCCATTGCGTGGTCCAGACCAGCCGGCACGACCATTTGCACATCCGCGCCTCGGGCGAGGTGGATACTGCGGAAACCCACGGTATCGTGCCCGTGGATCCCCACGGCTTGCCGCCCGCCGCCTATTTGCGCACCACGCCGTTGACCATGGTGGACGGGCGCATCCGCGACTTCGCCGCCCCGTTCGGCAAATTCCGAGCCCGTGGCGATCTGGCCTTGCTGCATGCGCTGTTGGGGGGGCTGCATGACACCGTGGCGTATTCCCAAGGCGACACCCATGTGCATTCGTCGGCCTCTGACGCCCTGGCCCAGGGCAGCGGCGTGTGCCAGGACCATGCCCATCTGTTCATCGCCTGCTGCCGCACCTTCGGCATTCCGGCCCGCTATGTCAGCGGCTATCTGCACACCAGTGCCGAAGACGGGCGGCACCTTGCCACCCATGCCTGGGCCGAGGCCCTGGTGCCCGATCTGGGCTGGGTCAGCTTTGACCCCAGCAACCGCCAAAGCGCCACCCAGGCCTATGTGCGGCTGGCGGTGGCCTTCGACTATCAGGGGGCCGCGCCGGTGCGGGGAATGCGCCTGGGCGGTGGACATGAGGAAATGAACGTGACCGTCCAGGTCGCGGATATGTTTGAACAATAAGAACGCGGGGAATTGGGGGAACTATGACGTATTGCGTGGCGATGGCCCTGGATCAGGGCTTGGTGTTCGCATCCGATTCGCGGACCAATGCCGGTGTGGATCACATTTCCACCTACCGCAAAATGCGCATCTGGGAACGCAAGGGCGAGCGCCTGTTGACACTCATGAGCGCCGGAAATCTGGCCATCACCCAGGCGGTGGTCGCCATCCTGGACCAGCATATCCGGTCCGAGAACCCCTATCGCAGCATGATGGTGGTGGATTCCCTGTACGACGCCGCCGTTCTGGTGGGCCAAGCCGTGCGCGAAGTGCACCAGCGCGATGCCAAGGCGCTGAAGGAAACCGGAGTGGAATTCGGCGTGTCGTTGATCCTGGGCGGCCAGATCAAGGGGGAAGCCCCGCGCCTGTTCCTGATCTACGCCGCCGGCAATTTCATCGAGGCGACACCCGAGACGCCGTATTTCCAGATCGGCGAAACCAAATACGGCAAGCCCATCATCGACCGCGTCATCACCACCAAAACAGACCTTACCCAGGCTGCGAAGTGTGCGCTGTTATCCCTTGATTCGACTATACGTTCCAACGTTACCGTGGGCCTTCCCATCGACCTGATGCTGTACCACGCCAACAGCTTCGAGGTGGGCACCCATCAGGTCATCGGCGAGCATGATGCCTATTTCGAGACCATTCGCGGCATGTGGGGCCAGGGGCTGAACAACCTATTCCAGGTCCTTCCCGATCCGCCGTGGAACACCAAGGGCTGAGCCCTAAAACCGCCCCAACATTGCATTGACCGCCAGCCGCACCGGCATGGGACGAGGCCGGGCAACGCGGGAGTCGAACACATCCCAGCCCGCCCGCGCCAAGGTGCCCAAGTGCCCCGAGGCCAAGGTGGCGGGCAGCAATGCCGGCAGTGCCTTGCGCTCCACCCGCAGCCGGCGCGCCTGGGCCAATAGTTCCCGCGCCCGCTCACCCACCAAGCGGGCGGCCTGAGCGATAGCGGCCTTGTCGGCGCGGCCCGCCAGAACCTGTTCGGATGAAGTGCCGGCGGCTTGCAACACCGCCTCGGGCAGCGTCAACCGGCCCGTTGATAGATGGACAGGGACAGCCCGCAGAAGGCCGGTCATGGCATATCCGGCACCGACCAAACGCCCCGCTTCCGCAGCCTCGGCACCCAAAATCTCCAGCGCCAGTTCGGTCAACGCCGCCGAAGTCCCCGCCACATAGGCTTCCAGCGCTGCCATGTCCGCAGGCGGTTCGTTGGACAAATCGGTTTCGCGGGCTTCCAACATGCGTTCAAACGGCTCAAGACTCAGTCCGCGCTGGCGGGTCAACGCCAGCAGCGGCCCGGCCACCGGATGGCGGGCGGCTTCTTCGTCGCGGCTGCCGGACAGCATTTCGCGCCACCATTGCAGGCGAATCATGCCGGCCATGGCCTCGTGCACACTTTCGCGCACCTTGGCGATTTCCAGATTGAACGCATACAGCACCAGCAGATCAGCCCGCGCCTCCATTGGCGCGAACAAGGCGGTGACGAAACGTTCGCGGTCGTGGCGGCGCACGTCCTCGGCGGCGGGGGACATAGTCTGGTCAGAAGGCATGGATACAGCAAATCCCCTATACGGCGCCGACATGGGCGTGGCATATATAAACGGTTTCCTGCGTTGCACCAATGGGAGGTCCCTTTGCCCCGGGCCGCCGTTGTCGCCCTGCCTAGCCAATCCGGTAAGACCGCCCGCGAGGAAAATTTCCCAGTGGCGTCCCTGCTGTTGCCTGCCGATATCCGGCTTCAGGTCATGGCCTTCTACCGCTTTGCCCGTACCGCCGACGACGTGGCGGACAACCCGCAACTGAGCGCCGACGTCAAACTGACCCGCCTGGACGCGCTGGAAGAGGCCCTGCACGGCGCCACCGCACGCCCCGACACCCTGTCGGCCCTGGCTTTGCGCCAAGCAGTGAACGGCGACGAAATATTACTGGGCCATGCCGCCCAATTGCTGCAAGCCTTCCGCCGCGACGCCCTGGTGGATCACTGCCGCGACTGGTGCGATTTGATGGCCTATTGCAAGTTCTCGGCGGCGCCGGTGGGGCGCTTCCTGCTGGATTTGCATGGCGAAAGCGCCGAAACCTTCGCGTCATCCAATGCGTTGTGCGCGGCACTGCAGGTGCTGAACCATCTACAGGATTGCGGCGACGATTTCAGCGCGCTGGGCCGGGTCTACGTGCCGCGCGACTGGCTGCAGATGGCCGGTCTTGGCTACGACGCCTTCGCCGAGGAAGCCACCGGCCCCGATCTGCGCCGGGTGCTGGACATGGCATTGGACCATGTGGACGGGCTGATGGAAATGGCGCACCTCCTGCCCTCGCTCATCAAAGACCGCCGCCTGCGCTGCCAGGCCGCCATCACCTTCGCCGTGGCCGAGCGCCTATCCAAACGGCTGCGGCGGGGCGACCCGCTGGCCCAGCGCATTCAGTTGTCGTCGCTGGATTATACCGGGGCGGTGGTGGTCGGGGTGTTGCAAGGGCTTGGCATCCGAGCATGAGCGGCGGGTCATCCTTCTATTGGGCCATGCGCTTGCTGCCAGCAGGGCAGCGCGCCGCCATGTTCGCCCTGTACGGCTATTGCCGCCGGCTGGACGACATTGCCGATGGCAACGACCCCATTGATGTGCGCCGGGCCAAGCTAGCCGTCATGCGCGGCGCGGTGGCCGCTTTGTTCGAGACCGGCGTGGCGCTTGACCCCACTCTGGCCGCACTCAAGCCCGCCATCGACCGCTTCGCTTTGCCCCGTGCCGAGTTGGACGCACTGATCGACGGCATGGAAATGGATGTCAACGGCCCATTGACAGCGCCCACCATGCCCGAATTGCGGCTGTATTGCCGCCGGGTCGCCGGCTCGGTGGGCATGCTGGCGGTTCGCATCTTCGGCCGTCCCGACGCCGATGCTCTGGCCGTCGTCCTGGGCGAGGCGTTGCAGCTGACCAACATCCTGCGCGACGTGGCCGAGGACGCAGGGATCGGGCGGCTGTACCTGCCCGCCGAAGCCCTGCACGCTGCCGGCATGCAGTTCCATACCCCGCGCGCGGTGCTGACTCACCCTGCCCTGCCCGCCGCCTGCGCCATGGTGGCGGAGATGGCCGAAGAAAACTTCCGTGCCGCCGAGGCCCAATTGGCCCGCCTGGGCCGCCGTGGCCTGCTGCCCGCCCGCGTCATGATGGCGACCTATCGCCGCCAATTGGCGCGGCTGGTCCTCCATGGTTGGCGCCACCCCGAAACCCCGCCGCGCCTGGGCCGGTTCACCCGCCTGTGGATCGCGCTGACCGTCGCGGCGACAGGATGAACAGAACCTTACACGTCATCGGTGCCGGCTTAGCCGGCCTCGCCTGCGCAGTGGCCGGCGCGCGAGCTGGCTGGCGGGTGGCGTTGCACGAAGCGGCGCCCCAGGCCGGGGGCCGCTGCCGCTCGTTCCGTTGCGATCGGCTGGACCGCATCATCGACAACGGCACCCATCTGATGCTGGGGGCCAACCGCCACGCGTTGTCCTTCGCCACCGCCATCGGCGGCCACGAAACGTTGGAGGCAGTGGCGCCGCTGTTTCCCTTCCTCGACCTTGCCAGCGGACGGCAATGGACCCTGTCACCCGGCAAATTGACATCCGGTGTGTGGGAGACCGCCTCAGCCATGGGACTGCCCTGGGTGCGGACGGGCCAAACCGTCGCCAGCCGTCTCGGAGGCAAACGCTCCTTCGCCGCGCTGTGGCAGCCCTTATGCGAGGCCATGCTGAACACCCAGGCGGACGACGCCTCGGCCAAGCTGTTCGGCTGCGTGCTGCGCGAATTGCTGATGGGCGGCAAGACCGCCATGCGCCCGTTCATCGCCCGTGGCGGCCTGTCGGCAGCCTTCGCCGCCCCGGCCATCGCCACCTTGGCGTCCTACGGTGCCCAGGTGAATTTCCGCCGCCGGCTGGTGGTGATCAGCGACACCGCCTTGGATTTCGATGACGGCGAAGCCATCGCCTTGAGCCGCCATGACCGCGTGGTGCTGGCCCTGCCGCCCTGGGCGGTGGCCGGGCTGTTGTCCGCGGTCCCGCACATGCCGACCCGCGCCATCGTCAACGCCCATTTCCGCCTGGACCAATCCGCCGCCCTGCCCGGCGGACAGCGCTTCCTCGGCCTCACCGGCGGGCTGGCCCAATGGCTGTTCGTCCGCGACGACGTGGCCTCGGTCACCGTGTCCGCCGCTGACCGCCTGCTGGACACCACCGCCGAGGATTTGGCCCAAGCCTTGTGGCGCGACGTGGCCGCCCCCTTGGGCGCCGACCCGGCCCGGCTGCCCCCGTTCCGCGTGCTCAAGGAACGCCGCGCCACCCTAGCCCATACCCCCAAAGTGGTGGAAAGTCGCCCCGGACCTGCCACCAAAATGCCGTTCCTATGGCTTGCGGGCGATTGGATGGCGTCGCCCTGGCCCTGTACCATCGAGGCTGCCATTGCCTCTGGACTAACTGCCGCGCGCCTCGCCATCGGGCGCGACGACCTGTCATTCGCGTGATAGGATTTTACGACTTCACATTATTGCCGCGCTTACCTATCTTGGGCGGCAGGTTTAGACATTTTCCAAAGTAGCTTTGGCCCAATCACCCAACCAAAAGAGGCACAAATGGCTTTCGAGCTTCCCCCGCTTCCCTATGACAAGAGCGCGCTCGAGCCGCATATCTCGGCCCGCACGCTGGAATTCCACCACGGCAAGCACCACGCCG
>JACMLB010000146.1 GCA_014379805.1 Rhodospirillales bacterium | reverse complement strand
GCTTCGGAATAGACGGCGACTGTGCCGATCCCCATGCGCTTGAGCGTGCGGAAGATGCGGCAGGCAATGGCGCCGCGATTGGCGACCAGGACTTTAGTGAACATGGCTCGCTCCCCCTTACACTGACGGCACGGCATCCCACACCAGCACCTCGACGGGGGTGGGGTTGTAGGCATTGCAGGGGTTGTTGAGCTGCGGGCAGTTGGAAAGCAGCACGATGATATCCATCTCCGCCCGCATTTCCACATACTGACCGGGGCCGGAGACACCGTCGGCGAAGGTCAAGCCACCTTCGGGCGTGATCGGCACGTTCATGAAGAAGTTGATGTTGTGGGCGATGTCGCGCTTGGTCAGGCCGAAATGATCGTTCTCGGCCAAGGCCAGCAGCCATGAATCGCGGCAGGCGTGCATGGTCTTCTTTTCCAACGCATAGCGCACGGTGTTGGACTCGGTAGCGCAGGCGCCGCCCAAAGTGTCGTGGCGGCCAACGGTATCGGCGACGATCTCCAGCATGACGTTGCCGTCCTGGGACAACAGCTTGCTGCCCACGCCCAGATAGACATTGCCCTGCTCGCGGATGGTGTCGGTGGCTGAATAGCGTTCCGACGGGTCGGCGGCGGAATAGAACAGCGTGTCGGCCGCCTGATTGCCCTCCACATCGACGATGCGCAAGGTTTGGCCGGCCTTGACCACTTCCATCCAGTAATCGCCCGCCGGAACGATCTTGCCATACACGGCGTCAGCGGGATTGAGCTTGCTCGGCTTGGTCATGTCTCAGCCCTCCCCGCCGCAGGCGCACAGGTGATAGATGCGGTTATTCTCGAAGCCTCGTCCGTTTTCGGGGCGGAAGGTGCGGCAATAATCGTCCTCGGCCACGGGCGCGCTTTGCAGTAACTGATAGGTCACCGGCTTGCGCGGATACTCCGCCGCCGGGTTCAGCGGGTGGGGGCAGGTGTGCAGCAGCACCAGGGTGTCCATCTCGAAGCGCAGGGTGACGGCATCACCGGCCTTGGAATTGTCCGGGTCGAAGCACAGGCTGCCATCCTCGGCGGCGGCCACCTTGCTGAACCAGTTGACGTTGGCGGCCAGATCGCGGCGGCCCAGGCCGTATTTGCCGCCCTCGATCAGGAAGCTGTCATGGCCGTTCAGCGTCCAGCCATTGCGATGGGTCTGATAGTCCTTGCCGCCCCATTTGCGGGCGACCAAGGCCTTGGTGCTGTTGCCGCACACGGTATCGTGCCAGCCGACGCTGTCCTCGACGATGGAGCAGAAGATGCGGCCCATGTCCGAGTACAGGCAATTGCCGCGCGTCAGCTTGAAGGTGTGCTGACACTTCAGGGTGTCGGGGGCGTTGTAGCGCTCCAGCGGGTTGACCGGGTTGTAGAACAGCATGCCCACATTGGCGCCGCCCTCTTTGTCGATCAGGCGTAGCGCGGTGCCGCGCTTCAACACCATGGACCAATGCTTGCCGCCGGGCAGTTCGTCTTCGTACAGCACGTTCATGCGTCGCTCCTCAAGGCGGGCCGTCCCGCCGAAGATCGCCTCGCTGGGGCCGGGTCGTCCCGGCCGGGCCATTCATGTTTCAGGCGGGTTGAACCGCCACTTTGTCCTGCAGCTCGTCCAGCGCCTCGCCCTTCTCCCGTGCCGAAGCGCGGTCGAGCGGAAGGTCGAAGGTGATGGTGGCGCCGTAGACGCCGATTTCTTCGGGCCGGGTCTTATAGCGGTCAAAGGCGATCAGCCGCGTGCCCAGATGGAAGGCCTCGCGCAGATCGTGGGTTACCATGAAGACGGTCATGCCGGTCTCGTCGAACAGCTTCAGCATCAGCTTGTGGATGTCCACGCGGATGCCGGGATCGAGTGCTCCGAACGGCTCGTCCAGCAGCAGCACCTTGGGCTTCTTGATCAGCGCCTGGGCGATGGCCAGACGCTGCTGCATTCCGCCTGACAATTGCGCCGGGTATTTGTCGCAGGCAGCGCCCAGCCCAACGGCATCAAGTGCTGCGCGGCATTGCTCCAGCACCGCGCGGCGGCGGTTGCCGAACAGCCGGCCGAGCAATGGCGAGGCGGCCACCTCCAACCCGAAGGCGACGTTTTCCGCAGCAGTCAGGTGGGGAAAGACGGAATAGCGTTGAAACACCACGCCGCGTTCTTCGGTGGGTTCCGGCGGCAGCGGCGCGCCATCGACGCGGATTTCGCCGCGCGTTGGAATTTCCTGGCTAAGCAGCATGCGCAGGAAGGTGGATTTGCCGCAGCCCGACGGGCCGACGATGGAGACGAAGGAATGGGCGGCCACGTCCAGATTGACCCGCTCGATGACGACGTTGCCGTCATATTCCTTCCAGACATCCCTGACGGTGACCTGGGTCATTACATCCCCCGTCCAGCTTCGAGCCACGGGAACAGGCGGCGGTTGACCGCCCTGAGCAGGAGATCGCTGGCGATGGCCAGCAGGGTGATCCAGACCACATAGGGCAGGATGACATCCATGGCCAGATAGCGCCGCACCAGGAAGATGCGGTAGCCCAACCCTCCTTCGGCGGCGATTGCCTCGGCAGAGATCAAGAACAGCCAGGCCGGCCCCAGCGAAAGCCGCACGGAATCGATCAGGCGCGGCAGCATCTGGGGCAGCACCACCCGCAGCACGATCTGCCAACTGGAGGCTCCCAGCGTCTGCGCCTTGATCAGTTGCTCGCGTGGCATTTCCTCGGCGCGGGCCTGGAGATCGCGCATGAGAAACGGGGCGATGCCGATGACGATCAGCACCACTTTGGACAATTCCCCCAGGCCGAAGACGATGAACAGGATGGGCAGCACCGCCATGGGCGGGACCATGGAAACCACCGCCACCAGGGGCGACAGCCCGGCCCGCACATAGGGAATGATGCCGTTGGCGATGCCCACCACCAAACCGAGCGCCGTGGCCACCGCCAGCCCCATGCCCAGACGGGCAAGGCTGGCGGCGGTGTCCGCCCACAGGACGATTTCACCGGTGCGACGGTCGGGCGTGAACGCGACCCGCACGATGGCCTCGGCTATGGCGGGGAAGCCCGGCAAAAGCTTGTCGCCCGGATTGTCGGCCAGCCGTAAGGCCGAGCCGGTGGCGTAAAGGAAGATCAGGATCACGAAGGGCAATAGCCCCAGATAGGCGATCCCCATCCTGCCCGGATGCCGATTGATCAGACGCCGCGCCATGGCGAGGCTCCCCCTGTTTGCGGAACGGTTACAGCTTGCCTTCAGCGGCCATCTGCTGGAACGCATCGTCGAACCGCATTTTCACGTTCTTCGTATCGCCCAAAATTTTTCCGTTGGGGAAAGCGATGCCCACCGCGTCCTTGGTCTTGGCGCCTTCACCCAGCAGACCGTGGTCGAACGAGAAGGTGCGCACCAGATCCATGGCCTTGACCAGTTCCGGGCTGCGGGCATGGGCCAGTGCGGCCTTGGGCTCGTAAAACATGAAGGTGGCTTTAAGCTGGGCATCGTAGCCGGCCAGATCGGTGCCCGACAGCTTGCCCATTTCGGTGCGCGCGGCGCGGCCGGCGGCATCGTCCTTGCTCATGATCGCCATGGTTTCGAACCAAGCGCCCACCAGGGCTTTACCCAGATTGGGGTTGTCCTTCAGCGTCTGGGTGTTGACCACGGTGAGGTCCATGATCTCACCGGGGATCTTGCTGGAATCATAGGCCAGGGTGCGGGCCGGGGTTTTCAAAATCTCGGCCAATTGGGGGTTCCAGGTGGCCAAGGCGGTGACGTCCTTGCTGGACGCGGCGGCGACCATGTCGGCGTCCGAGGTGTTGACCACCTTGACGTCCTTTTCCGACATCTTCACCGAATCGAGGGCACGGGCCAGCAGGTAATGGGACACCGACAGCTCGACCAGATTGACCTTCTGGCCCTTGATGTCCTTCAGGCTCTTGCCCTTCTTCAACACGATGCCGTCATTGCCGTTGGAATAGTCGCCGACGATCAGCACGGTGGAATCCACGCCACCGGCGGCGGGGATGGTCAAGGTGTCCATGTTGGTCATCACCACGCCGTCGAATTTGCCGGCGGTGTACTGGTTGATGGATTCCACGTAATCGTTGATCTGCACCAGTTCGATGGCGATGCCGTATTTGTCGGCCCACTTCTTGACGATGCCGGCCTGCTGGGCATAGGGCCACGGCATCCAGCCCGCATAGATCGTCCACGCGACCTTGAAATCTTTCTTTTCGGCGGCTTGCACGGGGGCAGCGCCAAGGCCGAAGGCGAAGGCCAAAGCCGCCGCCGCAGTCGCAATACGCTTAAAGGAAATGGCCATCTTCAGAACCTCCGGAACTGGGTCGAAATCCTGTCCGGAAGGAATTCTCAGGCCTTTTGGAGGGGCGCTCGGGCAAGAGGGCCTCCCCGCAAGGAACGATCGTTCCTTCTCGGTTTGAACCTCCCGGGCTTTTGTCCCTCCGTGTGTCCGGCCCTTTCCCGTGAGGGAGGAACCGGATTGCGACTCTCGGACCAGTCACCGCCGCAGCGGTCGGAACCCTAGACGCAGATGACTGTGTTGCGAGAACCGTGCCAACCGCGAAACCCAGGAATTCTCACACAGGGTTGCAGTGTTAGGACCGTCCCCGCCCAACTTGTGGACATTCGCCTGCCTAAAAAATGCTCATCCCAAGGACAGGATTGCGATGCCGGCGAATACCAGCGCCACCCCGGACCAGCAGGCCAAGCCCATTCGTTCCTTCAAGATGGCCCAGCCCAGTAGGACGCCGACCACCATAAAGGCCGAACTGGCCACGGCGGCGATGGGGGCATCCTCGCCCTTGGCGCCCAGATAGAAGAAGAAATAGGCCAGGGCATCAAGGCTGCCTTGCACTGCCAGGATGGGCCACCAGCGCAGCGGCAAACGCGGCAGCCGCCGACGGGCGGCGAAAGCGGCCAACAGCAATCCTGCGCCGGCCAGTCGGCCGAACCACAGGGTGCGTTCCTCGCCATAGCCAGCCGCCGCATGCTGGCCCACCAGCAAGGTGACGGCGAACAGCGCTGCCGCCAGTGCGGCAAAGGCGATGGCCCGGCGGCGATTGGCCGGATCGGCGGAAATTGCAGAATCGGGGTCGTCGGCAGCGGTGCGGGCGACGATGATCGCACCCAATCCCGTCCCCGCCATGCCAAGCCATTGCAGCGGGCTGGGCACCGTTCCCAGGACCAAGTTCACCGGCACGATCAATGCCGGATAGCCGGCGGTGATGGGCATGACCAGCGATAGCGGGGCCAACGTCATGCTGCGGTAAAATGCCAACGGCGCCAGCATGGCGGTCAGCCCGGCGATAACCAGGGCCCAGCCATTCTCGGCGTCCCAATCCAGCGACATGCCGCTGGCGCCGCCGTAAAGGGTCAGGATCACCGCGCCCACCAGCATGAGGCCCAGCATGGCGCTGGCGGGACCAAGGGCACGACCGGTGAAGCGGCCGCAGAAATCAGCCGTGCCGAAGGCCAGGGCGGCGGCAAGCCCCCAAAGTGCAGCGTTCATGGGGTTTCATTGCGGCGTAGGGCCGCAACTCCGCTATCCGGGCCGTCCCGGGTTGGAACCCGCTGCACAGGGTCGTCCCTGCCGCTGATTTGAGCGTGCCGAAATTTACGGCGGCTTTCCGCGTATGGCAAGTGCTGCGCAATCCCCTCATGCGGCGGGGTGCACCTAGGCGTTGGGAAGGCAAGACCTAAGGGACAATTGAGGCCGTAGCATCAATTCCGACATGAAGAACACGAGGTGTCGATGCCGTAAGGAGCCCAATGTCCGATCCCATCCGCACGTTACCCCATGCCCTTGCCGCCGCCGCTTTAAAGTCCGGGCGGATCACCGTTCGTGGAGCCGGCGGCAGTGTGGTGGCGGCATCCGACTGGGCGGCCATCGCCAAGGACAATGGGGGCCTCGCCCGGCGCCTGCTGTCGACCGGATTGAAGGCAGGGGCGCGCATCGGTCTGGTGGCCGAGACCGATTTGGCCTTCGTACGTCTGTTCCTGGCCTGCCAGCGCGCCGGGCTGGTGCCGGTGCCGGTGCCGCTGCCCGGCTCCTTCGGCTACCGCGAGGCCCATGCCGACAAGATGGCCCGGTTGCTGTCCGCCTGCGACGCCCGCGCGGTGGTGGCGCCCCCTGCCTTGCTGCCGCTGCTGCCCAACGGGCTGGATCTCGCCGTCACGCCCGCCGACATCGAGGCCCTGCCCGAGAGTGGACGCGATTTGCCGGTAATCGGCGAGGATGACGTTGCTTTCCTGCAATTCTCGTCAGGCAGTACCCGCTTTCCCAAGGGGGTGATGGTCACCCATCGCAACCTGATTGCCAATGCGCGAGGTATCTCCGCCGCGCTGAACGTGGGCGGTGGCGATATATGCGTTTCATGGCTGCCGCTTTACCACGACATGGGGCTGGTCGGCAGCTTGCTGACATCGCTGTTTGCCGGGGTCGATTTGCATCTGCTGCCCACACTGGAATTCATCCGCAATCCGCTGTTATGGCCGCGATTGATGGCCGAAACCGGCGGCACCATCGCCTATAGCCCGGCTTTCGGCTATGAACTGGCGGCGCGGCGGGGGGCGGCCGTTGCGCTAAGTAACCTGGATCTGACGCGTTGGCGCGTGGCCGGGTTGGGCGGCGATATGATCCGGCCCCAGGTGCTGGCCCGCTTCGCCGAAATCTTCGCCCCGGCAGGCTTCCGCGCGACCGCCTTCCTTGGCTCCTATGGCTTGGCGGAGGCCACGCTGGCGGTAACCCTTGGCCGACCCGGCGCCGGGCTGGCGGTCTCCATGGTGGATCTGGAGGTGCTTGAGCGCGAGGGGCGGGTGGTGCCGGCGACGGATGGCCGTGCCCGCGCCTTCGCCCGCTGCGGGGTGCCGATTCCAGGGCTGGAGGTGGACATCCTTGACGCCGCCGGGCGGAAGCTGCCGGACGGCCATGTGGGCCGCATCCATGTGGGCGGACCTTCGGTGATGCGCGGCTATTTCCGTGAGCCCGAGGAAACCGCCCGGGCGATCTCGCCCGATGGCAGGCTCGACACTGGTGACCTTGGCGCCATGGATGGCGGCGAATTGCTGATCACCGGGCGGGCCAAGGATCTCATTATCGTCAATGGCCGCAATATCTGGCCCCACGACCTTGAATGGGCGGCCGAGCGCGTCGAGCCCTTGCGGGCGGGCGATGTGGCTGCGGTGGCGGCGGAAGGCGAGGACGGGGCGGAGCAAGCGGTGTTGCTGGTGCAATGCCGCAGCGCCGACCCCGCCGAACGGGATCGGCTGGCAAAACAGGTGGCGGCGGCGGCCATGGCGGATTCCGGGGTGCTGTGCCGGGTGGTGCTGGTACCGTCGCATTCCCTGCCGCGCACGTCGTCGGGCAAGCTGGCTCGTGCCCATGCCCGCCGCCTGTTGGCCGAAGGGCGGTTCGGGTGAGTCATGACCCGCCCATCGCGGCGATCACTGGCGGCACCGGGTTTCTTGGCCGTGCCGTGGTGGCGCGGTTGCGGGCCGCCGGCTGGCGGGTGCGGGTATTGGCCCGCCGATCGGCCGAGGGCGCCATGGATCTGGTGCCCGGCTCGCTGGAGGACGAATGCGCTCTGGGCCGATTGGTGGCGGGGGCGCGGCTGGTGGTGCACGCAGCCGGATTGACGCGGGCACGCTCCGCCCGTGAATTCAACGCGGTCAATGTGGAGGGCGCCAAGCGCCTGGGCCGGGCTATCCGCCGCGCCGCTCCGGATGCCCGTATCGTTGCGGTGTCGTCCTTGGCTGCGCGCGAGCCGCTGCTGTCGCCCTACGCTGCCAGCAAGGCGGCGGGCGAGGGGGCTCTGCTCGACACTGCCGCCAGCGCAAACTGGATGGTGCTGCGGCCCTCGGCCCTTTACGGTCCGGGCGATTTAGCGACCTTACCGGTGTTCCGGGCGGCCAAATTGCCGTTGATGCCCATACCGCGTCAGCCGGCGGCGCGCATGGCGCTGTTGCATGTGGACGACGCAGCCGGTGCGGTGGTCGCCGCCGCACTGGCCCCTGTCACCGGCCAAGTGTGGGAAGTGGGCGACGGCTCTTTCGCTTGGGAGGCTATCGCGCGGGCCGCCGGAAAGGCCCTCGGGCTCGAGGTGGTGCTGTTGCCGGTGCCCAATCCGGTGCTGGCAGCGGTGCTTGGGCTGGCCCGCCTGCTGGCCGGTGGCGGCTCGCCCCTGGCCTCGCCCGGCAAGCTGGCCGAATTGCTGCACGGCGATTGGACGTGTTCTTCCGAATTGCTGCCGCCAACGCAGCTGTGGGCGCCCACCATTGGCCTGAACGATGGCTTCGCCGCCACTGTCTCGTGGTATCGGCTACACGGATGGCTATGAGCGCGACTCAACCGAAAGAGAACCGCCTCGCACTTCAGTTCAGTTGGGACGCGGCACCTTGCGTGCCATGCTTTAGTCACGTCACGGAGGATTGCCATGGCCTATGAAGCCAATCACGTCGCCGTCCGCATCAAAGGGCTGGTGGCCGAGCGGGTTCCCCGGATAGACGCGGTCGCTGGAGACGCGCGAATTCGCGATCTGGGTTTGGATTCCGTGGCGGTGATGGATCTGGTGATGGCGGTTGAGGATCAATACGAGGTGATCGTTCCGCTGGAACGCTTGGCCGAGATCGAGACTGTCGATGACCTCATTCGCGTGGTGTGCGGTCTGATCCAAGGGCGGGTGGTATCATGAGTCTGCTCAGTCATCTTAGCCCTTTGCGCGATGCCTATCACCGGCTGACTCAGGCCGGCGGCGATCCCTTCGACGTGAACTTCGACGCCATTCTCTCGCCGACCGAAGGGGTGCTGAACGGCAGCCGCATGCTGCTGCTCGGCACCAACAATTATCTTGGGCTGACCTTCGATCCGGCCTGCGTTGCCTCCGCCGCCCAGGCTTTGCAGATGCAGGGCACCGGCACCACCGGCTCGCGCATCGCCAACGGCACCTATGGCGGGCACCGCGCGCTCGAGGAGCAGTTGGCGCGCTTTTACGGTCGCCGCTCCGCCATGGTCTTCACCACCGGCTATCAGGCCAATTTGGGCATGTTGTCGTCGTTGGTGGGGCCGGGCGACCACATCGTCATCGATGCGGACAGTCATGCCAGCATCTATGACGGGGTCAAGCTGTCGCGCGCCACGGTGACGCGGTTCCGCCACAACGACCCAAAGGATCTAAGCTGCCGGCTGGGCCGCTTGCCAGCCGGCGGCAACACGCTGATCGTGGTCGAAGGCGTATATTCCATGTTGGGCGATAGCGCGCCGCTGGCCGAAATTGCCGCCATCAAGCGGGAATTCGGCGCCTATTTGCTGGTGGATGAGGCCCATTCCATGGGCGTGCTGGGAAAAAATGGCCGGGGTTTGGCTGAGGCGGCGGGTGTGGAGGCCGAGGTGGATTTCATCGTCGGCACGTTCTCGAAAAGCCTGGGCGCCATCGGTGGCTTCTGTGTGTCGGACCAGCAGGATTTTGAGCTGCTGCGGCTGGTCTCGCGGCCTTACATGTTCACCGCCTCGCTGCCGCCCTCCATCATCGCGTCGGTGTCTGCGGCGCTGGACCGCCTTCAGCAGGAGCCGGCTTTGCGGCGACGGCTGTCGGACAACGCCCGGCGCCTGCACACAGCATTGGTGGCCGCCGGCTTCGTGATCAGCCCCAAGCCCAGCCCCATCATCTCGATCCAGCTTGCCAGCCCCGAATTGGCCATCGCCTTTTGGAACCGGCTGATCGATGCGGGCATTTACATCAATCTGGCCCTGCCGCCGGCGACCCCACGGGGCATCGCCTTGCTGCGGTCGTCGGTCTCTGCCGCCCATAGCGAGGAACAGTTGGACCGGGTGGTTGATGCCATGGTCGCCATCGCCGGGGAATTGGGCGTGATCACTCCCCGCCGCCGCGCCGTCAGCGGATGATGCCGGCCCGCCGCAGCCGCAGCAGCAGCGGCACCGCCGCCAGCACCGGGTGGCGCAATTGCCAGGGTGTCAGACGCAGCCGGTAACCGGTGTGCCGCTCGATCTTCCAGGCCAGATAGGCCGCACAGCCATTGAAGGTGAAGGCTGCCTTGACCAATCGGGCGGCAGCCAACGGCTTGCCCAGCCAGCGCCGCCGCGCCCATGCGCGGGCAGCAGCACGGCGTTCCGCCGAAGGTGGGGCGGTGAACGTCAATGCGGCCAGTTGGCGCCAGTGATCCGGGGCCGCCGCCACCAATTGGTGTGGCCGGTCGTCGGCTTCGGCACGCAATTCCGCCCCATAGGTGTGGCGGAACAGCCCTTGCCAGGCATCCTCAGCGGAGCAATCAGGCGGGGCCAGCCGTTCGGCCCACCACGCGGCGGTGCATGCGGCCTTCACCAGCGCCTGCTGCACGGCTGCTGCGGCCCCG
>JACMLB010000145.1 GCA_014379805.1 Rhodospirillales bacterium | reverse complement strand
GCTTGGGCGCGACCGCCGCTACGGCAGGCGGCGGGGGCGGCGGGGGCGGAGGCGGCTCGGGCGCGGTCTCGGGCTTGAAGCCGGTCAGAGTCAGGCGGCGTTGCGGCTCGCTTTGGTTGTCGCCCTCGGCAGAGTTCTGGTCGAAGCGTAGCGCCAGCATGGTGATGTCGTCGAACTGGGGCGCATCTCCGACGAAGACCTCCACCGCCGACTGGACCCGCGCGATCACCCCTTCCGGCTCCAACCCACCCAGGCGGCCCAGTTCGGCAATCAGCCGGGGCTCGTCGTACAAAGCGTCCGAGGTATCCTGAGCTTCGGTCACGCCGTCGGTGTACAGCAGCACGGTGTCGCCCGGCGACAGATGGAAGGTGCCGGTTTCGTATTCCAAATCTTCCATAACGCCCAAGGCGACGCCCGAAACGTCGCGGATGGCGTCGATGGAACCGTTCCGCCGCAGGATCAGCGAAGGCGGATGACCGGCGTTGCAGAAGGCGACCTCGCCCGTGCGTACGTCCAGCAATGCGTAGAAGCAGGTGGCGAACAGGGTCTGCGGATTGTCGGCGGCCAGCATGGTGTTGACGAAGGCCAAGCACTCGCCTGGACTGCTGGACAACGGCGCCACCGCCTTGATCAGCGAGCGGGTGATGGCGATGAACATGGCCGCCGGCACGCCCTTGCCCGACGCATCGCCGATGACGAAGCCCAAATGGTAGCTGTCGATCAGGAAGAAGTCGTAGAAGTCGCCGCCCACTTCCTTCGCCGGCACCATGGCGGCATGGATTTGGAACTCGTTGCGGTCGGGGAAGGGCGGGAACACTTGGGGCAGCGTCGACAACTGCAATTCGCGAGCGAAGTCCAGTTCCTGTCGCAGCACCGCCAGCTGGTCGCGGGTGCGCAAGGCCTCGCGCAGAACCTCCACGTCCCGGGTGCGGTCGGCGATCAGGCTTTGCAGGCTTTCATGCTGCTCGCGGATGCGGTCGGACATGGTGTGGAAGGCCACGCCCAACACATCCAATTCGCCCTGCTCGCCCGCTTGCTTGCGGCTGGCCAAATCCTCGATCTGCTTGAGGTCGGCCTCGACAGCGGCGCGGGCGTCTTCCGCCAGGGTCGCGCTCAGGCCCTGCATCTGCATGCGGATAAACAATTCCTGGCGGCGGCGCTGACGTTCGCGGCGCTGCTGCAGCAGGTCCAGCTTTATGGTGTTCTCGCGGAACACGCCGACCGTGCCGGCGATGCGGCCGATCTCGTCCTTCTCGTTCTTGACCTCCAGCGCCACCGAGGTGTCGCCGCGCGACAGCGCGTTCAACACAGCGATGGCTTCGTCCAGCGGATGGAACGAACGCCGCAGATAGACGGTGAACAGGCCCAGCACCAGCACCAGGAAGCCGATCACCGCGCCGATGGCGACCTTGCGGATGAGGTTCTGGCGGCTTTGGGTCGAGGTGAAGTCGCGCGCGGTGACCAGGGCGCCGATGACGCGGCCAACGCCGTCATGCAGCGGCAGCACCACCACGGAGTAGAAGCGGCCAGCCTCTTCGCGGGTTTCCATGCGGCTTTTGCGCACGGAAATCTTGCCGTCGAACACCTGCCACAGGGCATCGTTTGTGCCCAGCGCCATGTGGCCGGAATGATCCAGCAGGAAGATATCGGACCCGGTGGAGGTCTTGAATTCGTTCAACGGCGGGGACAGATCGGCGGCCAGCACGGCAACGCCGACCACGTCCTTTTCGCCCTCCAACGGGAAGGCCAGGGTGGCGGTGAAGGCGTGATTACCGTCCTGACGGATGCCGCGCACCGGGCGGTTGCCGTCCACGATGCTGCGGACCGTGCCGGCGTCGATGGTGGCGGCATCCAGCAGCGAGTGCGAGGAATACAGCAGTTCGCCATCGCGGGTCACCACCTCGAACCGGGCGATGGAATGGCGCGCGTTCAGGCTTTCGGCAAAGGGACCGGCGGCAACCAGCACCTGGGTCGGGTCCTTGCGGTCCACGGCGGCTGCCAGCGCGGCATCAATGGCGATGGCGTGGGCGTCGGTCTCCAGACGCTGCACGGTGTTTTCCACCAGCTTCTGCCAGAAGATTTCCTGACCGTTCAGGGTGGCCTGGGAATAACGCTCGTCAGCCAGTTCCTCGCTTTTGAGGCCGGCGAACATCAGACCGCCCACCAGCAAGCAATAGGTAACAGAGACGATCAGCGTTACGCGCGTGCGCAGCAGCATGGCGTCCCTACCCCTTCAGCGGCCCCTGGGACCATTGTCTCGACGGCCGCCGACAGTCCCGGCGGCAGGAAGCGGCGCAGCAGCTCCATGTATTCCCTGGGGTCGTACAGCCGGAACCCGGTTTCCCAGAATTTGGCGAATTGCTCGGCGTCGGGCAGCGAGCGATAGGCCCGCAGCGAGCGGTCCTGCACCCACGGCTCGGGCAGGCGGCCTTGGCGAATGCCGGCCAGCATGTCGATCAGCACATCCACGCCCGGTCCGTAGGAATTGACCACATGCCACAGCAACGACCGCGCGGGGTCCACCTTCAGCCAGCCGATGCCCTGAACCGGGCCGGTGTCGATGCCCTCGTCAATGCGATGCACCGTGCAGCCGATGCGGTCGCCGCCGTCCACGATGCAGCGGAACGGCGCGAACAGGCCGGCATAGCGCGGCAAGGCGCCGGGATGAATATTCCAAATGCCCAGGCGCGGGATGTTGATGATGTTGGGTTTGAAGATCAGCGAGAACCGCGCCGAGAAGATCAGATCGGGCTGGAAATCGCGGATCACCGCTTCCATCTCCGGGTCGTTAACCGAGGTGATGATCTTCGAGGCCACGCCATGGCGCGCCGCAAGGCCATTGAAAGTCGCCAACTCGCCGGAACCGGCGCCAGCCATATCCACCAGCGGGAAGATGGTGTCCATGAGCAGGTCACGCTCGAGGAACTTCATCTCGGCCAGTTCCGGAACGGCTTTTTCCACCGGACGGGTCTTGTCCGACAGCCACACCATCACCTGATCGCCGACCAGATGGGGCAGCAGCTGGTTCAGCACCAGCGCCCCGTACAAATCGTGCTTGGTGCAGATGATGATACGTAACGGCTTGGTCATGGTCTCGCGTCCGGGTCGTTGATTTCTGCCAAGCCCAGCAAATTCATGGGCGGATAAAAGCCCAGCTGGCGCACAACCGGCATATTGATGATGAGTGACAGCCGCTTGGGCGGGTCGATGGGAATATCCGCCGGAGCTTTCTTGTGCACCAGGATCTGCTCGGCCTTATAGGCGGTCAGCTGGCCCACCGTGTAATAGCGATAGACGCCGCCGAACAGGGCCATGGAATTAAGCACCGGGTTTTCGGCGGCGGCGAAGGTCGGCAATTTCTGATCCAGCGCGGCCTGGGTCAGGATGTCGCGGTTGACGTTCAGGAAGGTGTCGGGCGGGATATAAAGGAAATCCACCCCATCCGCTTTCACCTTCGCCACCTTGGCCGGGATGGTTGTGACCGAGGGCTTGCCGTCCACCAGATCCACCGGCACGGCGCTGATGGTGAAATTCATCTGCTTGCCAAGCTCGGTCAGTTCGTCCACGGCACCCACGGAGTTCTTTTCCAGGGTGTTGTAGACGATCCCCAGCCGGTTCAGCGGACGGTAGGACTGGATCAGATTGACCTGGGTCTCAATGGGCACCAGATAGCTGGTGCCGGTGATGTTGCGGCCCGATGATTTCAGGTTGGGCACCATCTTCGAGCCCACCGGCTGCGACACGATGGCGAACACCGCCGGGATATGGGTGATGTGCTTGGTGGGATCGACCGAGTCGATGGTCCCCAGCATCTCTTGGGTCACCGTGGTGCCCCAGGTGAACACCAGATCGACGCCCAGGCTTTTTGCCTCGGCCACGAATTCCGGCAGCTTGCTTTTGTCCTGGGCGGCGTCGCGGACGATCAGTTCCACCGGGATGCCCTGGTTGGTGAAATAGTCCTTGAAGCCCTGGGCGCATTCCTCCCAGCCACGGAACAGCGCCATGTAAATGCGGAAGGGCTTGGCCCTTTTCTCGGGCGCCGCAACTGCCGGGGCCGCGCAGGCCGCCGCCGCGCCGAGTCCGGCCAAGCCGGCGAGGATGTCGCGCCGTCTCATGCCAAATCCTCCTCGGCTTCGATATGCGGTCCCGTGCCATAGGCCAGCGAGGCACCGGCAAACAGCACCGCCATGGCAAGCACCACCCCACCCAGCGCCACCACCGCACCGTCCACACCCCAAACCGGGATAAAGGCGGCCGCGAGCAGCGGCCCCACGGTCGAGCCGATGCGCTCGACCAGACGCACGAAGGCCAGCACGTTGGTCTGGCCCATGTTGCGGCATTCGGTCCAGCACAGATCGGGGATCATGGCCAATTGCGGCGAGGCCGACAGGCCGTGCGACAGGCCCAGCGCGGCGATGGCGATCATCATGGACAGCTCGCTAGGCAAGAACAGCGAGGTCAACAGACCGCCGCCGCCGATCAGCCCGCCCAGGGCCACCAGAGCGATGCGCCAGCCTGGATACTCAGCCAGCCGGGCGGCCAGCGGCAACACCACCACCATGACCAGCGGATACAGCACGACCATGCGGGCGATCTCGGCCACTTGCCAGTCGCCCTGAGTCAGGATCACCGGCACCAGGAAGAACAGGAAGCCGGTCAGCGCCATCTTGGACGGCACTGCGGCAAACAGCATCAGCACCGAGAACCGCCAATTGGTGAACAGCCGCATGGTGTTGCGGCGCGGCTGCGGCGCAACGGCGGCAGGCGGCGCGGCGCTGTCAAGCATGTGCGAGATCACGATACCGGCCAGCAAAACCAGTACTGCCGAGACAAAGAAGGTGGCGCGGAAACCCACCCGCTCGGCCAGCACACCGCCCATGGCGGTACCGCAGATGCTGGCGGTCAGCACCGCCCCCACGAACACCCCCATGCCCTGGCTGCGGTTGCTGTGATGGTTGGCGCCGAGGATATAGCTTTGGCAGGCCATGGTGACCAAGGCATAGCCCAGACCGGTGATGGCGCGCCACAGCACCAGATCGATCACCCCCACCGCCGCCCCGGTCATGACATAGCCGGCGATGGCGGGAACCAGACCGATCAGGAACACCCGGCGTGCGCCCAGACGGTCGATCAGGCGGCTGCTGAAGGGCGAGGCCAGGGCGATGCAGGCCATGAACACCGCGATTGGCAGCGCCATGATCATCTCGGGCGACAGGCCGAACAGGGATTGGCCCACCTCACGCACGTAAAGCGGCATGAAGGCGCGCGACAATTCCTCGGCGAAGACGAACAGGAACAGGGGCAGGCGGATATCCGTGGCCCGGCGCTGGTGCAGCACCAGGGGCTTGCCCGTGTTCGAGAAGCGGAACTGGAAACTGATGCGGGCTTCCACATCGCCCACCTTTTCCACCACGCCCTTGTCGAAATGAGCCGTTCTGACCTCGTCGATATAGGCCATCAGCTGGCGATAAAGGTCGTCCACATTGCGGATGCTGGCCGCAACCGCGCGCACAAACCGCCCGACCTCGTCACCCGATGCGCCGCCGGGCACATGGGACAGGTCGCCATGCCGCGCCCGTTCGACCACTTCGCCCACCAGTTTCAGCGGCCCGGTGACGTTGAAGAACACCACGAACAGCAGGATCTCGAACGCGATGATCAGCGACGCCGCCATGACCACCAGCACGTCATACAAAATGTCGTGCAGCTTCGAGACCACATAGCCCTGATCGAAGCCCACATGCACATGGGCAATCAGATTGCCTCGGGGCGCCACCGGCAAAGCCAGGTCCAGATAGGTGCCGATGCTGGCCTTGATGCCCTCGGCACTGCTCATCTCCAGATCGGCGGCTTGGTAATGGGGTTCCAGCTCGTCTTTCTCGGCGCCGCGCAGGAACAGCACACGGCCGATTTTATCTGTGATGGCGAGGTAGCGGATTTCGGGATTGGCGGTCAGAACGGGCGCGAAGAATTCTTCCACCCCGACCAGCTTGTCCACTGGAATGCCATAACCCACTGCACGGTCCACCTGGGCAGCCACGTCGCGGCCGATGGCGGCGGCCTTCTTGTCCATCTCGGGGTTCATGCCCTGCTCGAACTCGCCCATGGCGCGCAGCGAGATCAGGGTCATGGGCGCCACCAGCACCACGACGGCCAGGATGAACAGGCGGATTAGTAGGGAGCGTGAGCTGTCGAGCTTCATAATGTCCTCACGCCAACCGGTCCAGACGCTCGACTTCGGCACTGGCTTCGGTGATCTGCTCAACCGCTTCGCGGCTTTTATCGCAGAACTCGGCGAAGCGCAGTTCGAACTCGTCCGCATTGGGATTGGGCACCGCCTCGCCGCCCACCGCCAAGACCTTAGCCAAGGTGGTCTCCATGGCGCCGAGACGGCGGCCGACTACGCGTAGCAGCACATAGGCGGCAAGGGTTCCCGCCAAGGCAAAGGCGCTCAGCACGGTCAGGAATTCCAGTGCCAACCGGCCCAGCAGATTGCCCAACTCGCGTTCCAGATAGGCTTCGGGATAGCGCAGCACGACCGCGCCCTCGACCTTGCCCAGGGAATTCACCAGCGGCAGGCCGACCACCATGGCATCCTCGTCGATGAATGAGAACGGCTGGGTCGCCCCGGCAGTGCCCGACGGCGATGCCAACGGTTCCAACCACCGCGCCGGCACCCGCGAGCCCATGACGCCGCGATCGGTGTCGAACAGCACTTCGCCGTTGTGATCATAGACGTCGATGCCGTGAATCTGGTCGTCGCGCGCCTTCTCCAGCTCGATGACGTCTTGGACCTGACGGATTTGGCGCAGCGAGAAGCCAAGATTCAAGCTGTCTTCCACCTTCTGTTTGATGGTGAAGACCACGAAGCTGTAGCGCGAGCGCACCAGCGACGACAGCACGTCTTCAAATTTGTAGTAGCCGAACACCGCCGTGGTCAGCATGGTGGCAAGCAGGATGGCGAACAACGCCACGGAGACTTTGCGGGCAAGCGACCACGACATGGTTACCACCACGCCCAATGTGTCACCGCGTCACCGCGTCCATTCCAAGCCACGAACGCACTGCGTTTCAAGGTCCGACCCCGCTATTTTTCAACGCGCCCACCTCAATGGGGGTTGCATCACCCCTTCCGAGTTTATAGGACATTTGTGCACACCGGCCAAGTCGGTCATCAAGTGCCGGAGAAAAAATAGCCGGCAAATTTTAGCAAATCCTCAATGGCGCAACCTTATTCCCATGCAACGTTTGTGGAAAAATTGAATTGACTAGGGTGAATACCGGACCCGGTGTGGCCGCAGACCTTCCCATCGGTGTTTTCGATTCCGGTGTGGGGGGATTGACCGTGGCTGCCGCGCTCAGGCGGCGCCTTCCATCCGAGGAATTGCTGTACCTGGGCGACATCGCCCGCCTGCCCTATGGCACCAAATCACCGGGCACGGTCGAGCGCTATACCCTGAAAGCCGCCGATTTTCTGATCGCGCGCGGCATCAAAATGCTGGTGGTGGCGTGCAACACCGCCTCGGCCCACGCCTTGACCGCACTGATGCGCGCCCATCCCCATTTGCCCGTTCTGGGCGTAATCGAGGCCGGCGCCCAGGCAGCGGCGCGCCTGTCGCGCTCGGGCACCATCGCAGTCGCCGCCACCGAAGGCACCTGCCGCTCGGACGCCTTCGCCCGCGCCATCCTGACCCATCGGCCCGAGGCAAAAGTCAGCCAAATCCCCTGCCCGCTATTTGTCGCCCTGGCCGAGGAAGGCCTGACCGATGGCCCCATCGCCGAGGACATGGTGCGCCATTATCTGGCTGCCAAATTCGCTCCATCTAACGCCCCGGACTGCTTAGTGCTGGGCTGCACCCATTTTCCCCTGCTGACCGGTGCCTTGCGCCGTGCCATTGGCGACGGCCCCATTCTGGTGGATTGCGCCGAGGCGGTGGCCGAACAGGCCGAGCAGCTGTTGATTGCCGGCGGGCTGGCGGCGCCAGCGGGTCGTGCCGGCGGATTGTCGCTGATCGCCACCGACGCACCCGACCGCTTCGCCCGCATGGCCACCCGCCTGTTCCCCGCTTTGGGCGAGGTGCCGGCAGTGGAGCTGGCGAATTTGTAACCGCACGTTCACTTGCCGTCATAGCCACACGGCCCTAGGCATTTCCTGCCATTTCTGCGGGGGGAGCCTTTCATGCGCATCGCCATCGTGACCGACGCCTGGACTCCGCAACGCAACGGCGTCGTGCGGGTGCTGTCCACCCTGACGGACTTCCTGCGCGCCATGGGCCATGTGGTGGCGGTGATCGAACCCGGGCAGTTCCGCACCATGCCCTGCCCCAGCTACCCGGAAATTCCGCTGTCGCTATTTCCCAAGCGCCGGCTGGCCCGCCTGCTTGAGGAATTCGCCCCCGACGCGGTGCATCTGGCCACCGAGGGGCCGTTGGGCTGGGCTGGACGGGCGTGGTGCCTGCACAACAAACATCCCTTCACCACCGCCTACCACACCAAATTCCCCCATTACGTCCGCGCCCGCACCGGCGTGCCGCTGTCGTGGCCCTATGCGCTGATGCGCCGTTTCCACGGGTTGTCCTCGGCGGTCATGTGCCCCTCGGCCTCGGTTCATAGCGAACTGACCCAATGGGGCTTCACCAATGCGGTGGAATGGTCGCACGGCGTCGACACCGCCGTTTTCCACCCCCAGCCCAAGGATTTCGTGGACCTGCCCCGCCCGCTGTTCATGTATGTGGGCCGGGTGGCGGTAGAGAAGAACCTGCCCGCCTTCCTGGCCTTGGACCTGCCCGGCACCAAGATGGTGGTGGGCGACGGCCCCGCCCGCGCCGGTCTGATGACCCGCTTCCCGGACGTGGCATGGCGCATTGCCAATGGCGATACCGAGTTGTCACGCTATTTCGCCGCCGGCGATTGCTTCGTCTTCCCCTCGCTGACCGACACTTTCGGGCTGGTCATGCTGGAAGCCCTGGCCTCGGGCGTCCCGGTGGCGGCCTTCCCGGTCCCCGGCCCGCTGGACGTCCTGGGCACCGCCACCGTGGGCGTGCTCGACAACGATTTGCGCAAAGCCGCCCTGGCTGCCCTGGACATCCCCGCCGAGCAGTGCCGCGACTACGCTTGCGGCTTCGGCTGGGACAAGGTTGCGCACCAATTCCTGGACCTGCTGCGACCGTTCGGCCAAGCCGCCCGTTCAGCGGCATAGGACTACGGTCTCTCCGTCTTCCCTCTGAAGAAGCTCGGTTACCCCCGATGCCCGGATTGAGGCGAGCCATGCTCAAGCCGACAATCCGCGCATCGCCGGCCCACCTTTGCGCCCCGGCTGGCGAGAGCAAGAGGACGTCTTCAGCATGAGGATCGCGATTATCGGAACGCGGGGCCCGGCAGGGCCAGGGCGCGACGGCATCGACAAGGCCTTGAGCGAAATCTGCCCCCGCTTGGCCCGCCGGGGGCATGTCATAGACGTCTTTTCGGAACGTAACGGCCATGCCTTCGCCGCCATCAAGGGAACCCGCCTGCTGAGAATGCCGAAACTGCCGGTGGCCTTAGGCGACGCGTCGTCCCATGCGGTGCTGTCCTCGCTGGTCAGCGCCTGCCGGGGCTATGACGTCATCAACTTCTTCGCCGCCGAAGCCAGCGGACTTTACAGCTTGGCCGCCAAATTGGGCCTGCACCGCACGGTGGTCAGCATGCACGGCCACGACCGCCCGGCCATGGCGACCCGAGGACCGGAATCCCTGGCCGCCCGCTTCGCCGACGCCGTCACCGTATCGTCCCGGCGTTTGGAGCGCCTGTTCCGTGAGGCCTATGGCCGTGAGGCCATCTATATCCCCAACGGCGTGGAGCGCCCAGGGCGGGCCGCCGATCCGGCACTGCTGGAACCCTTCGATCTGGAACCCAATTCCTATGTACTGTTTGCCGACCGGCTGGTACCGGAAACCGGCGCACACATTGCCATTGCTGCCGCCAACGCCGTCGCCGTAAGCCACCGTTTGGTCATCGCCGAGACCGGGTTGGGTGACGACGAATACCGCCGGCAATTACGCCAGGGCACCGACCCAGAACGGGTTTTGTTCGTCGGGCAAGTGGGCACGCCCCTTCTGGAAGCGCTCATGGGCCATGCCTATCTGTACCTTCTGCCGTCGCAGGCCGACGAGGCGCCGGAAACCTTGCTGGCGTCCTTGGCCCATGGCCGGGCGGTGGTGGTCAGCGACGTTCCCGAACATCTGGATGTGGTGGCAGGCGACGGTTTCACCTTCACCGCCGGCGACGTGGGCGATTTGAAACGGGTGCTGGGCTGGCTGCTGGCCGATCCCGAGGTGGTGACCCGCATGCGGGTCCGCGCCTCGGCAACCGTCGCCACCCGCTTTTGCTGGGACCGCATCGCCGATGCCTATGAACAGGTTTACCAAGCTATTCTTTGACCAGGGTGAAGCATGAGCGCCATCGCCGGACTGCTTCATCTCGACCGGGGCACCACCGAGGCCGAACCGGCGGAGCGCATGGCCGCCGGGCGGGCATGGCGGGGCGCGGATGACGACGGCTCGTACCGTTCCCCTGACGGGCGCGCCGCCCTGGCCGCCCATCGGCTGGCAAATCTGGATAATTCCGCCGCCGCCAGCCAGCCCATGGCCAATGAGACTCACGACGTCTGGCTGGTGCTGGATGGCGAAATCCTCAACCATCGGGCCTTACGCCATTCCTTAGAACTGGTGGGTCATCGCTTCCGCTCCAATTCGGACGCGGAAGTGGTGCTGCACGCCTATGAGCAATGGGATCTGGCCTTCCTCGACCATCTGCAAGGCGCCTTCGCCCTGGGACTGTGGGACGACCGCCGCGACCGGCTGGTGCTGGCGCGCGACCGCCTGGGCCGCAAGCCGCTGTTCGTCGCCCAGCATCGCGGGCGGCTGGGCTTTGCTTCGGGCATCGGGCCATTGCTGGACGAAATGGGCCTGCCGCGCCGGCTGGACCCCGCCGGGCTGGCGCAATACCTGACCCTGGGCGTCGTCCCCGCCCCCGGCACCTTGGTGGCCGGCATCGCCAAGTTGGCCCCTGGCGAGATGCTGATTGCCGACCGCATGGGCCTGCCCCGGCGCCAGCTGTGGCACAATCCGGCCATGGACGAACGCCACGTGGCCGCCTTGCGCAGCCTGCATGTGGACCGTCATGTGGGCAATCTGCGCACCCTGCTGGAATGCGCCGTGGCCGACCGCCTGCTGGGCGATGGGCCGGTGGGGGTGTGGCTGACGCCATCGCCCGGCAGCGGCGCCATCGCCGCCATCATCAACCGGCTGACCGGCAGCGCCCCTCATGCGGTCGCGGTCATGGACACAGCCGAATCCGTGGCCGCAATTGAGATGCGCCAGATGGCCCGCGTGGCCCGTATCCAGCTGGACGAAATCATCGTCGGCCCCCATCAGGTGAGTGAAGCCCTGACGGTGATGGCCGACCGGTTGGCGGAACCGGTTGCCCATTCCGGCTTGGTGCCCGTTTGGTTCGCCGCCCAATCCGCCGGTGCGGCCAGGGTGGCTGCACTGTTGGCGGATGCCGGCACCGAGGAAGTGCTGCTGTGCCACCCCGCCTATGAATGCGGCCGCCGGGCCGGCTGGCTGCACCGCCTTTCGGGTGTGCTGCCGCGCCGCCTGCGCCCACGAACCACCGCCAGCGTGCCGGTCCCGCCCCCTGCCCTGCGGCCCTTCGTTGACCGTGACGGCAGCTCGCTGCTGTCGGTCAGCCTGCCCGTGGTGGATGCCCCGCACCCCGTGGTGCCGTCCTGGATGCGCGATGACGCCCTGGCGATCCTGGGCCTGAGCGATCTGACGATCCGCATGGCCGACGGCATCACCCCCGGCCTGGACGCCATGGCCCAAGCCCACGGTTTGGAAGCGCGCCTGCCGATGCTGGACGATTCCCTGGTTACCTATGCCCAGGCCATCCCCGGCCCCCTGCGCTCCCCCGCCGGAGCACCCCGGCAGATGCTGCGCCGCGTGCTGGGCGATCTGGTGCCGGCAGCAACCATGGCGCGGGGGCGCCCGATCCCGTGCCTGCCGCTGGATCACTGGCTGGCGGGGCCGCTGGCCGCGCGGCTGGAGGATATTGCATGGCCGCTACTGAAGACCCAGCCCATGCGCCAATTGCTGGCCGACCACCGCGCCACCCTGGCCCATGGCGAGGCGCTGTGGGCCATGCTGCTGCTGGCGGAATGGTGCAAGGCCCTACGGCTGAATGAGCTAACCGAGACGGAGCCGCCCCAGGCGGAGATGGCGCATCAGCCGTTGAACTGAAGCGCCCGCGCCCCCGGCCACGCCTTCGCGCCACCATTTTCACAGATACTTGTCATTCCGAGCGCACGCGAGGAATCCCATTTTGGTAAGGCGTCGGCCAATGCGAACTCCCCAATCGCCGTGCCAAGCGGAGATCCCTCACCTTCGTTCGGGATAACAAGCCAGGGAGTGGCTGCCGACTTCATAACGGCGGAAGGAGTAACGGCGGCCACTCACAGCCGCTCATACACCCGCTTCGGCACATGATAACGCCGCTTGTTCAGCACCACGCCTAGGATGGTGGCGCCGGCCATGGTCAGGGCCTGCTGGGCGGCGCGGGCCACTTCCGTGCGGGTGCGTTCGGCCTCGACCACCAGAATGACGCCGTCCACCGTGGGGGCCAGGGCTTGGGCCAAGGGGGAGGACAGCACCGGCGGGGTATCAAGAATTATGAGGTCGGCCCGTTCCGCCAGATGCTGCCAATAGGCCGCCAGCAGATGGGGGTTGAGGGCACGGCCATGACGGCCCGGCAACGGTCCCAGCGCCACCTGACCGTCATCATCCATGCGGTCTTCGCTCTCGATCTGGTTCAGCAGCAGCACACCGCCGCCCATGGTCCGCCCGGCCAGCCGGGCCAGCCGCACGGCCACTGCCGGGTCGTGCTCGCCCTCACCGCACGGGACGATTTGGATGACCCGGCGGGGGTGGTCGGCCAGCTTGGCCTCCACCCCCTGCCACAGGCGCAGCATGGGCAGGTCCGAGGCCGTGACCTGACCGGGCAGCCGGGGCGGCTCGGCGAGGGTGCGGCTATCCATGGGAGCAAGGGCGCGGGCGTTCTCGATGGCGTCATAGAAACGGCTCATGGCGGATCAATTCTCCGTCGTGGGGAACTCGATGAGTTGGCCCACCTGAATGCGGTCGATATTGACGATTTCCGGGTTGTGGCTTTTCACCTTGTCCAGCAAGGGCCGATCCACCTTGCCGTAGACGTCGAAGGTCAGCCCGGCCAGGGTATCGCCGGGCGCGACGATGCGTAGGGTGCGCTTCTTGGTCTCGGGCGTGGCGACCGCGGTGCCGGGCAAATTGGCAAGGCTGGGCGTCTCCACCTGGATAGGAGGCGGCGGCAGGACGGCGGCCTGAGTGATGTCCGGCACCTGCGGCGTCACCGGCTTAACTTCGACCCTCTTGACCGGGGCGGGCGGCATGGGCGCCACGATCACCGTTTCATGAGAGCGCAGCAAACCGCTGTCACGCATGGCAAGGCCGCCGCTGAGCACCAACCCCGCCGCCGCCACCGCGCCCAATCCCATGCCGATGCCACGCCACGGCACCCCAAAGGCGAACCAGCGCCGCCGCCGCCCCCTGCCACCCGAATCCTTCAGACTGAGGTCGCGCGCCACCTCGCGCACCACCTTGGCGCTGACCGGCTTGATCTTGTGGCCGAAAGCGGTCAGCAGACAGTTATCGGCCATGACGTTGATACGGCGCGGGATGCCGCCGGCATGGCGGACGATTTCGGCAATGGCCGCTTCGGCAAAAGCCGGTTTGTCGTCCAGCGCCACGCATTTCAGGCGGTGACGGATATAGTTGGTGCTGTCGGCCTTGGACAGCGGCCCCAGCCGGGTGCGCACGGCAATGCGCGATTCAAGCTGACGCAACTGGCGTTCGGCCAGCAGATGCTCAAGTTCGGGCTGGCCCACTAGGACGATCTGCACCAGTTTTTCGGTCGCCGTCTCCAGATTGGACAGCATGCGCAGAGACTCCAGCGTCCCCATGGGCATGTTCTGGGCTTCGTCGATGAGCAACACCAAGGTCTCGCGCTTGGAATGATGCTCGATCAGCCAGGCCCGCAGCGCATCCACCATGCCGGCGATGTCGTCGCCGGAATAGTCCAGGCTGATTTCCTTGAAGATATGACGCAGCAGGGTCTGGAACGAAACGTTGGGGTTGTAGATGTAGACGAAGCGCAGGCCCGGCTCGTCCACGCTGTCCAGATAGGACCGCAGGATGGTGGTTTTGCCCACGCCCACCTCGCCGGTAATGCAGACGAAGCCCTTGCGCTTGGCGATGCCATAGATGATCGCCGCCAATGCCTCCTTATGCTGATCGGTGAGATACAGGAAGCCCGGATCCGGGGTAACGCGGAAGGGCTCGGCCGAGAAGTTGAAGAACTCCTTGTACATGGCTGTCAGCTCTCCCGTGGGATGGTGGTAAGGACCGGCAGGCCGAGACGGCGCTCGACGTCTGCCGGAGTGACGATGCGGGTGGAAAATCTTTCCGCCAAGGCAACCAGCAGCAGGGCCAGCACCACGCCGATGCCGCCCGCCCCCGCCATCACCACGGATGGCGACGGCCCCACCGGGCGCGACCCGGCGGTGGCGGACGACACGATGCCGATGCCTTCGATAGCGGCACCCGAGCCGCCACGGCGGGTCAGTTGGGCATCGGCGGCAGCTGCGGCCTGTTCCAACTCAACCAAGGCACGCTCGGACCCGGCCAGGGCGTCCAGCCGGCGGTCCAGATCGGCCATTTGACGCTGGGTGGATTTCAATCGGGCCTTGGCCGCCGACAGGGCTGCCTCGGTACGGAAGGCGTCTTTCTCCACCTCCTGATAGACCGGGTTGGTGCCGCTGGTGACCCGGTTCTGGGTGGTGGTTTCCAGCTTGCCCAGCAACTCCTCGACCTTGCGCTTTTCCGCGCGCAGGTTTTGCACGGTCACGCTGGTGTCCTGGTACTTGCCCAGAAGCTCGGCCTCACGGGTTTGCAGCTCGAACAGCTTGGCCCGCGCGTCTTCGGCCACCTTGGTGCGTTCGCTTTCGTTGGTCAGTTCGATGGTGGCGGGAGTCGCTGCCAACCGAGCCTTCACCACGGCCAACCGGTCGGTTAGGGCATTGGCTTCCGCGTCGGCGGCGGCCAATTCTGTGTCCAACTCGGCGCGGCGCTTGGTCAGGCCCGCCTTGTCGGCGCTGCCCTCGGTAATGCCGGTGCGTTTACGGAACGCGGCCAGCTTTTCCCGTGCCTGCACCGCCTGACGGGCCAATTCGCCGCCGGCATCCTGGGGGGTGAACACGGCGCGGTTCTTTTCCGCCAGCCGGTCCAGCAGGGCGGCCAGAGCATCGGTGGCAAGCTTGGCGTCGGCCCCATCCAGGGACAGTCGCACCAATCCTTCCGCCGGGCGGATGCGCAGGTCGTGGCGCAAGGCGTCGGCGCGTTGGGACGCAGGGATGGCTGGATAAAGACGGTCGCCAAAACGGCTGAGCACTTGGCCGTGCAAATCGCGGCTGTCCAGCATGGCGGCCAAAGCGGCGGCACCGTCGGGACGGCTGGCCTCCACCAGCAAAGTGGCCTCGGCCCGCCATTGAACCGGGGTCAGGGCGATGGTGGCGCCGCCACCGGCCAGACACAGCAGCACGGTCGCCAGCATTTTGCGCTGGTGGCGGAACAGGGCGTGGGCGACGGCACGGGCACTCATCTGGAGTCTCCCATCAGTACGCGTTGGTGGCTTTCAGGCAGGCGAGCGGCGTGCGGGCAAGGATCGCCAGATCCAGCCACGGGCTCCAATGGTCGATGTACCAGAGGTCGTGCAGCACCCGCTTGCGCATGAGCTCCACGGTGGAGGTCTCGCCGCGATAGCCATTGACCTGGGCCCAGCCGGTGATGCCGGGCTTCATGCGGTGGCGGCAGCGGTAGTCGTCCACCAGCCGGGCGTAGTGGTGATGATGCGACACCGCGTGCGGGCGCGGCCCCACCAGGGACATGGAGCCCATGATCACGTTGATCAGCTGCGGCAGTTCGTCCAGCGATGTGCGGCGCAGGAAGCGGCCCACGCGGGTGATTCGGGGGTCGTTGCGGGTGGCCTGGGACACCTGCACTTCCTCGGGCCGCGCCACCATGGAACGGAATTTGAAGCAGCTGAACGGCTGGTTGTCGTAGCCATAGCGGCTTTGGCGGAAGAACACCGGCCCCGGCGAATCCAGTTTGATGGCGATGGCGACCACCACCATGACCGGCGACACCAGCACCAGCAGCGCGGCGCCCAGCACGCGGTCCTCCATGGCCTTGATGAAGGCGCGCCAGCCCGAAAGCGGGCGCGAGCCAATCTTGGCCATGGGCACTCCGGCCAGCACCGACAGCCCCCGGCCGCCCACGAAAGGTTCAGGCGTTTCGGGGAACAGATGCACGTCCACCGTCAGCGGCTTGAGCACCGCCAGACACCGGGCCAGCCGCGCGGTGTCCTTCCACGGCACCGCGAGGATGACGTCGTCCACCTCTTCCTCGCGCACCATGCGCTCGGCATCGTCAAGGCTGGCGATGAAGCCGCCCAGGATGGGGCGCGGCGGCCCGTCGCGGTCCAGGCACACGCCCACGGGAAAGGCCCAGCGGCGTTCGTCGCCGGCAATCAACGACAATGCCTCCAGCGCCCGGTCGCGGTCGCCCACCACCAGCACCCGGCGCGCAGTCTGGCTCCAGCGGGCGAGATATTTAAGCATGCGGGCGAAAGCCGGACGGGCGGCCCCCACTGCTAAGGCGGCAAGGCCAGCCCAGATGAAAAGCGGCGGCAGCGGGTCGCCGGCCAGCCACGACGCCGCCAGGGCGGCGGGCGGCACCGTCACCAAAGTAAGACCCGCCGACAGCAGCAATGCACGGCGCCCGCCATAGCCGGCCTCGGCGTCATACAGCCCCGCCGCTGCCAAGACGTGGGCGGCCACCAGGGCGACAGCCACCACGGTCAGCGGCGCGGGCGCCGCCCCTTCCGCCAAGAGGGGAGCGGACATCCCGGCCGCCGCGACCATGATGCCTTCCAGCAATCGCCCGGCCACCAGCAAGATGCCGCGTAGCGCGTGGGCCACTGGACGAGGTCTGGCGCCCACCCGCTCTCCCGTTTTGGGGGAGAGCAAAAGGGGCCAGGTCCTGAAGCTGCGCTGCTGCTGGTCGATGTCGATGTACCGCATCGGCCTTTTCCCCCGACGGCTTGTTGGTGCGCTGGGAAGTCCAAGAGGACAGACGAACGTCAGGCAAACGTCAGGCGACAATGCCTGGGGGACATATGCCCACCCATACGCTGTTCGTGGAGTCTCTCAGGGGGATGTGCGCCACCGGGGAGTGGCCGCGCGAATTGGGATAGGCCCGCTTGTCCCAAGGATGACACATGGTGCTTGTTGTAATTTGCGGTTGGCTTGTCCAAACTGGCGCCCGCTTACTTCCTTTGATGCACGCGAGGCATTCTTGAACCGCATTTCCTGCGCCGCTGCCGCCGCTATCCTGACCGCCGCCGCCACCTTCCCCGCTTTGGCCGCCGGCTGTATCAGCCCCACTGAAGCCCGTGCCATGCAGGTCCGCCAGCTTCACATCCAACTTCAGGTCGCATCCCTGAACTGCCGGGGCGACGACCCCAGCCTTCCGGGCAAATACGCGTCCTACATTCACCGCTTCGGCGGCACGCTGGCGGACAACGCCAAGGTTCTGCGCGGCCATTTCGCCAAAAACGGTGGAAATATGGACCGCTACATGACCGTGCTGGCCAATGACGAATCCCAACGCGCCCACCAAACCGAAGGTTATTGTGACGGCCACACGCCGCTGTTCGAACGGTTGGCCGCTCTGAAGCCGCACGAGCTTGAGCAATTCGCCTCGGTCAGCATGGACAAGCCGGACCGGGCGGTCTGCGCCTCGCCGGTCAAGCAGGCCAGCGCCGAGGGCAAGCCCAAGGCGTCGAAGGTCAAGAAGGCTGAGCCGACTGGCTGAGGGTGTTTGTGGATTGTGGTGATGAGGGGCCTCGGGAAACCGGGGCCCTTTTTGTTTGGTTCATCGGATTGGCGGGAAACGC
Source organism: Rhodospirillales bacterium (assembly GCA_014379805.1). Classification (GTDB taxonomy): domain Bacteria; phylum Pseudomonadota; class Alphaproteobacteria; order Rhodospirillales; family Magnetospirillaceae; genus Magnetospirillum. The sequence goes on along the minus strand of JACMLB010000145.1, from coordinate 6,299 downwards.
CAAGCCACGTTGCGGGCAAGCCACAAGTTTTTCACCACCAAGACACCAAGGCACCAAGACATTGGTCACGTGGCGCGGTGGGTGCCTCCACTCCGCTCTCTTGGTGCCTTGGTGCCTTGGTGTCGTGGTGGTGAATCCTGCTGTGCAAACCCCCAGCGCATTCCCCGCACTCATGGTGGGAAACGGCACCATGGACCCCGGATCGCACTGCGCTTGTCCGGGGTGACGACGGTCTTTGGGGTGCTCCCCGCCCAATCCCCCGCCCCGCAAACAAAAACCCCGCCGGTTCGCACCGGCGGGGTTTTCTTTAGCTTGGGACCGTTGCCGGATTAGGGCAGGACGATCTCGACGCGGCGGTTCTGCGGCTCGCGGGCACCGTCGGGGGTCGCGACCAGCGGGTCGCTCTCGCCCTTGGCGACGACGGCGATCTGGTCGGCAGGGACGCCCTGCTTGACCAGCGCGTCCTTGACGGCGTTGCCGCGCTTCATCGACAAAGCCTGGTTGTACTTGTCCGAACCCGAACGATCGGCGTGGGCGGTCAGGTTGACGCGCGCGGCGTTGCCCTGCTTGGCGGCACCAGCGGCCTGAGCGACGATCTTCTGGGCTTCGGGGGTAACGTCGGCCTTGTTGAAGTCGAAGAACACCAGATAGTTCTTCTGCAGGACCGGAGCGGCCTTAACGACCGGGGCGGGAGCCGGGGCCGGGGCCGGGGCGGCGACGGGAGCGGCAGCAACCGGGGCCGGGGTCTTGCCGAACTTGTAGGTGAAGCCGACCAGAACCGAGTGGTTGCGGTAATCGGCTTCGCTGCCGTTGGCCGGACCCACATCGGCGTCCAGGGTGGCGAAGTAGCGGTACTGGGCCTTCAGGGCCACATTGCTGTTGATGTCGTAAGCGACACCGGCAATGCCCTGATAGGCGAAGCTCTCGTCGTCGTTACGGGCATTGGCGCCAGCGAAGTCGCTGTCCAAGAAGGCCCAGCCGATACCGGCGCCGACGAAGGGATGGAACGAGGACTGCGGCAGGAACTGGTAGATGCCGTTGACCATCGTGCTCCACGAAGAGATGGAGTCGTTGTCACGGTAGCCGACTTCGAATTCGACCTTCGGGCCGCCAAAATCGTAACCGACCTGGCCGAGACCAACCCAACCCCAATCGGAGTCGGAGCCGGTGACACCCGGGTCCTGCAGATAATTAGCGCCACCATCAAGGCCCATGTAAACCTGGGCGTTAGCGGCGGCCGGCAGGCCGATCATCAGAGCGGCGGCGGCGAGAACAGACTTCATGGTACGCATGCGGGCGGGCCTTCCTATAGGGCTGGGCACTCTTAGCGAGTGTTCTACCCCAGGGTGCTCCATGCACTCAAGCGAACATGAGCCCTATCCAAAGGTTTTGCAAACACTGTTGCAAAGCTGCAACGGTGTCACCCGGCACGGCAGCGCCCTAAGGCGCACCGCCTTCAGATGCCGGCGCGTCAGCTTCAGCAATCCGTTCAGCCTGACTGCGCAGGCGGCGGAACGACCGCACACTGACCGGGATCAGGCCCACATAGGACGCGCCGATCAACGCCAGGGTCAGCCACGGCTCGGTCACCAGGAAGGCGGCGGTCAGGCCGACCACCAGCAGAACCGGCAGCACCCAGGCATTGGGGACACGCACCTTCTTGAACGAGAAGGTGGGAATGGTGCTAACCATAAGGAACGCCACGCCCAGCAGGAACACGGCCGTCACCACCGGGCGGTCGAAAAAGCCGACGCCGAATTCGAAACTGGCCACCATGGGCAGCAGCACGATGCCGGCGGCAGCAGGCGCCGGCACACCGGTAAAGAAGTTATAGGCGTAGGGCGGCAAATCCGCATTGCCCAGCATGGAGTTGAAGCGGGCCAGACGCAGGCCGCAGCACACCGTATAAAGCAGCACCACCGCCCAACCGAAGCCGCCGGCGCCCTGCATGGTCCAGAAATACAGCAGCATGGCGGGCGCTACGCCGAAGCTGACGAAGTCGGACAGGGAATCCAGCTCGGCGCCGAATTTCGAAGTGCCTTGCAGCAACCGCGCAACCCGGCCATCGAGACCGTCGAGAACCCCAGCCAGGAGAATGGCGCACACACCGTATTCCCACTGACCATGGAGGCCGAAGCGGATCGAGGTCAGACCCGCGCACAGCGCCAACAGCGTCAGGATATTGGGGATCAACCGGTTGATGGACAAACCGGGGATCTTGGGCGGGCGGATCGCACGGGTGCGGCGCACTCGGCCGGGCTGGGGCTTGAACATCAGCGAACCTCGCCTTGCCGGGCCGATTCGGTGGCGGTGACATCGGCCAAAACGGTCTCGCCGGCGATGCAACGCTGGCCGACAGCCACCTGGGGCGCCACGCCGTCGGGCAGATAGACGTCCACGCGCGACCCAAAGCGAATCAGGCCGAAGCGCTGGCCGGCGCGGACCTCCTGGCCCTCCACCAGATCGCATTTGATACGCCGAGCCACCAGGCCGGCGATCTGCACGAAGGCGAATTCCGCGCCCTCGGCGGTTTCCATGCGGATGGCCATGCGCTCGTTATCCTCGCTCGCCTTGTCCAGCGAGGCGTTGAGGAATTTGCCCGGCTTGTAGGCGATCTTGGTGATCTTGCCGTCGATGGGGGTGCGGTTCACATGCACGTCGAATACGCTCATGAACACCGAAACCCGCATACGCGGCTCGTTGCCCATGCCCAATTCAGCCGGCGGCACCGCATGGCCGACCAGACAGACCACGCCGTCGGCCGGGCTGATGACCAAGCCGGGACGCACGGGGGTGACCCGGTCGGGATTGCGGAAGAAGTAGGCGCACCAGCCGGTGAGCACCAGACCAATCCAGCCCAGCGGACCCCATAGCAGGCCCAGCAACAGGGCGCCGATGGCGAACAGCGCGATGAACGGCCAGCCCTCGCGGTGGATGGGCAGCCAGATGTATTTCGCCATCGAAATTTCTTGAGCCTGCAAGGGAAACCTCTTTCATGAGTTAACGGCGCATTCTAATGCCCTGCCCCGCAAATGGAATCACGAATTTTCGGTCACAGTCGAGCGGTGTTCAATCCGCACAAGGGACGTGGTACTGTCCGGGCTTCGTCAATCCCAACTGCGGGACCCAGATGTCCGAAGCAACACAGCTGAATTTGAGCGGCGCCTTGGTGCCGTTGGACATCAAGGCCCTTGAAGCCCTGCCGGTCACCGCCGAGGGGGCCATTCAGTTCGACTTTTCGTACCGCGACATCCGCTTCGCCGCCCGTTACCAGGAAAACGACAGCGCAACCGGTGGCTTGCTCAAGTTGGTGGGCGACGTGGGCCCGCTGCCCTTCACTGCCGAAAGCCCCGCCGCCCGCGTCGGCCTTGGCTATATCATGGTGCACGCCAACGATCTGCTGGGCTCCATGTTCCGCTTCATCGACAGCCGCATCGTGCTGAGCACCAAGGTCGAGGTCGCCCGCCCGGTCACCGCCACCAACGTCATCAGCGCCGTGTCCAGCGTACTGATCCCGGCGGCGGCCTATCTGGACCTGATCGCCGTCTATGTGCGCCCGCCCTTGGCCCCCGCCGCTCCGGGCGAAAGCGCATTGCGGCCCGAATGGCGCAAAGGCCGGGCCAAAACCACCGCCAAGCAGGGCTGATTACTTTTTCGGCACCTGGAAAACCTGTCCCGGATAGATCCGGTCGGGATCGCGCATGCGGTCCTTGCTAGGCTGATAGATCACCGTGGATTGCGGGCCCGAACCGTAAAGGCGCCGCGCGATCTTCCACAGGGACGCGCCTTGCTCCACCACCACAGTCTCGCCGCCCTGCGCCATGGGCGGTTCGGGCTCCAGCGGCACTTCCAGTCGAGCCAGCACCTTGCCCTTATCTTCCACCATGTCGGCGCGCAAGGTGTGGCCCTGCACCGCTTTGACCGCCAAACGCCAGCCGCCCTCGGCATCGGTTTGGACGCGGCCAAGGAATTTATTGTCCATATAGATATGGATCAGCGCACCGGGCTGGGCGCGCCCGCCCATGAACAGGCGCCCCGCATTGTCGCGATCCACCAAATCCAGCGTGACCGACTCGGCATCGCCACCCGGCGCCATCATCAGCCGGGCGCCGCCCTCGGGCAGCGGGACCATGGCCAAGGCCGCCCCGCCGGCATTTTCCGGCACCACCACGATGACCGGGCTGGCGGACCGCACGGTGCCGCCATCGGGGTTATGGGCTTGCGCTATCAATGCGCGGGCGCCCGGCGCCATGGGCAGGGTCGGCACGAACACCCATTCGCCACGCTCGTCGGCCTGAACGCGGCCAAGCTCGTGCTCGCCGTCCAGCAGGGCGACCTCGGCCATGGGTAAGGCGCGGCCCGCCAGCGTTCCGATGCGATCGCCCTCGCGCATGCCTTGCTCGGCGACCTGGATTTCTTGCTGGATGCGCGACTCCGCGCCGGGCACCAGGTCGATGCTCCGACTGCGATCGATGGCGACGATGACAGTCAGACGGTCGAGCTTTCGTCCGAGCTCCACGCCAATCACCGCAAACGCGCAGGCAGTGGCGGCGATGCCGGTGAGCTGCGCCATCAAAACCGCTCTGACGCGCGTGCGACGTGACAGAAAGCCGCGGTAGCGGGTGCTGAGCCACAGCAAGAGTAGAGCCAGCGGTACGGCCAGCACCGGCCGCGAAAGCCGCACCTGAGGCACCGCTATGGTCAGGCGTTCGAGCGCAAACACCACGGCAGGAAGCAGACCGACCAGGCGCAGCAGCCACAGCGTGAGGCTCAAGCCGTGCCCCGTCTTTCCGGTCGCAACGGGCGAATTCTGGCTGACTCGACTTGAGCCGGGCTCCGGGTCAGCCACAGCACCTGGGCTATGATCAGAGCCAGCGCGAGCGCCGCCGCCAGGAAGCCCCAATCTGCCGGAGGCTCGACGATCGAGGAGCGCCCACGTGTGTTGCTGGCGCCGAGCATGGCGGGGGTCGCGCCGGCCGCCGCCCTCAAGTCGCTCTCGGCTGCGCTCGTCAGGTTGACGACCGACAGCGCGACGCCCCGATGCTCGCCGGCGTAGCTGACCAGGTAGAAGCCGGGCTGGTTCGGGTGCGGCACGATGGCCAGACCGCCGCGGGCGTCGAGCTGACTCTCCTGGCCGGCCGGATCGGTAAGCTGTACCTGCTGCACCGCGCTCGGAACACGGACGCGGAGCGGCGAGCCAGTGCGCGCCGGTCCCACCACGTTACTGGCGCGATGGGCGCGCGCGATTTCGGCTAAATTGCGCACGAACAGCACGAACGAGGCGCGCAGAGGCCAGTTGCTTTCGCCGACGTCGAAGCCCACCAGCGTGCCGGTGCGGCCGCCTTCGGAGATGTCCACCACCAGGGCGCCTTCTCGCCCGCGCACGAGCACGCTCTGAGCCGAAGCAGGATCGATGGCGCGGGCCTTGGCGAGCGAGACGCCGTCGAGCGTGATGAAGCGCAGTCGCGGGTCCGTGCGGTCCCACGACGTCACGATGGGGGCCTCGATCAGCTTGCCCACGACCGCGCCGTGGCACGCGCCGGCCGGTGGGTTGAGGATGATGAAATCACCACCTGGAAGCTGGCTGGGGCATGCCCCGCTGACGACCACCAGCGCGTCATCCCCAATGCTGGTGGTGCCGAGGTCGGCCAGCGGCACCCCCATCAGCTCCAGGTCGGGGTCGGCCAGCAGCGCGCGCTCGAACCATGGACTGTGGTGAGCCGGTGCGGTGATGGTGGTGAGCCTGCGGCTCGGCGGCACGCGGCCAAACGCGCTGTCGTCGATGGTCAGCGCATCGTGAGGCGATAGCTCGACGACCAGCCCGACCCCGGCCTCGCTAGGCGCTGCGTCGAAGCCAAGCACGACCGGCAGCTTCTGACCCGGCTCGAGCCGCAGCTTGCGCGACGCCAGGACCGTGGGCGAGCCGCGCTGCTTGAGCGTGACGAAGACGTCGCGGGGCGCGCCAGCAAAGCTTGCCACTTCGCTGAAGACCTCGACACGGTCCTGCCGGGTCGCGCTTTCCTGAGTGCGCCCGACGTCCAGGCGGACGATGGCGGTGTTGTCGGCGGCCTCGCCCACCTTGACGAGGCTGAGCGGCACCTTGGTTTGCGGCAAGGCTGCGGCCAGGCCGCCCTCGTCGCTGATCACGACGATGCGGCGGTTGCCGGCGCGCTGAGCGAGCTGCTGGTTTGCCAGCACGATCGCCCGGTCCAGATGGCCCTCCACGCCCAGCGCCGAGAGCGACGAGAGGCGAGTCCGCACCCGTGCCAAGTCGCGATCGGCTGGGCCGACCACGCGAG
>JACMLB010000021.1 GCA_014379805.1 Rhodospirillales bacterium | reverse complement strand
GGGCTTCGCCTTCGGCATGGGCGTGGAACGCATGGGCATGCTGAAATACGGCATCCCCGATCTGCGCACCTTCTTCGATTCCGATCTGCGTTGGCTGAAGCATTACGGCTTCGTGCCCCTTGACGTGCCGACCCTGTCCGGAGGGCTGACCCGATGAAGTTCACTCTGTCGTGGCTTAAGCAGCATCTGGACACCGATGCGTCCCTGGCCGAGATCGACGCCCGCCTCACCATGCTGGGCCTTGAGGTCGAAGGCATCGAGGACCCCGCCAAGGACCTTGGCGGTTTCATCGTCGGTGAAGTGCTGGAAGCCGAGAAGCACCCCAACGCCGACCGTCTGCGCGTGTGCAAGGTCAACACCGGCACCGGCGTGATCCAGGTGGTGTGCGGCGCCCCCAACGCCCGCGCCGGCATCAAGGTCATCCTGGCCCAGCCGGGCACCTTCATCCCCGTCACCGGCGAGGCCCTGAAGAAGGGCAAGGTTCGTGACGTGGAAAGCCAGGGCATGATGTGCTCTTGGCGGGAACTGAATTTGGGTGAGGACAGCGAGGGCATTGCCGAGCTGGATTTGGGTCTGACGGTTGGCTCCAAGCTGACCGAGATCATGACCTTCGACCCCATGATCGAGATATCCATCACGCCGAACCGCGCCGATTGCCTGGGCGTGCGCGGCGTCGCCCGCGATCTGGCTGCGTCCGGTCTGGGCACGTTGAAGCCGCTGGACATCGCCCCGGTGGCCGGCAGCTTCAAAAGCCCCATGGGTGTGAAGCTGGACTTCACTCCCGACACCGCCTCAGCCTGCCCGCTATTCGCTGGCCGCATGATCCGTGGCGTCAAGAACGGCGACAGCCCGGCTTGGCTCAAGGACCGGCTGACCGCCATCGGCTTGCGCCCCATCTCGGCGCTGGTGGACATCACCAATTACGTGACCTACGACCTTGCCCGTCCGCTGCACGTATTCGACGCCGACAAGGTCAAGGGCAACATCACCGCCCGTCTGGCCAAGTCCGGCGAGACCTTGCAGGCGCTCAACGGCAAGGAATACGCCCTGTCGGAGTCCATGACGGTGATCGCCGACGATTCCGGCCCCGAGGCCCTGGCCGGCATCATGGGGGCTGAGCGTTCGGGCTGCACCGAGGCCACCGTCAACGTCTTCCTGGAAGCCGCCTATTTCGACCCCACCCGCACAGCGGCCACCGGGCGCAAGCTGGACATCCTGTCGGATGCCCGCTTCCGCTTTGAACGCGGCGTCGATCCGGCCTTCGTGGTGCCGGCGGCTGAATTGGCGACTCGCCTGATCCTGGACATCTGCGGCGGTGAGCCGTCCGAATTGATCGTTGCCGGGTCTGAGCCCGACTGGCGCACCTCCATCGTCCTGCGCCCCGAGCGCGTGGCCGAGTTGGGCGGTGTGGAGGTCTCCACCGCCAAGCAGGAAGACATCCTGCGTGGTTTGGGCTGCACGGTTTCCGAACACGCCAACGGCCTGCTGGTGGTGCCGCCGTCCTGGCGCGGCGATATCTCTGCCGAGCACGATCTGGTGGAAGAGGTCATCCGCATCAACGGCTATGACCACATCCCCACCGTGCCGTTGCCCCGTCCGTCCATGCCCAAGCCGGTGCTGACTTCGGGCCAGCGCCGCGCCTCGTGGGTGCGCCGTCAATTGGCTGGGCGTGGTTTGATCGAGACAGTGACATGGTCGTTCCTGCCTTCCGCCCAAGCCAAGCTGTTCGGCGGCGGTCAGCCGGAAATGCATCTGGCGAACCCCATCTCGTCCGATCTGGACGTCATGCGTCCGTCGGTGCTGCCCAATCTGGTGGCGGCTGCGGGACGCAATGCGGATCGCGGCTTCAAGGACCTTGGCCTGTTCGAGATCGGCGCGCAATTCGACGGCCCCGAGCCCGGCCAGCAGCGCAACGTCGCCGCCGGCCTGCGTGCGGGCCGCGCCGTGACGCGGCATTGGTCGGAAAAGACCCGTGCCGTCGATCTGTTCGACGCCAAGGCCGACGCCCTGGCGGTGCTGGTCGCCGCCGGTGCCAATCCGGACTCGTTCCAGGTGGTGGCCGAGGCCCCCAGCTGGTATCACCCGGGCCGTTCCGGTTCGCTGAAGCTGGGCAACAAGCCCATGGCCACTTTCGGCGAGCTGCATCCGGGCGTGCTGGGGCAGATGGGCGTCAAAGGCCCGGTGGTGGCGTTCGAGGTGTTCATTGACGCCTTGCCGCCGCAGAAGGCCAAGGCCACCAAGGCCAAGCCGCTGGTCAAGCTGTCGCAATTCCAGCCTTTGGAACGCGACTTCGCCTTCGTGCTGGACACAAAGGTGGCCGCCGATGCCGTGGTGCGCGCCGCCAAGAACGCCGACAAAGCGTTGGTCACCGATGTGATTGTGTTCGATCTGTATGAGGGACCCAATGTGGGCGAGGGCAAGAAGTCCATCGCCATCTCGGTGACCCTGCAGCCCATGGAAAAGACCCTCACCGACGAGGAAATCGAAGCCGTGGGCAAGAAGATCGTGGACGCGGTGGTCAAGGTCACCGGCGGTATTCTGCGGTCGTAGCTCCCTAAATCGTCACCCCGGACAAGCGTAGCGCAGATCCGGGGTCCATGGTGGTGCACCTGCCATGGATCCCGGCTCTCCGCTTCGCTGCGGCCGGGATGACGCGGAAAAAGGCCCCCATGCCCACCATCCTCCTGGTCCGCCACGGCGAAACCCACTGGAACCGCGAGAAGCGCATTCAGGGCCACGGCGATTCGCCGCTGACCCTGAAGGGCATCGAGCAAGCCAAGGCCTATGGCCGCACCCTGGCCGGTTTGATTGGTGACGTCGCCGGCTGGCGGGTCATCGCCAGCCCGTTGCCGCGCTGTGTCCAGACGGCTGCCATCCTATGCGAAGTGGCGGGACTGGATTTCACCACCATCGCCTTCGAAGACCGGCTCAAGGAAATTTCCACCGGGCAGTGGGCGGGGCGGCTGAAGGCAGAGATGGACCCGGCAGAGCTGACCGGCAGCGGCCTGGATTCATGGTTCTTCCGCTGCCCCGGCGGCGAAACCCACGCGCAAGTCTCTGCCCGCCTGTCCCATTGGTTGGCGGAACGGGTGGGCGGCGAAAAGCTGGTGGTGGTGGGGCATGGCGTTTCGGGTCGCATTCTGCGCGGCCTGCATGCCAAGATAAATCCGGACGAGGCGCCATGCGGTGAAAGCCCGCAAGATGTGGTGTTCCGCTTGCGTGCAGGTCGCATCGAACGGATTGCCTGCATTTAACTGCCGGGGGGGGCGAGGATGAGGTTCAAGGGAGGGCTGGCAGCTTTCGTGTTGGGGTGCTGCATGTGGACCATGCCCGCCCAGGCGAGCCCGCGTGAGTTGGTGGTCGGGGTCGAGGAACTGGATTACTTCCCGGCCTACTCAGTCCAGGCGGGTGAGTATGTGGGCGCCGCCCGCGATATCTTGGATGCATTTGCGGCTGCCAATGGCTATTCCCTGACCTACAAGCCGCAGCCCATCAAGCGCCTGTACGCTGAGCTGCTGTCGGGCGGCATAGATTTGAAATTCCCCGATAATCCTCAATGGACCACCGAGGCCAAAGGCGGCCAGGGGATCGTCTACTCCAACCCCGTCATCAATTATATCGACGGCGTATTGGTGCGGCCCAACCTCGCCGGCAGCGGTGTTGACGCCATTCGCACCTTGGGTACCGTCTCGGGCTTCACGCCCTTTGCGTGGCTGGACCGCATCAAGGACGGCACGGTTCAGGTGAAGGAAAACCCGCGCATGGAATTGTTGTTGAGACAGGCCGCCATCGGCCGTTTTGACGGCGCCTACGGCTCGCTGGCGGTGGCTAATCACATCTTGGACAACGTGCTGAAGACACCGGGCGCCTTGGTGTTCGATCCGACACTGCCTCATTCGCGCGACAGCTATAGGCTGTCGAGCCGGACTCACCCGCAGGTGGTGGCAGAATTCAATGCCTGGATGGCTGCCAATGCCGCCACTGTGAAAGCCATCAAGAACCGCACCGGCGCCGAAAAGGGCGTGCAGTAACTATCTGGGCAGCGCCACCAGCTGGAACCAATAGGTTTCCAAGGTCCGTACCACCTCGACCAGGCCGTCGAACGTCACCGGCTTGCTGACAAACGAGTTGGCGCCAAGGTCGTAGGAGCGCGCCACGTCTTCGTCGGCCTTGGACGTGCTCAGGATGACCACCGGGATGCGGCGCAGATCGGCATCGGCTTTCAGCGCGGTCAACGCCGCGCGGCCATCCATGCCCGGCATGTTGAGGTCCAGCAGGATCAGGCCGGGGCGGGGCGAGCTGGCCGGGTCGGCATAGCGGCCGCTACGGTGCAGGTAATCCAGCAATTCCTGGCCGTCCCGGACGTGGCGGAAGTCGCTTTTAAGGCGGCATTCTTCCAACGCCTTCTGAGTCAGCCGCACATCGGCCGGATCATCGTCGGCCATGAGAATGACGATGGCGCTGTTGATGCCCATTTTAAACCCTTGTTGCGCTAAGGCCTAAACCCTAGGCCACAGCGGCAGTGAAGTCCAGCCAAGGTCGCGCTATAAACGCGGATGACACACACTGCCGTACACTGGGCCGTACACTGGCGCACCGAGGCGAAGGCCACTCTTTCGCTGGGCTGGCCCATCATTCTGACCAATCTGGCCCAAATCGCCATCGGCACCACCGACACCCTGATGATGGGCTGGCTTGGACCGACCGAACTGGCAGCCGGCAGTCTGGGCGCCAATCTGTTTTTTGCCGTGCTGATCCTGGGCATGGGCCTCGCCATGGCAACCTCGCCCCTGCTGGCCCACAGCCTGGGCCGTGCCCGCCACTCGGTGCGTGAATGCCGCCGCATTGTCCGTCAGGGGCTGTGGCTGTCCCTTGGCTTCGCGCTGCCGTGCTGGGCGCTGCTATGGCATGCCGATGCCCTGTTGCGCGCCCTGGGCCAGGACCCGGAACTCTCGCGTGTCGCCGGTGCCTATGTGCGCATGCTGCAATGGAGCCTGTTGCCGGCCTTGTGGGTGATCGTGCTGCGCTGCTTCATCTCAGCGCTGGAACGCCCGCGCGCCGGCATGGTGATCACCTGGGTCGCGGTGGTGGTGCATGTGGGCTCCAACTGGGTGCTGATGTTCGGCAATCTTGGCGCGCCGCGCCTGGGTGTGGTGGGGGCGGGGATTTCGTCCACCCTGTCGTTCTCGTTCATGGCACTGGCCCTGATGGCGTTCATCCTGTGGGACCGCCGTTTCCGCCGCTTCCATGTTTTGGGCCATTGGTGGCGGGCCGATTGGCCCAAGCTCAAGGAATTGCTGCGCATCGGCACGCCCATGGCGCTGGCCATGGGGTTCGAGATCACCGGCTTCAACGCCGCCGCCTTCCTGATGGGCATCATCTCCGCCGACGCCCTGGCCGCCCATGCCATCGCCCTGCAGGTGGCCTCCATCACCTTCATGGTGCCGCTGGGCATGGCGCAGGCGGCGACGGTGCGGGTGGGCCTGTCCGCCGGTGCCGGTGATGCCGAGGGGGTGCGCCGCGCCGGTTGGGTGGCGCTGGCCCTGGGGGTGGGGTTCATGGCGGCCATGGCTTTGGTGCTGTTGGTCGCGCCCCAACCCATCGTCCATCTGTTCCTCGACCCCGCTCGGGCCGAGAACGCCGGCGCCATCACCTTGGCAATCAGCTTCCTCGCCATCGCCGGCATGTTCCAGATGGTGGACGGCGCCCAGGTGGTGGGCGCCGGTGCCTTGCGGGGGCTCAAGGACACCACCGTGCCCATGCTGTTCGCCGGCTTCGGCTACTGGCTGATCGCCATTCCCCTGGGCTCCGCGTTGGCCTTTTGGAGCGGCCTGGGCGGGCGCGGCATCTGGATCGGCCTCGCCATCGGCCTGGGCGTGGTCGCCAGCCTGATGGTGGGGCGCTGGAGTATGCGAGGCGAACTAGGTCTCAGCCCACGCCGTTGGCCTTGAACCACGCCAGCATGTGGGCCCAGCCGTCCTTGGCCGGCTGTTCGCGGTAGCTGGGGCGGTAATCGGCATGGAAGGCGTGCGGGGCGCCGTCATAGACGATGATCTCGGCGGGCACCTTGGCGGCTTTCACGGCGGCGCGCATCTTCTCGATACTGTCCAGCGGAATGCCTTGATCGGCACCGCCATACAGGCCCAGCACCGGCGCCTTCAACTCGGCGGCAATGTCCAGCGGGTGGCGCGGAGTGTTGGCAGTGGCGTCACCCGCCAGCCGGCCATACCACGCCACGGCAGCCTTCAGGCGCGGGTTGTGGGCGGCGTACAGCCACGCCATGCGCCCGCCCCAGCAGAAGCCTGTGATACCCAAATGTGCGGCATCGCCGCCGGCACTCTTGGCGGCCCAGGCGGCGGCGGAATCCAGATCGGCCAGCACTTGCTCGTCGGGCACCTTGGACACGATGGTTTTCATCAGGGTGGGGATGTCGGCCACTTTGCTGGGGTCGCCCTGGCGCGCGTAAAGCTCGGGCGCCACCGCCAGATAGCCCTGCTTGGCCAACCGGCGGCAGACGTCGCGCATGTGTTCATGCACGCCGAAAATTTCCTGGACCACCAGCACCACCGGCACCGGTTTGCCGCCCTGGGGACGGGCGGCATAGGCGGGCAGGTCGCCGTCGCGGGCGGGGATCATGACCGGGCCGGCATCCAGGCCGGTGGCATCGGTGGCGATGGCTTGGGCGGCCACCGGGCCGGCGGCCAGGGCGAAGCCGGTGGCGGCCAAGGCGGTGCCCATGAAGGCGCGCCGCGACGGGCGGTTCAGCAAACTGGCGAGATCGCATTCCACGGCGCGGCACTCCTTAGAGCGACAGAGATAAAAAGAAAGTTAGGTTCCCCCCTGGACGCGCACAAGGGGTAGTCCCCACCTCCATAGACTGGGACTATGGCGACGGGGATCGACCGAAGCGGTGGCCGGCAAGGCCGATGCCGAGACCCGCGCCATCCTGCAGGCAGATCACGCCCAACTGTTGTCCATGTTGGACGGCATGGCGGCGGTAGCGCGCCAATGCGGCAGCGTGTCAGCGCCACGAGGCCGATGTGGACGTGCCGCTGTTCCATCTGCTGGCGGCCCATAACGGCGACGCCCGGTAAGTCGTCTTCCTTCTTCGCCGTCGGGGTATCATATTAGGAGAACCGGCGTCGGGGAGGCGAGCATGGCTGTGGTGCGGCATTTCCGCCAAATTCTGCTGTGGCCCCTGCAATTGATGCCGGTGGCCGGGCGTGACCAGATTCAGCGCCATTGGGAACAGTTGGGTGATACCGACACGCCGTGGTTCGCCGTCGAGGACGAGTTCACCGGCGACCCCGCTTTGTTCCAACCCCGCCATTACAGCGAGTTCGTCACCTTCCTGCCCTCGGTCCAGCGCTTCCTGTACGGCGAAAGCGGTGGGGGCGGCTACGGTGGCTCGCCCATCCGGGTGTTCCGCCGTGACGATGTGCGCCGGGTGCGGCTGTGCTTCAAGGAACAGTTCGCGCCGGTAGAGTTGTCCATCGCCCATGTGGATTTGTATTTCTTCTACGACATCGACGTGGTCATCCTGACCGTCGAGGTCCATGCCGACGACCTTGAATTGCCCGTGGTGCAGGAAATCTTGTTCCGCTTCGGACGCTCGTACCCCGCCAATTGGGACGAGGACGGGCAGGGCGGCAATTGCCTTGCCAAGGTGGAATGGCTGGACGGCGACGGGCATGTGCTGGCTGCCTCGGACTATCCCGACCAGGCGAAATACCTGAAATCGGTGTGTTGCGAGCGCACTGCCGCCATCTCCGCTGATTGGGAATTCCTGTTGGCGCCCATGGTCCCCCATGCCTCGATGCGGCCCGGCGCGCTAAGGTTCCGCCAATTGGAATACGACCGCATGCCGGTCATGGCTTATCTGGCGGTGGATGATCCCATGGGCTTGAGCCGGGGCGATTTCATCCGCTTGGCCATGGCGACGCGCTCCGGCCCGTCCGACACCCTGCCGTTCTCCGCCGATTTCCTGGCGGAGTTCGATCGGCAATATTGCTATGACCGCTATTGGGGCGTGAATGAGGGCGCCAACACCCGCTTCCTGTGCTCGGGCCACGCCTTCGTCATGGTGGGCGAGGCCGGGCAGAAATTCTTCACGGATCGTGAGACCGGGCTGTTGGGCCAGTTCCGCCACCAATATTTCCTGCTGGGCCTGATCGCCCATTTCCACAAGGCTGCGCTGCTGATGTTCGGCGACCGCCTGGGCAGCGCGGTCAGCCGGCTGGATATCCGCGACGCGGAAAGCGTCAAACGGTTCAAGCGCACCATCCGCCAGACCTTCGAAATCTTCCTGCGCTTCACTCATCGCTGCTGGTTCCACGAGGTTTCGGTCCAGGCTCAGGCCAAGGCGCTGTTCGCCATGTGGCAGGACCATTTGGGCACCGTTCCCCTGTATGACAGCCTGCGCCGCGAAGTTCAGGACATGGCCCAATATCTGGACAGCGACGGCCTGCGCCGCCAAGCCAATACGGTGGTGCGCCTGACCGTGGTGACCACCTTCGGCCTGATCGCCACCATCACCACCGGCGCCCTGGGCATGAATTTGCTGGCTGCCGCAGACGACCCCTTGGCCTTGCGGGTGCTGTGGTTCGGGCTGGCCCTGGTGGCGACCTTGGGGCTGACGCTGTACACCCTGATGGTGTCCAAGCGGCTGTCGGACATGCTGGAAACGCTGTCGGACCAACGCCTGCCGCTGAAGGCCAAGCTCTCGGCCTTCGCTCGGGCGTGGCGGCTGCGCGCTAGTCCCGTCGTAAAGCCCCCATCACCGTCACGTCCACCCGCCGACCGTTAAGATAGGCGGCGCGGCGCAGCACCCCTTCCAGCACGAAGCCGGCGCCCTGATAGCAGCGGATGGCGGCGGGGTTGTCGCCGTAGATGCGCAGGGTGATGCGCTCCAGCCCCAGGGAGTCCCAGCAATAACGCATGCCCAGCCGCATGGCGTCGCGGCCCATGCCCTGGCCCCGATCCGCCGGCGTGCCGATGGTGACGCCCATTTCCGCCGAGCGGAAGATGTGGTGGATGTTGAGGATGGAGAGATAGCCCACCAGCCGAGGCTCGCCCAATTTGCGGATGGCGAAGATGACCTTGCCCTGGTCCTTGCCCACAATTTGGAACCACGAGGTGAAATCCATGCCGTCGGTGGGGCGCCACGCGCCGTTGCTCTCGGCAATAATGCGGTCGTTCATCCACAGGAACATGGATTGCGCGTCGGTCTGGACCAGCGGCCCCAACATCACCGTTTCGCCCGTCAGCATGGCATCCCCTCCGCGTTGATCTGCGGCGGGTTAACACCGGGCGGCGGCGTTAGTGCGCCTGTGCCACGTGGACCACCCGAAGCGCATCGGCAGGCGCTAGATGGGGTGTCAGGCGTAGCACTTCGGCTACCGCCCTTTGCATCTGGCCCAGGCTGTCCAGGCCCGCTTCTCGGGCGTCGCTAAGGATGCGGCGGATAACAGGTAAAAGCTCGGACGGCATGAAAACTCCCGGATTATTGGTGGAGCGGGAGTTTGTCAAAACCGGGGCTGCGAGGGGATTTGGCAGAGGTCATAAAACCTGGCCATGCGGCCTAAGCATCCAGTTCTGGGTAATGACGGAAGACGTCTTCCGTGTTGAACGGAAGCCGCCGTCTGCTGTCCAGATAGGCCCGCAGACGAGGGCGCTGGGCCACTGTGTCATGCAGGGCCACCACGCGCGGCGTCTGGGCCAGCGCGCGGGCGGTGGCGCGGGGGAAGGCGTAGGTCAGGCCTTCCACCAGTTGGAACAGGGACAGATCGGCATAGGTCAGCTGGTCGCCGGCCAGAAAAATGTGCGGGGCCAGCACACGCTCGAACCAGTTCAGGAAGGTGGGGATGCGGTCGTCGCGGAACTCCTTGGCCCGGCGGTGGGCCTCGGGTTTTTGGTCGTCGTAATACAGGCTGGCGGCGATGGGGTGATGGCTGTCATGGGCTTCAGCTACCACATCGGCGATGGTCAATTGCAGCTGATGCACCCACAGCCGCCCAGCCTCATCGGTCGGGGCAAGGTCCAGGCGGGGGGCGAGATACAGCAGGATGGCGGCGGTTTGTCCGACCAGCACGTCGCCATCCTTTAGGAAGGGCGGGGCGAACGGTGGGTGGGCCACATGGTCGCCCATCATCAACTCGACCATTTCGGCCATACCGCCGGGTTGGCGTGCCACGTCCACATAGTCGGCGCCGGAATCCTCCAACGCCAACCGCACGAACTCGCCGCGCCCCTGGATGCCGGGCCAGTAATACAGGTGATAGGCCATGGGACCCTCCTGCCGTCAGAACGCATGGTTCGGCGGCAAGGTTCCTGGCAACCGTAAGCGACTGTTTCCACGCGAGGCTTGGCCCTGAGAAAAACAAGCCGCAACGCAGTGTAGAAGATTGATTTTGCTGGGAAATTGGTGCCGGCTACAGGGATCGAACCCGTGACCCCCTGATTACAAATCAGGTGCTCTACCATCTGAGCTAAGCCGGCATCCGTAGCGGAAATTAGAGCGAACGGCTTCGAGCCGCAAGGGGGTGTGAAACGGGGGCTCCCGACGGAGCCCCCGTGATGCGTTTGGCGGCTGACCCGCGCGACTGGAATTCAGGCGAGCATTGGCCTTGATAAGGTGGGGGAAACCGTTATCGCCGATCCTGTTGCGCGAATGCAACAATGCCGCCTCAGCCAAATTCGCGCTCTCGCACCAGTTCATACAGGGCCACGGCGGCGGCGTTGGAGACGTTGAGGCTTTCCATATCGCCGGTCATGGGCAGTTTGACCAGATAGTCGCAATGTTCGCGGGTTAGGCGGCGAAGGCCTTCGCCCTCGGCGCCCATGACCAAAGCGATGCGGCCGCTGAGTTTCTGGCTGGCCAGGGTCTTGGGCGCCTCGCCGGCCATGCCGGCCACCCAGAAGCCGGCGGCTTTCAGGTCGTCCAGCGTGCGGACCACGTTGGTGACGCGGACCAGGGGCATGCGTTCCAGCGCGCCCGATGCGGCTTTGGCCAAGGCGCCGGTTTCCTCGGGGCTGTGGCGGTCGGGAACCACCACAGCTAACACGCCGAAGGCCGCCGCCGAGCGCAGGATGGCGCCCACATTGTGCGGGTCGGTGACCTGATCCAGCACCATGATGACCGCGTGGGCCTGTCCCTCCGATGCCCGCGCGATGTCCTCCAGGGTGGGCGAGGGGAGGGGCTCGGACAAGGCGGCGATGCCTTGATGCACCGCGTTGGGCGGCAACAGGCGCTCCATCTCCTGCTTGTCCACGATGGCGGGGTCGGGCAGGGCGCGGTTCTGCCGCGCCGCTGCCAGTGCCTCGGCCCATTGGGCGGCGCTGTCGGCGGTCATGACCAGACGGCGGAATTTGCGCTTGGGATTTTCCAAAGCCGCCAGCACGGCATGGTGACCGTAAAGCCAAAATTGATTTCCGGGCGGACGTTGGCCGCGATCGGGGCGTCCTTCGGCGCTTTTATTGGCGCCTGGCTTGCCGCCGGTGGGCCGATTCTTTTCGCGCGGGGCGCGGGTTTTATCTCGAGTTTCACGCGTTGACATAAAGGGTCCTCCCATATCGCGGTGTACCCTTCTCTTTTCGAGTTGACAAGCGGTCGAAAATTCTCATATTTCGCATCTCCCGACGCGACGGTGTTTGCTGGCGTCGGTGTGGAGGGGTGGCCGAGCGGTCAATGGCAGCAGACTGTAAATCTGCCGGGGTAACCCTACGTTGGTTCAAATCCAACCCCCTCCACCATTATCTCCTGGCCGGGCGACGAGTTTTCGGGTCCCGCCCGAGGGGCGCGAGCCCGGAGGACGCTTATGGGCGGGTGTAGCTCAATGGTAGAGCAACAGCCTTCCAAGCTGATGACGGGGGTTCGATTCCCCTCACCCGCTCCAGCGAGCGTCTGGTTGGGTTTTAAAGAATACACCATGCGGCGTTCCGACGCAGGCATTACCACCGCGGCCTCTCGCCGCAGTCATCACCGCGGCACATGCCGCCGAGCAGACGGGTTACAAAATGGCTAAGGCGAAATTCGAGCGCAATAAGCCGCACTGCAACATCGGCACCATCGGTCACGTTGACCATGGCAAGACCTCGTTGACTGCGGCGATTACCAAGATTCTGGCCGAGACCGGCGGCGCCACCTTCACGGCCTACGACCAGATCGACAAGGCCCCG
>JACMLB010000144.1 GCA_014379805.1 Rhodospirillales bacterium | reverse complement strand
TCCCAGGCGGGCGTTTAAACGATCGCAGTCCGAAGGAAGCCTACTTGATCTTGGCTTCGTTGAACTCGACGTGCTTGCGCACGACGGGGTCGTACTTGCGGAACTTCAGCTTCTCGGTGGTCTTGCGCGGGTTTTTCTTCGCCACGTAGAAGTAGCCCGTACCCGCGGAGCTAAGCAGCTTGATGAGGATGGTGGCAGGCTTGGCCATGGCGAAAATCCCGAATATGTTGGTCTTGTGCGAAAACTCAGGGGGCGGAATTTACTGATCTGGTGGAAGGAGTCAAGGGGTTCTTGTCAGAACAGCTCCATTCCCCCCTCTCTGTCGTGCGGCACCAGCTCGCCGACGGCGATCAGGTCGTCATAGAGGCACACTCGGTTGCGTCCGTTGCGCTTGCCCCAGTACAGCGCCTCGTCCGCTTGGCCCACCACTTTGGACGGAATGTCGTCCGGTTCGATGCGCACGAAGCCCACGCTGGCGGTCACTTGGCCTACCTGGGGGAAGGCGAAGCCCTCGACGGCGGCGCGCAGGCGCTCGAAGGCCTGGCGGGCGCGTTCGGCGGTGGTCGGCGCCAGCACGACGACGAATTCCTCGCCGCCGAAGCGGAACAGCTGATCCTCGGCTCGGAACACCTTGCGCATGAGGGCGGCGAACAGCAGCAGCACCTCGTCGCCGAAGACGTGGCCGTGGGTGTCGTTGACCCGCTTGAAATGGTCGATATCGACGATGCCCAGCCAGTGATGCTCGTCATCTTCGCGCTGCCGGCGGTCCTCGCTGGCGGAGTTGGCGGCGCGGGTCTGGGCGATGACGCGGTTGATGTTGTTGTCGAAGGTCTTGCGGTTCTTCAGCCCGGTCAGGGTGTCGCGTTCCGAATCCCGCAAAAGGGCCAGATAATTGCGGTAGACCGCCACGAAGGCGCGCACCACGCCCATGGAGGATTGGAGGCCGTCATCGCTTTCCACCAGCAGGAAGGCGGCAGTGTCGTCGCCCTCCATCACGGGTAGGCAGCGGCATTCACGGCCGTTGGGCAGGGTGTCGATCACTTCGGTGCCGGTGGCAAGGGCGCGTGCCATCAACGGCTGGTCTTCGATGGGGGCGCACGGCGCCTCGGGCAGGACGCCCCGGCCACGCTCGGCGCTGGCCAGACATTCGATCTGGGTGCCGTTGCTGCGGTGCAGGGGGCGGGCGATGCCGACGAACACCACCCCGCTCAGTTCGATCAGGGTTGAGACCAGGCAATGTTCCAGATTCTCGCGGCTGCGCTGCTCGGTGATGCGGACCACCGATTCCAGCACGCTTTGAAGACTGATGTTGCCGTCGCCCATAACGTTTGCCCTAGCCCCCCCTTTAGGCGGCGCGGACTTTGCCTTAAGGGAAAGGGCGCGTCAACCCGTAGTGGAGTGACGCGCCCTTGGTTGACTTAAGGTGTAGCCTAATGCTCGACCTGTTGCAGGTGTTGTTCAATCGGCAGCATGATTTGGGCCGAGGCCGGGGGCATGTCCGGCGCCGACAGGGCCAGAGCGTGGCCGTACATGGCCTGATCGTTCAGCAGGGCTTCGGCCAAATCCATGTCCAGCTTGGCATCGCCATGCTTGGCGGCGGGGCAGGTGGCGCGCAGCTGCTTGCGCAGATCGGTCTCCTCCAGCCCGGCATGGCGCCACAGGCTGAGATTGGCGGTCACCGGCGCCGGCATGGAGGCGTGGACCACGCCCTCCATCAACCCGGCGGAGGTGGCGCGCTCGTCTGCGGTGCAGATGGTGGGCAGCACGCCCAGACCATGCAGGGCATAGCCGGTCGGCGTGTGGAAGCGCGACCATGTCAGGGTCATCTCGCCGTCATTGGGCAATTGGATGACGGTCTGAACGGTGCCCTTGCCGTAAGAATTGGTGCCGATCACCACAGCGCGCCCGGCGTCTTGCAAGGCGGCGGAAACGATCTCGGCAGCGGATGCCGATTTGCCGTCCACCAGCACCACCACCGGCAAATCCTCGCCCATATCGCCCTCGCGGGCCTCATAGGCTTGGCTGGCCAGGGGCGAGCGGCCCTTGGTGGACACGATGGCGCCGTCCTTCATGAACAGGTCGGACATGGCGACGGCTTGATCCAGCAGGCCGCCGGGATTGCCGCGCATGTCCAGCACCACGCCCTTCAGATTGCCGCCGTTCTGGGCGCGGGCGCGTTCAAGTTCCTGCTTCAGACTCAGCGCCGTGCGCTGGTTGAAGCTGGTGATCTTGAATTCGGCTATGCCGTCCTTCAGCGTGGCGGTCACGGTCGGCGGCACGATCAGGCCGCGGCGCAACGAAACCTCCAACGGCTTGAAGCCGCGGCGCACGGCCATGGCGACAGCGCTGGACACCGGGCCGCGCAGACGTTTGGAAATGTCGTCCTTGGGCATGCCCGCCAGGGACTCGCCTTCGATATGGGTGATGATGTCGTCCACCGCCAAGCCGGCATGGGCGGCGGGGGTGTCGGCCATCACGTCGATGATCTTGGCGTCGCCTTCGACCATGTCGAATCTGATGCCGACGCCGCCGAAACCGTTGCGGCTGGCGCGGTGGTCGCGGGCCTCCTTGGTGCCGGCATAGCGCGAGAACAGGTCCAGCTTCGCCAGGGTGGCGTCGAACACCGATTCGTAGACCTTTTCAAGGTCGGCATCCTGGACCTTGGTGGACAGCCCGCGCGCTTCCAGCGCCACGGTGACGGTCAGGCGCGCCCAGGCCCGCACATCGTCCTCAGCCGGGGCCGGATATTCGGCGGCCACATGGCTCGAGGCGCTCAGCAGCACCTTGTCGTCCAGGCGGGAAACATTGATTTCGGGGTCGATGGCGGCAAGGCCGCGCATGCCCTCCATGGCGACAGAAGCGGCGGTCACCCGTTCCAGGTGACGCTCGACAATGGAAGTGTAGCCGAATGCGAAAGTCTTCTCCGCCTCCGACGTGTCGTAGGGGGCGTGAGGGTTGGCCAAAGACCCCTGGCTGACCGGTGCGCAGGACCCCGCTACGAAAAGCGAGGCGGCAATGACCCAACGTGCTACGGCATTACGCTTCAAAACTGTCACCCGAGGTATGTCCAAAGCAGTACGTGAAGTGATCTTGCCTGAGGGCTACTGCTTGAGACCAGTCTTTTCACTTACCTCTTTGGGGGTGGAAAGTAAATGGCAAGTCGCAGGTCAGCCAAGATGACCTGCGGTTTATTGCAGTGCACGCATCTGGGGGTATTGGCGGGTGAATCGAGGGGGCGATAGGGAATTGTTAAGTATTGGGGGCGCGTGGCGACGGGACTCGCGGCCCGTCGCCATGGAAAAGCCTATCGTCCGCGCCCCTTGAAGCCGCCCTTGCGCGGAGGCCCCTTGCGTTCCGGCCCATTCCGCTCGGGCTTGCCCATGCGGGCGCGGGGGCGGTTGCCGCTGGGCGGGGCTTTGGCGACCTCTTCCAAATGGAACACCATGGAACCGGTCAATTGATTGGCCTCTGCCAGGGCCACCGATAGGATTTGGCCCAGCTGGAACGCCCGACCGGTACGGCGTCCCACCAAGCGGTGGTGGGTTTCGTCGTGGTCGTAGTAATCGTCGGGCAGGGTGGTGATGGGCACCAGACCATCGGCACCCGTTTCCAGCAGATTGACGAACAGGCCAAAGCGGGTGACGCCCGACACCTTGCCCTGGAAGGTGGCGCCCACCCGGTCGGCCAGGAAGGCGGTGACATAGCGATCCACCGCTTCCCGTTCGGCGGTGGCGGCGCGGCGTTCAGTGACGGAAATGTGCTCGCCCCATTCGGGGAAGTCGCCGACGCAATCCTGCGGCAGGCCGCCATCGCCCAGTTTCAGCCCCGACACCAAACCGCGGTGCACCAGCAGATCGGCGTAGCGGCGGATGGGCGAAGTGAAGTGGGCATAGCGGGCCAGGCCCAGGCCGAAATGGCCCAGGTTCTCCGGGCTGTAGACCGCCTGGGCCTGACTGCGCAGGATCACTTCATTGACCAGGGTCTCGGTGGGGGTGTCCTTGACCTTTTCCAGGATCGCATTGAACTGGGCGGGCTTCAGGGTCTGGCCCTTGGGCAGGCTGAGCTCCATGGAGGACAGGAACTCGCGCAAGCTGTCCAGCTTCTCCAGGCTGGGCTGGTCGTGGACGCGGTACATGCACGGCTTGTGCACGCGCTCCAATTCCTCGGCGGCGCAGACATTGGCCTGGACCATGAAATCCTCGATCAGCTTGTGGCTGTCGAAGACCGGGCGCGGCTTGATGCCCAGCACCTTGCCGTCGGGAGTAATCTCGACCTTGCGTTCGGGGATGTTCAGTTCCAGCACGCCCCGCCGGGTGCGGGCGGCGTACAGGGCGCCCCAAGCGGCATAGAGCGGCTTGATGATGGGCTCCAGCAGCGGGCCGGTCAGATCGTCGGGCCGTCCGTCCTTGGCGTCCTGCACCTGGGTATAGGTCAGCCGCGCCGCCGACCGCATCATGGCGCGGACGAATTTGTGGCGCGTCTTGTTGCCGTCCTTATCCAGCCAGAAATGCACGGCCAGACAGCCGCGATCCTCGTTGGGGCGCAAGCTGCACCAGCCGTTGGACAATTGTTCGGGCAGCATGGGCACCACCCGGTCGGGGAAATAAACCGAGTTGCCGCGATTATAACCCTCGCGGTCCAAAGCATCGCCGGGGCGCACGTACCACGACACGTCGGCGATGGCGACGATGCAGTGCCAGCCCCCAGGGTTGTTGGTGTCGCCATCGGGCTCGGCGAACACGGCGTCGTCGAAGTCGCGCGCATCCTCGCCGTCGATGGTGACCAGCGGGGTCTGGCGCAGGTCCAGGCGGTGGTCCATGGTGGCGGCGCCGGCAGCTTCGGCCTGGGCCACGGCCTCATCGGGGAAGACGAAGGGGATGTCGTTGGCGTGGATGGCCACCAGGGACACGGATTTGGGCGCGCCCATGAGGCCCAGGCGTTCCTTCACCGCCAATTGCCGCATGCCGTAGATGCGGCCCGGCAGCAGGTCGCACAGAACCAACTCGCCTTCCTCGGCGCCGCCGTTTTCGCCCTTGGGCACCATGTAATCAGCTTTTTCCTTGCGCGAGGTCGGGCGGACCCGCGCGGTGCCGTCGGCATTGGGCTCGAACACACCCAGCACGCGGGCCTTGGTCTCGCCCACCAAGCGGATGGGGCGGGCCTCATAGGCGTCGTCGCGGACCCGGCGCAGCTTGCACAGCACGCGGTCGCCCACGCCGGCCACCACTTCGCCGCGTTGCCATGGCGCCAGGAAGATGCGCGGCGGACGGCCTTCTTCTTCCCATACCAGCGGACGGGCGAACAATTCGCCATCGGTATCGGTGCCGGTGACTTCCACCACCGCGACTTCAGGCAAAGACCCTGGACGGGCGAAGCGGCGATGGGCGCCGCGCTGGACAGCGCCCGAACCCTCCAGCTCCTTAAGGATGGCCTTCAGGGTGATCTTGTCCGTGCCCTTCAGATTGAAGGCCTTCGCCAGTTCACGCTTGCCGACGCGGCCGGGCTGCGAGCGGATGAAGTCCAGAACCTCTTGCTTGGAGGGGATCGGGACGGGTTTTTTCTTCGGGCGGGTGGGCTGAGTCATAGATAAAAGGTTAGTCCGTGCGGCGGGCCGCCACAAGGGGGAGGCTCAGCTGACCAGCACGGCCAAAATCGCCAGACTGAACGCCGCCGCCACGGTGGACAGGGTGATGATGCCCGCCATCAGCCGGGCGTCGCCGCCCAATTGGCGCGCCAGCACATAGGCGTTGGGCGCCACCGGCAGGCCGCCATACACCACGCAGACGGCGAACGGCAGACCGCGCACGCCCAGCATCCAGGCCAGCCCGGCGACCACCAGGGGGCTCAGCACCAGCCGGCCCAGGATGGCGAGGGTGACCGTCGGCCCGGTCTCGCGGATGGCCCTGACCTCCAGCCCGGCGCCCACCGCCAGCAGGCCCAAGGCCAGCGAGCCCTGGCCCAAAATCTTGCAGAACGGCCCGATGATGGGCGGCAGGCCCACGCCCGAGCCATTCAGGGCGATGCCGATCATGCAGCTGATGATGATGGGGTTGGTGACGATGGGCATGACCATGCCGCGCCAGCCACGTCGCGCGCCTTGCTTGGGGCCGATGAAATGGATCAGTCCGATGACCGATAGTAGATTGACCAGCGGCACCACCAAGGCGACGCACAGCGCGGTCAGGGTGACGCCTTCGGCCCCAAACAGCCCGGCGGCGGCGGCGAAGCCCACATAGGTGTTAGGCCGGACGATGCCCTGGAACAGCGAGGACGCCCCGGCGCCGTCCAGCCGGAACGGGCGGCGATGGGCATGGGTGGCGATCAGCGCCGACAATGCGGCCAAAAGCAGGGTGGCGCTACCCTGGGCGCCCAGGATGGCGGCCACCGGCAGACCGTCCAGCTTGGCCTCTGCCAGATTGGTGATCAGCAAGGCGGGGAACAGCACGTAATAGGTCAGCCGTTCCGCCGGCACCCAAAACGCATCGTTCAGGAACCCGCGTGCCCGAAACCCCCATCCCAGCATGATGAGCATGAAGATGGGGGCAAGTGCCCCGGCGATGGTGCTCATGGCCGCTCAGTCCGATCATAATTATTCACTCGTCAGGGTCGCTTGGGTGGCTCATGCTGACAAGGCTTATTGACAGGAGCCCAGATGGCCAAGCCGACGAAGAAAGTCCAAGCGCCGCCGAAGAAGCTGTCGGCCATGGACAAGATGATTGCCGAATGCGTCAAGAAGGCGCAGGCGCGCAAAAAATCCGGCCAGACCGACCGCGAATGGCGCGAGCAATACGCCGCTTCCCTGAAGGTGGAAGGCGAACCGGTGCAGCTTAGCCAGAGCCCGTTCGAGGGCGACGCCAGCAAGAAGAAATAAGCGCCTCAGCCGCCCAATTCGATGATTTGGGCTTTGGCGCTGGCAAGTTCCTCGCCCATGGTCCGCATGGTGGCGATCAGCGATTGCACCAGGGTGTTCAGCCCCATGGGCGCGCAGTCCAGCATGTCGCGGATGGACGCCTTGGACAGCACCATCACGGTGGTATCCTCGCTGGCCTCGGCGCCGGCCATGCGCGGGCCGTCATCCAGCAGCGCCAACTCGCCGAATACCTGAAACGGCTTGACGTTGCCCAGCATGATGCGCCGGCCATTCACCGTCTTGAAGATGCGCACGGCGCCTTGCTGGATCAGATAGGCTTCCGAGCCCTTGTCATTCTCACGGAAGATGACCGTGCCCTTGGCGAAAACCCGCCGCTCGGGAATCCCACTCGGTTTACCGCTCATGTCCTGGCCCCCCAAAAGCCATGTGGTGCGACGCCTGTAACGCACAGATTTACAGACCGCCACAATTTTGTCCACTGGGTGCAGTGCACAACCGTGAGTCGCGCTTGCCTGCCTGTGCGCCGTGGCGTAAGCTTTTGAAAAATATGATTGATCGGGAGGGATCATGGCCGGAGCCAAGCGTATCGGCGTGGCGTTGCAGGGCGGCGGCGCCCATGGCGCTTTCACCTGGGGCGTGCTGGAATGCCTTCTCGACGAGATTGCCCGGGGAAGCATTGAACTGGTGGGTGTCAGCGGCGCCTCGGCGGGTGCGCTGAACGGCGCCGCTTTGGCCTATGGCATGCGCGAAGGCGCGGTGCGGCCCGGTCCCGCCACCGCGCGGGCCAAGCGCATGGCCGAGGGCGCGCGGACCAAGCTGGAACAACTGTGGGAAAACGTGGCCCGCGCCGCGTTCTGGGGCGGCAACCCGTTCGTCGCCGCCATCGGCGTCAGTCCCGATTGGAATATCGACGATTCCCCGGCAGCCCATTGGGCCGACATGGCCGCTGCCGGTGTGGGGCCGTCGGATTTGGGCATCAGCAATTACCTGAACTCCGTGCTGCGTGAGGTCTTCCCCGAACTGCCGGCCATCCTGGCGCTGCCGGAAAAGGGCGTGCCCATGCTCATGGTCGCCGCCACCGACGTAGAGGAATGCCGCCGCCAATTGTTCGTGGATGGCGCGGTGTCGCCCGACGCGCTGAAGGCCTCGGCCTGCCTGCCCACCGCGTTCCAGGCGGTCACCATCGCCGGCAGCACCTATTGGGATGGCGGCTATATGGGCAATCCGCCGCTGACGCCTTTGGTGGATTGCCTGCGCCAAGCCCAATGCGACGATCTGGTCATGATCACCCTGAACCCGCTGCACCGCGAGGGCGTGCCCCGCACGGCGCGCCAGATCATGGACCGGCTGAACGAGATCACCTTCTCCGCCAGTCTGGTGCACGAGGTCAACGCCATCGAGACCATCAACCGCCTGATCGACGCCGACCAGATCCGCCCCGATGCCGGCTACCGCCGCATCAATCTGCACCGCATCCATTGCGACGAGGAAATGGCCAAGCTGGGCATCTATTCCAAGGACGCGCCGTCCTGGGACTTCCTCAAACACCTGCGCGAATTGGGCCACGAGGCATTCAAACGCATGTGGCCGGGCATTGGGGAATCGTTGGGCAAGGCCTCGACCTGGGACACCAAAGCGTTGTGTGATCGGGTGCTGGCGCGGACGGCGATCCGGTAGGCCAGGACTGTCATTTCGAACGAGCCACGGGCGAGGAGAAATCTTGCGTCCACATGGACGGTCTTTCCGTTGACGCAAGATTTCTCACCTGCGGTTCGAAATGACAGCGAGGGGACTGTTGACGTCCTCCTTTTGTTC
>JACMLB010000143.1 GCA_014379805.1 Rhodospirillales bacterium | reverse complement strand
TGGTTCCGCCTTGTCAAATTGCCGGACCCGTCATGAGCGAAACCATCCGCGTGTTGCTGCTGGAAGACGACCCCGCTGATGCGCGGTTGGTGGAGCACATGCTGCGCCGCATCATGCGCGCCAGCTTCGCCGTCGAGGTCACCGGGCGCCTATCCCACGCCACCCGCCGCTTGGCCGAGGGCGAGTTCGATGTGGTGTTGGCCGATCTGTCCCTGCCGGATTCGTCGGGGCTGGCGACGCTGACGGCGTTGACGGCGGCGGCGCCCCAATTGCCGGTGGTGGTGCTGACTGGCAATGACGACGATTCCCAGGCCATCGAGGCATTGAAGCACGGCGCCCAGGATTATCTGGTCAAGGGCAGCGGCGACGGCTTCACCTTGGCCCGCGTCATCCGCTATGCCATCGAACGCAAAGCCACCGAGCGGGCGCTGAAAGAGGCGCGCGACAAGGCCGAGGCGGCGGCGCGGGCCAAATCCGTGTTCCTTGCCACAGTGGGCCACGAGGTTCGCACACCGTTGAACGGCATTCTCGGCATGGCCCGGCTGCTGCTGGACACCTCGTTGGATGTGCGTCAGCGCACCTTCGCCGAAACCGTGGTGTCGTCGGGCGAGCTGTTGCTGGGGCTGGTCAACGACATCCTGGATTTCTCGCGGTTGGAGGCCGAGGGCCTGACCCTGGAAGCCATGGCCTTCGACCTGCTGGATCTTGTGGACGAATTGCGCCTGCTCATGGCGCCGCGCGCCGCCGAGAAGGGACTGACTCTGGGCTGCCGGTTTGCCAAGGGCGTGCCGGCCTTCGTCTGCGGTGATCCGTTGCGGCTGCGCCAAGTGCTGCTGAATCTGGTGGGCAATGCCATCAAATTTACCGAGCGCGGCAATGTCACCGTGTCGGTGGACCCCTTGGACGTGTTTCCCGATGGCCGGGTGGCGTTGCGCATCGCCGTGTCCGACACCGGCATCGGCATCCCCGAGGACGCCCGCGCCGATTTATTCACCGAATTCAGCCAAGCCGACAGTTCCATCACCCGGCGCTTCGGCGGCACCGGCCTGGGCCTTGCCATCTGCAAGCGGCTGGTCACCCTGATGGGCGGCGAGATCGGCTATGACAGCGTGGCGGGCCAGGGCAGTTCGTTCTGGTTCGTGGTGGCGCTGGCGTCGGCAGAGGCGCCGGTCATCGCTGTGGAAAAGCGGGTCACGGTGTCGGGCTGCCGGGTGCTGCTGGTGGACGACAATCCGGTCAATCTGGCGGTGGCTGCCGGCCTGCTGCAACGCCACGGCCACATCGTGGTGGCGCTGGAGGGCGGAGAGGCCGGGATCGAGGCCATGCGCCACGGCGGTTACGATCTGGTGCTGCTGGACATGTACATGCCGGGGTTGGACGGGCTGGAAACGGCCCGGCGCATCCGTGCCCTTGGCGGTGCGGCGGCGCAGGTCCCGCTTTGGCTGCTGACTGCCAACCCCATGGAACAGGATGCGGCACTGTGGCGCGATGCGGGCTTTGATGGATGCCTCGCCAAGCCGTTCCGGGTCGAGGAAATCGTGCGGCTGCTGGCGCGTGAGCCCGTCTCGCCGCCCCAACCGCCCGAGCCCGCGTCCGAACCGGTGCTGGTGGCATTGCCCGACCTGCTGGCCGATTTGAAAGACCTTGGCCGCGACAGCATGCGCGGCTTGGCGCAATTGTTCCGCACGTCATCGGCGGGCGATTTGGACCAAGCCGTCTCCCACGCCGCGACGGGTGATCTCGCTCAATTGGCCCCGGCGGTCCACCGCATGGCCTCGGCTTCGGCCAGCCTGCACATGGTGGCGCTGAACGAACGCTGCCGCACCATCGAGACATTGGCCCGCGCCGGCGACACGGCGGCGCTGACCCTGGCGGACGATCTGCCCGATCTGTGGGACCGTTCGGTCAAGACGTTGGTGGAGATGGTGGAGTAGGGGGGCTTCGTGCCAGGGGAATTGTCATTCCGAACGAACGTGAGGGATCTCATCCTGGCATGGCGGAAGGCCAGTTCTGACACGGTGTGCCAAGCGGAGGTCCCTCACGTTCGTTCGGGATGACAAATTGAAATTAAGCAGTGGGACGTGGCGTTTACTTCGACGTCGCCGTGAACACCCCATCCCAATCCGCACCCGGCGAATGGGCCTCGAACTCGCCGATGCGTTCTTCCATCAACTCGTAGAAGCCTTCTACAGACAACTCGCCGCGCAGCTCCATGGCCTGGGCCAATCGCGCGCGGGCCTCGGCCCAGTTCTGGTTGCGATAGGCGGCCAGCATGGCGTTGTGGGCGGCTTCATACCGGCCGAACCAGTCTTGCGCCACCATGTCGGGGCGGCCCAGCAGGCTCCAGATGCGGACCGCTTCGGTCTTGCCCTTCACCTTGATCAGGTCCAGTTCCACGGCGGCGTAATCGGGGGCGCGTTTGCGGGTTTCGTCCCCGATGACGATCAGGACGCCATAGGGCTTGCTCTGGCCTTCCAGGCGCGAGGCCAAGTTCACCGTATCGCCCAGCACCGAGTAATCGAAGCGCTGATCGGACCCCATATTGCCCACGCAGACCGGGCCGGAATTTAGCCCGATGCCCACCTTGATGGGCACGTGGCGGCGGTTTTCCTGCTTGGCCTCGGCCTCCAGCGTGTCGTTGAGCGGCCCCAGGGTCTCCATCATGGCCAGTGCCGCCTCGCAGGCGTGGCGGGCGTGGTCGTCGTCATCCAGGGGCGCGTTCCAGAACGCCATGATGCAATCGCCCATATACTTGTCGATGGTGCCGTAGCGATCCAGGATCACGTTGGTCATGGGCGTCAGGAAACGGTTGATGAAGCGGGTCAGGCCTTGGGCGTCGAACAGTTCCGAAATGGTGGTGAAGCCGCGCACGTCGCAGAACAGCAGCGTCATGTCGCGCATCTCGCCGCCCAGCTTCAAATGCGACGGGTCCTTGGCCAGTTTCTCCACCAAAGCCGGCGACAGGTAACGGCCGAACGCCGTGCGCACCTGGCGCCGCTGCGCCTCTTCGCTGGCATAGCCCCAATAGGTCAATTGCACGAACAGCAGACCCGCCGCCGAGGCCGGGAAGACGGGATCGTACAGGGAGCGGGCATCCACGAACTGCCACCATGACCAACCTGCCATGGCGCCGACCAGACCCAGGAAGACCATCATGGTCCAACGGGCGCCGATCATGGGCACCAGCACGATCATCAGCAGGGCGGCGGCGATGCTCGCCATTTTTTCCACGAAATCCGCATCCAGCGGAATGGACAGTTGCATGTCGCCCAGCACCGTCTCGATGATCTGGGCGTGCACGTCCACGCCGGGGATTTGGCGGTCCAGCGCGGTGGTTCGGATATCCAGCAGGCCGGCGGCAGAGGTGCCGACGATCACCAATTTGCCCGCCACCATGGCGGGGTCGAAGGTGCCGTCCCTGATATCCTTGGCCGAGACATAGGCTTGGCGGTCATAGCGCGCGGCATACAGGAAGATGCGGCCTTTGCCATCGGTCTTCAGCACGCTGGGACGGATGACGATGTCCTTGATGCCGACGATGCCCTCGGACGCCTTGGGCATGCGCAGCATGATGGAGGGCTGGCCGGTGGCAACCCGCAGCATTTCCACCGACAGGGCGGGATAAATGGTGTCAGCCACCTTGACCGCCGCCGGGATGCGCCGCACCACGCCGTCGGGCTCGGGTGTGACATTGAAGATACCGCGTCCCGCCGCCGCCTCATCGATGATGGGGATGTTGCGCAGCAAAGCGGAGTGCTGTTCCAGATAGGCCGACGGATCGCCGTTCAGGGCGGCGATGGAGGTCGCGGGCATGTTCTCGCGCTCGCGCCCGGCGACGCTTTCGGCCACCACGGTCTGGCCCAGCACGACGCGACCGGCCTGCTGGAAGATGTCCGCCAACACGGCATCGTTGCTTTTCATGGCGCGAAGGCGCTTCAGCGTGGCCGCGTCCAGCCCGTCCAGGGATTCCACCAGCTTGGAGGGAGACAAGCGGTCGGGTTCAGCGAACACCACGTCGAAGGCCACTACGGCGGCACCGGCATTGAACAGATTGGCGACCATCTCGGCGATGACCACGCGCGACCACGGCCATTGGCCCAAAGCGGCCAAACTGGGTTCGTCGATATCCACCACAGTGACGGGGCGGTCCACCGGGCGCTCGCGCGGGTGGATTTGCTGATAGAAGTCGAACACCTTGGCGCGGCCGATTTCCAGGAAGCCGCCGGGGTCGGCACCGCGCCAGACCAGCATCAGGATCAGCAGCAGCAACGCCACCGGACGTCCGCCCTTGAGCGACCAGCGCCCCATGGCGGCCAGGGAAATATTCAACGGTTTCCGCTTGGCCCGACGCGCCATTCCCATCCCCCGATCTTCAACGCTCGTCAATCATGGGCAGGCTACAACAGTGTTCGGGACGTCTCACGGCATTTTTCATTTGCCAGTTATGCGTCGCGGAGCAAATGTCTTCCCCATGACCACTGAAACCGACAAACGCGCCTGGCTGCGAGCCATCGTGGACCCTTTGCGGCCCGTCGCCCGCGAATTGCTGGGCGCCTCGCTGTTCATCAATCTTATGGCCCTGGCGGCGCCCATTTTCGTCATGCAGGTCTATGACCGGGTGATCGGCCATTCCAGCCTCGAGACCTTGAAGGGCCTCGTCATCGGCATGGCCCTGGTGTTGGGCTTCGACTATGTGCTGCGCCAGTCGCGCGGCCGGATCATGCAGATGGTGGCGCTGCGCATCGATGTGGAGGTGGGCACCAAGCTGTTCGACAAGCTCATGCGCCTGCCGCTGCGCACCTTGGAAGGCCGGCCCTCGGCGTTCTGGCAGCAGTTGTTCCGCGACGTGGACACCCTGCGCAACACCCTGTCGGGCGCTACCGCTATCCTGCTGGCCGATCTGCCCTTTGTGCTGATCTTCCTGGGCGTCATCTTCATCATCGGCAAGCCGCTTGCCATGGTCTTCGTGCTGGTGTTCGCCTGCTTCCTGGTGCTGGCATGGCGTTCTGGCCGCGCGCTGACCCAATCGGCCAGCCGCGAGAGAAACGTCACCGCGTCCCGCGACGCCTTGGTGGCCGAAATCATCGCCGGGCGCGGCACGGTCAAGGCCGTCGCCCTGGACCGCGCCATCCGCCCGTTATGGGAGGACCGACAGGCCGGCGCCATCGAGCACGCCATTCAGCGCGGCTCTACTGCCGACGGTTATGTGAACATCGGCACCGAGCTGACCCAGATGGCGAGCATCCTGCTGACCACCGTGGGTGCCGTCTATATCATCGACCATGAACTGACCATGGGCGCCCTGGTGGCGTGTAACATGCTGTCGTCGCGGCTGTACGGCCCCATCAATCAGCTGGTGGGCGCGTGGCGTACCTTCGGCGCCTTCCGCCAAGCGGTGGACCGCCTGGGCGACATCTTCGCCGAACCCGAGGACCGCGCCGAAAGCGTCATCCGCCGCGAGCGCCCCAGCGGACGCGTCCTGCTGGACAATATGGTGTTCACCTACGACCCCGATGGGGCGCCGACCCTGTCCCTGGACAAGCTGGAAATCCGCCCCGGCGGCGTTACTGCCATCCTGGGCAAGAACGGCAGCGGCAAGACCACCTTGCTGAAGGTGCTGCTGGGCCTGTATCCGCCGACCACGGGCCGGGTGCTGCTGGACGGCTCCGACATCGCCCAGTTCACCCGTGGCGAGCTGGCCGGCTGGATTGGCTATGTGCCGCAGGAAACCTTGCTGTTCAACGCCACCGTGCGCGACAACATCGCCTATGGCGCGCCGGGCTGCGATGACGAAACCATTCTGGCCGCCGCCAAGGCCGCCGGGGTGCACGACGTCATCTCCGACATGCCCAACGGCTATGCTACCGGCATCGGCGAGGCCGGCTCGCGCCTGTCCGCCGGTCAGCGCCAGCGCATCGCCGTGGCCCGCGCCTTGGTGGGCAATCCGCCGGTGCTGCTGCTGGACGAACCTTCGGCCAGCCTGGACCGTCAGGCGGAAGAAGACTTGCGCAACACCCTGGCCGAGCTGGCCAAGACCCGCACTGTGGTGGTGGTGACCCATTCTCCGGTGCTGCTGCCGGCCTGCCGCGACGTGGTGGTGCTGGAACGCGGCCATCTTGTC
This sequence comes from Rhodospirillales bacterium, assembly GCA_014379805.1. GTDB lineage: Bacteria > Pseudomonadota > Alphaproteobacteria > Rhodospirillales > Magnetospirillaceae > Magnetospirillum. The sequence continues at coordinate 11,273 of JACMLB010000143.1, read as the reverse complement.
GCCGCCGGTCCCGCCGCCGAGGTGTTGCCCCGTCTGTTCGGTCCGCGTCCTGCGCCGGCCCGCCCGCCCGTAGCTGTTCCGGTGACCCAATGACCGCCGACATGCCTGTTCTCGCCATGCCGCCCACTGGCCCTATGCCCGAACCGCCCCCCGCTGGCCGCTTCGACCGTGCCAAGGTGATCTGGCGCGACTTGTCCGCCGTGCTGGCGTGGCTGGGGCCGCAGCGTATGCCCAAGGCCAAAGAGGCTTTGCTGGACGCGTGGAACTGGCTGACCCCGACCGGCCCGGTGCTGCTGCCCATGGACGCCGCCGCGCACCATGCGCCCGAACATGGTGGCCGTCTGCTCGCTTTGTCCAATTCCTATCCGCTGGCCAATTGGCGCCCGCTGGCCCGCATGGTCATGGTGGCGGCGGCGCTGTTTCTGGTCTGGGCCACCGTGGCCGGGCTGGAAGAAGTCGCCATCGCCACCGGCGAGGTGGTGCCCGAGGGCAAGGTCAAGGTGATCCAGCATTTGGAAGGCGGCGTGGTCCGTGAAATCTACGTTGCCGACGGCAGCGAGGTTCATGAAGGCGCGCCGTTGCTGCAACTGGATTTGTCGGCCAGTTCCATCAATCGCGATGAATTGCAGGTGCGGCTGGACAATCTGATGCTGCAGCGCGCCCGTCTGCAAGCCGAGGTGTCGGGCGCCGCCACCATCGCCTTCCCGCCCGAGGAAGCCAAGCGCCAGCCCGTCCTATTGGCATCGGAAGGGCGTAATTTCGACACCCGCCGCTCGGCCCTGCGCGCCACCTTGGCGGTGATGCAGGATCAGGCGCGCGGCAAGGCGTTGGAGGTCCAGGAACTGGAAACCCGCCAGCGCTCCATTGCCGCCAATCTGCGGCTGTCGCGCGAGCGTCTTGCCATGTCCACCGATCTGATGAAATCCGGCCTGACGGCGCGCATGGAGCATGTCCAGTTGCAGGCGCAGACGGAAGAGTTGGAGGGGCAGTTGGACAGCATCCGTGCCTCGATCCCGCGCGCCCAGGCAGGCCAGGCCGAAGCGAAAAGCCGCATCGACGAGGAACAGGCCAAATTCGCCCGCACGGTTCAGGGCGAGTTGTCCGACGCCGAACTCAGTATCGCGCGGACCCGCGAGCTGTTGACCCAGGCCTCGGACCAGCAGCGCCGTACCCAGATCACCAGCCCCATCGACGGCATCGTCAAGAATCTGCGCGCCAACACCATCGGCGGCGTGGTCAAGGCCGGTGACCCCATCATGGAAATCGTGCCCCTGCACGAACGCCTGCAAATCGACGCCAAACTGAACCCCGCTGATCGCGGTTACGTTGAGTTGGGTCAGAAAGCCATGGTGAAGCTGTCGGCCTATGACTACACCACCTATGGCGGGTTGGAGGGCGAAGTCATCCTGGTCGCCCCCGACACCACCATGGGCCCCGATGACCAGCCCTTTTACCGCGTGGTGGTGCAGACTGATCGCGCCTATCTGGGCGAAGACGATACCAAACGCGTCATCACCGCCGGCATGCAAGCCACGGTGGATATCCGCACGGGCACCCGTACGGTGATGGAATATCTGGTGAAGCCGGTGCTGAAGCTACGGCATGAGGCGTTTCGGGAACGGTAAAACCGTCGCGCCATCGTCGTGCGCGGGCTTGACCCGCGTATCCACGTGGGTCCGCTTGGCATAAGGGCAAGAGGGCATAAGGGCAAGAGGGCATAAGGGCAAGAGGGCATAAGGGCAAGAGGGCATAAGGGCAAGAGGGATGGAGAACACAAGCCGCCTAGTATCCCCCGGCCTTCGGTTCGCCAGTTGAACACGGAGGTCACGGAAGCCGCTACGCGGCCACGGAAAGCACGGAAAATTTTCCTTCTCGTCACGCCAGACGCGCTACGTTTGTCCACACATGACGAGCAAAAAGCCTGTCCGTGTCTTCCGTGGCCCGCGCAGCGGGCGTCCGTGCTTTCCGTGTTCTCGTGGCGAGGCGTTCGACGCCTCGGAAGGACGGGCAGTTACGCCGCCACCAGCCGATATCCAATCCCATGGACAGTCACAATGATGCTGGGGTGTTTCGGGTCCACTTCGATCTTCCGGCGCAGGCGGCCCACCAGCACGTCGATGGTGCGGTCGATGACGGCCTCGCCATCGTGCTGGGTCATATCCAGCAGCTGGTCGCGGGTCAGTGCCCGGCCGGCGTGGCGGGCCAGGGCGGCCAGCACGTCGAATTCGCCCCGCGTCAGGCGCACGGCCTCACCCACGGGTGAGATCAATTGGCGGGCATCGCAATCCAATTTCCAATGGGCGAAGGTGAACACGCCGCTGGCTTGGCGCTCTGCCGCCATGGAAGGGGCGACGCGGCGGATCAGGTTGCGCACCCGGACCGCCAGTTCGCGTGGGTTGAACGGCTTGGTGATGTAATCGTCGGCGCCCAGTTCCAGGCCGACGATGCGGTCAGTTTCGTCCTGGCGCGCGGTCACCAGGATGATGCCCACCGAGGATTTGGCCCGCAAGTCACGGGCCAGGATCAAACCGCTTTCGTCGGGAAGGTTGATATCCAGCAGAACCACGTCGGGGATGGTGCGCGAAACGATGGCCCGCATATCGCGGGCGTCGGCGGCTTCGCTGACTTGAAAGCCTTCGGCAGTCAGGTGCGCAGCCAGCTTTCCCCGTGTGACGGGTTCGTCTTCCACAATCAGCACATGCGCCTTCGTGCCCGACACCAGATACTCCCCCCCCCCTGATCGCAACGTTTACATGTTGTTCACACAACGTTTCAGTCGAATTCAATCACAACCCGTATTCCATTGAAAGAGAGTTGATACAAAGCAAGCATCAACAAGATGGAATTTCAGGCCATGCCGCGCGGAGTACTCACCAGAACGAATGCAGGGAGCGCCGTTGCCGCGTTCGGCATCTTCGTTCTCGTGCTGCTTTGGCTGGGCGTGGCGTGGGATTTGGGCCGCGATCATGACCGCGTGCTGCATCAGGCCCAGGCCGACACCACCAATCTGGCCCGCGCGTTCGAGGAACACATCCAGCGCACCATCGCCGGCCTGGACCAGACCATGCTGTACATGGCCGCCGAATATCGGCGCGACCCCGACCGGTTCGCCCTGGCGGACGCGGCCAACCGCGCCGTCATCCTGCGCAATGTGTCCGTCCAAATGGCGGTGATCGGCGCCGACGGCACCCTGGTGGAAAGCACCATTCCCGGCGTGGCCGGCATGGATTTGTCCGACCGCGAACATTTCCGCGTCCATCTTAAGGACAGCAGCGATCAGCTGTTCATCAGCAAGCCGGTGCTGGGCCGCGCCTCGGGCAAATGGTCCATCCAGATGACCCGGCGGCTGAGCCATGCCGATGGCAGCTTTGCCGGCGTGCTGGTGTTGTCGCTGGACCCGCTTTATCTGTCGGCCTTCTACGGCTCCATCGACGTGGGCAGCAAGGGCGTCATCCTGCTGATCGGCCGCGACGGCATCATCCGCGCAGCCTCGGACAATTCCGTGGGCCGCGCCGTCACCGCGTCGGGGGTGGCCGAGCATCTGTTCTCCACCGGTGCCGGCAGCCAGAATGTGGCTGGCCCCGTGGACGATGAACGCCGTATCGCCAGCTTCCGTGTCCTTGACGAGCACCCCCTGGTGGTTTGGGTGGGCCGGTCCGAGGCTGAGGTGCTGGCCCTGCACGCCGACACCCAGCGGACCTATGTGCTGGTGGGGGCGGCGGTGACCGTGGTGCTGGGTGTGGCGCTGCTGATGCTTTACCAACTGGTGCGCCGCCAGGAAGCCATCGCCCACGATCTGGCGGTGAAGAAAGCCGAATTGCTGGCCAGCCGCGAGCGCCTGCGCCGCTATGTGGCCGATCTGGAGCGCATTGCCGAGGTCGCCGCCCACGATTTGCAGGAACCCTTGCGCCGGGTCGTTTCCTACACCCAATTGCTGGCCAATCACGCCGAGGCCGTGCTGGACGCGGAAAGCCGCGATTACGTGGCCCATGTGGTGGCTGGCGCCCAACGCATGCGCAAGCTGGTCCAGGATCTAGAGGCGTTCGTCGCCGTGGACCATCTGCCTGCCGTCGAGGCTGTGATCCCGGCCTCTGCCGCCATGGCCTCCGCCGCCGAGCGTCTGGCCGAGGATGTTCGTAAAGCCTCTGCCTCGCTGATGATCGGGTCGCTGCCCGACGTGGCCGCCGAGGAAAAGAGCCTGACCGAAATCTTCACCCAGTTGGTGGACAACGCGCTGCGCTATCGCAGCCCCCATCGCAAGCTGCTGATCCACGTATCGGCCACGCGCGAAGGGGAACATGCGGTGTTCTCGGTGCGCGATAACGGCATGGGTATCGACGAACGCCATCTGCCGCGCCTGTTCGAGATTTTCCACCGCTTGCAGGGTATCGACGGCCGGCCCGGAACGGGCATGGGTCTGGCGATCGTGCGGCGCATGGTGGAACGCCTGGGCGGCCGCGTCTGGGTGGACTCGCAAGCCGGTGTGGGTAGCACATTCAGCTTTACCGTGCCGTTGCAGGTGCAGACTTCCGTGGGCTTGGAACAGGAGGCGCAAGCCGCCTGATCCTGGCGGTAAAAATTCCCGTTCGGCCATCCCCGAACCCCAGCGCCGGCGGGAATTTTTGAGAGGAGTCCCGGCCCCAAACGGGGCTCCTCTCGACACCGCAAAACAACAGATAAGGGCCTTCCACGAGTTCGTCCCCGAACCCCAGTATCGTGGAAGTGTCCCTTGAGGGGGAGCGGCCCCAAACGCTCCCCCTCCTAGCCCTTGAGTCCGTCCCGGAATACGTCCCCAAACCCAGCATTCCGGGATGGGCCAAAAAGGGGGGAGGTGGCCCCAAAACGCCTCCCCCCTTACCCAGCTTCCTTGGCGGGAAGGCCCCACCCCCCGTTCCCTGCGGCGCAAGCCAAAGGGGGCGGGGGACGGCACTTAAGAAAACTATCCCAACAGCCACCGCACCAGCAGCGGCAGCAATATGGCCGTGGCCACGCCGTTCAGCCCCATGGCAAGGCCCGAGAACGCGCCGGTCACTTCGCCCATCTGAATGGCCCGCGCCGTACCGATGCCGTGGGCGGCGGTACCGATGGCAAGGCCGCGTGCCCGCTCGTCGCGCACCTTCAGGCCGTCCAGCACCCACACTCCGATAACTGAACCGACCAGACCGGTCAGCACCACCAAGGCGGCGGTCAGCGAGGGCAGGCCGCCGACGGTTTCGCTCAGGCCCATGGCGATGGGGGCGGTGACCGATTTGGGCGCCAGCGAGCGGATGGTTTGCTCGGACGCGCCCAAGGCCCAGCCGCAGCCCATGGCGGTCAGGATGGCGGTGACCGATCCGGCCAGCAGCCCCACCAACACGGCTGTCAGCGAGCGCATGAGCAGCCGTAGCTGGCGGTACAGCGGAATGGCCAGGGCCACCGTGGCCGGCCCCAGCAGGAAGTGGACGAATTGGGCGCCGTCGAAATAGGTGCGGTAGTCGATACCGGTGGCGGTCAGAAAGCCGCCGATGGTCATGACCGAGATCATCACCGGATTGAGGAACGGCGACATATGCCCGCGCCGCCACAGCCAGTGGGCGCCCTGATAGGCCAGCAGCGTGGCGGTCAGCCCCATCAGCGGGGACGCCGCCAGATAGACCCAGATGGAATGCAGATCGCCGGTCACACTTTGGGCTCCCCGCGCTTCGCCAGCCGGTCCATGACCCAGCCGGTCACCGCGATGGTGGCTGCGGTGCTGAGAACCAGCGAGGCCGAGATGGGCAGCCATTCCTGGGCGATCAGCTTCAGATGGACCATGACGCCCACGCCCGCTGGGATGAACAGCAGCGACAGATGGGACAGCAGGCTGTTGGCGACCTTTTCCAGCTCTGCCGGGATGCCGCCCTTGATCACCAGACCCACGAACAGCAGCAGCATGCCCACTACCGGGCCGGGGATGGGCAACCCTGTCAGACGGGCGATGACCTCGCCGGCAAGCTGGCAGACCAGCAGAACCGTGATATAGGACAGCAAGAAACTTCCTCCGCGAGGGCCGTTGATGGTTGTTGAACTGGCCGATCTGGTGGGCTCGACCGCCGCCTGTTTCACTACTTTAGCCTTCGTGCCCCAGGTGGTGAAGACCCTGAAGACCCGCCACACCCGCGACATCTCGCTCGCCATGTGGGTGATGTTTTGCCTGGGCGTCGCGTTGTGGCTGGCCTATGGCCTGCTCATGGGCGCTTGGCCCATCATTCTCGCCAACGCGGCCACCCTGGTTCTGGCCGGGACTGTGCTGGCGGTGAAGGTGGTCAACCGAGGGCGGGAGTGATTAGTCGATCACCGCCGCCGGGTCCGGGTCGTCGGCCCAATTCTTGACCGGGCGCTCCACCTTGGTCAGCCATTGCTCCAATTGCCGAAGGTGGTCGGCTTCTTCCTCGGCGAAGGTGTGGGCAAGCTCGCGCAGTTCGGCGTTAGAGGTGCCGGCAGCCATGCCACTGTAATACTCCCAGCCCCGGCGCTCGTTGCCCAAGGCGAATTGCAGGGCGTGGTAGGGCGTCATCAGGTAATGGGTGGCGCTGAAATCGCCCACTTCCGGCGGCTCGGGCGCGTTCCAGCGGTACTCCCAGCTTTTCAGCTTGGGCAGTGGCTGGAAGGCCCGGGCACGCTCGCGCACCGAATCCGCGTGCTTGCGCGAGAACTCGCTCATGCGACGGAACAGCTCGGCGATGTCGGGGTTGTTGTGGACCTCCATGACGTCCGCCAATTCCTCGTAGCGGTCGCCGGCTTCGGTCTCCAGGGCGATGGAATGGGCCAGGAACAGCGCAACCTTGCTCGTCATCGGGTCGTCCTCCGTCGCAATGGTCTGACCAGTATGCCTCAACCTATGGGAACCGACTATGCTTTCACCGGCCAGCATGCGAAATTGGAGGGGATAAGCGGAGGGACTGATGGAACACATTGAACTGTTCGAGCGCCTTGGCCTGGCGCTGGCCATCGGTCTGTTGATGGGGGTCGAGCGCGGCTGGCAGGCGCGGGAATATGCCGAGGGCGGCCGGGTCGCCGGTATCCGCACCTTTGCGCTGATCGGATTGCTGGGCGGCGTTTCCGGCTGGTTCGGCATTGCCGTGGGGCCGTTGGCTCTGGCCTCGGCTTTCCTCGCTTTGGCGGCGGTGGTGGTCTCGTCCCACATCATGCGCGCGCGCAACGGCGACCATGACGTGGGCGTCACCACCGAAATCGCTGAGTTGACGGCCTTTGCCTTGGGCGCGCTGGCGGCTTTGGGAGAGGGCACGGCGGCGGCGGCGGGCGGCGTGGTCGCCACCGCATTGCTGGGGGCCAAGGACACCTTGCATGGCTGGGTGCGCCGGCTGGAGGCGCTGGAATTGCGCGCCGCCATCAAGCTGCTGCTGATTTCCGTGGTGTTGCTGCCGGTGCTGCCCAATCAGGGCTTCGGCCCCGAGGGGGCGCTTAATCCGTACAAGCTGTGGCTGCTGGTGGTCATGGTGGCGGGTATCTCGTTCATCGGCTATTTCGCCATCAAGATCGCCGGGCCGCGCATCGGCAGCCTGCTGACCGGCGTGTTTGGCGGTTTGGCCTCGTCCACCGCGCTGACCGTGTCCTTCGCCCGCATGGGCCGCGCCAATCCCGGAATGCAGCCGTTGCTTACCGCCGGTGTGGCGGTGGCCAATGCCACTATGTATGCCCGGCTGTGGCTGATTGTGTTCGTCCTTAACCGGCCCGTCGGGTTGGAGTTGGCGCTGCCGTTGGGCTGCATGTGCGCGGCCGGGCTGATCGCCACATGGCTGCTGTGGCGTGCGCGTGCGGACGAGGGCAAGCCCGGCGCCACCGCTTTGTCCAATCCTTTCGAATTGGGCATGGCTATCAAGTTCGCAACACTGCTGGCGCTGGTCATCCTGGCATCCAAGCTGCTTCAGGCCTGGGGCGGTTCCGCCGGGTTATATCTGCTGGCGGCCATTGCCGGTCTGGCCGATGTGGATGCCGTCGCCTTGTCCATGGCGCAGATGCAAGGCGTGGCGTTGACGGTAGCGACGACCGCCATCACCATCGCCGCCTTCGTCAATACAGGCGTCAAGGTGGCGCTGGTGGGCGGTCTGTGCGGCGGGTTGATGGCGCGCCGCATGGCCTTTGCCATGAGCGGCATCATCGTTGCCGGCGCCGCCGGCTTGGCGGTGGGATGGATGGGATGGATATAGTGGTCGATCACAGCGCCCTTGAGACTGCGGTCATTGGATACTTCCGCAAACCCGACCCGTTGGGCATGGTCGCCCTGTTCGCCGCCGAGCCGGTGACCGAACGCTGGCGCGCCCAGACCGTGTTGACCCTGCCGGTGTTCCTGGCCTTGGTCATGGATGCCCAGCCCCCTGCCGCCGCCGCGCTGGTGGATGCCATTCGCGGCGGCGACCCGGTCAAGGTCGAGATGGTGGCCCAGGCGCTGAACTATTCCCACCACGCCGAGCGCCGCCGTTTGATGGAGCGTCTGGTGGGTGAGCATGCCGCCGGCGGCATGGACCCGGAGGGCGCAGTCTTCACGGACTTCCTGCCCACCCATCCGGTTCATGTGGACATGCTGTGGGCGGCGTTCTTCGCCACCGGAGACGCATCTTATGTGACCCGCATCGCCGGCCTGCTGGCCGGCTGGATGCCCGAGCCCCAATTGCAGCCGCTGCTGGCTGTCGCCGCCCGCGACGAGGCGGTGGCGCAACGGGCCATGGCCGGCGTGCTGGCCGGTGCCGCACAGGTGAGTCTGGCGGTGAATGCACGGGATTTGGTGGAAGTGCGGGAGGCGCTGGAAGCGTTTGCTGCGCGCCAGGATGGGCTGAGTTCAGCCATGGCGGCACGCATATTGGCGGGGAAGTAGCGGGGGCATCGTCCGTCAGTCGTTATCCCGGGCTTGACCCGGGGCAACAGTCCCGTATTACCGCCGTCCCCGCATGCGGGCGCGCAGATTGACGGTGGTGCGCATGTCGTCCACTACCGGGACGATGGCCAGCAGTACCAGCATGCCGGCTAGCGGCAGGGTGGCGGAATAGCCGATGTATTTGAATCCCAGGGCGCCCGCCAGACCGCCGAGCGAGAACGCGGAGGCCAGCATAATCAGCAGCTTCAGTTTCGCCAGATTGGCGTGCACCTGCTTATAATGGGGCGATTCGGGTTCTGAGTTGAAGTAGAACACCTTGCCCAACTCGATGCCGATATCGGTGACGATGCCGGTCATGTGGGTGGTGCGGATTTCGGCGTTGGAAATCTTGGTGATGATGGCGTTCTGCAACCCCATGAGGAAGCACAGGAACATCACCGTCACCGGCACCACATAGCCGCCCTGATGCAGTTCCAGATTGCCGCCGATCAGGCCGAAGCCAAGCAGCAAGGTGGCCTCGGCCAGAAGCGGCGCGGCGTATTCGCTGTGCAGGTGGCGGTGGCGGCCCCAATTGATGCAGATGGTGGAATAGCCGGCGCCAACGATAAAGGAAAACAGGGCGCCCAGGCCGGCCAAAGCCAGCGGCACATGACCCAGGGCCAGATTATCGGCCATGGACGAGAGAATGCCGGTCATGTGCGAGGTGTATTGCGCCACCGCCAGGAAGCCGCCCGCATTGGTGGCCCCGGCGACGAAGGCCAGGGTCAGGCCCAATTGGCGATTGGCGCGCGCGGTGCGCTTCTTCCCGGTCAGTCTGCGCAGATAATAAAGCGGCATGGGCACCCACAGCCAGGAATAGGCGCGCGGGTGCGGTCAGGCCGTGGCCGTGGAGCGCCGGGAGGTTCTAGGAGAACGCCTTGAAGGCGATGAGGGTGAAGGTATCCTTCACCCCCGGCACCTTTTGGATGGTATCGACGACGAATTGGCCGATGTCCTGACCATCGTCCAGGAAGCATTTGAGCATCAGGTCGTACTGACCCGAAATGGAGTGGACCTCCGAGACCTGCTCGATGTCCACTGCCGCGTCGGCCACGCCATAGGCGCGGCCCAGCTCGCATTTGACCTGGATGAAGATGGTCTGCATGCGGCCTACTCCTCGGCGTCGTCCTTGGCGCTACGCACCGGGATCTTCGGCACTTCGCGCATCATGAAGTCGGGCATGTGATCGCCGAAGCCGATGACTCCGTCGCGGTGCATCATCTCGCCGATACCCAACTCGTCCACCCGGCCACGACGGCGGCCATCGCCACGGTTGTCGCGCCGACCGCGATCGCCACGGTCGTCCGCAGCGGGGCGGGCACCACGGTCGTCACGGCGCGGACGCTCGTCACGGCGGGGCTGCTCGACCTGCTCGGTCCGCTCCGGACGGGCTTCACGTTCGGGCCGGACTTCACGCTCAGCACGGGGCTCACGCTCCGGACGGGCTTCACGCTCGGCACGGGGACCACGTTCGCGGCGGCCACGGCCACCACGCTCGGGACGGGCAGATTGCTCAGGGCGGGTGGTCTGCTCGGATTGAACAGTACCTTCGTCGCCCGCAGGCAGGGCTTCCACCTGGATTTCCTCCACAACGCTTTCCTCGCGCGGGGTCTCAGCCAGCTGTTCTTCACGGGGCTTGGCCTCGCGGCGCGGCGCACCACGACGGGGACGCTTGCCCTCTTCGGAACCGCCCCGGGCTTCAGAACCCTTGCCGGGCGGACCACGGCGGCGCTTTCGGCCTTCCATGTCCAGTTCCAGGGCGGGGACGCCCTCGATTTCCAGACGCGGGATTTGGGTGCCGATCAGCTTTTCGATGGAGCCGACAAACTTGCCGTCATCGGGCGTGGCGATGGTATAGGCCTTGCCCGAGATGCCGGCACGACCGGTGCGGCCGATGCGGTGCACGTAATCTTCGGCATGGATCGGCACGTCGAAATTGAAGACGTGGCTGACCGCCTTGATGTCGATGCCGCGCGCGGCAACGTCCGAGCACACCATCAGGCGGGCTTCGCCGGACTTGAACTTGTTCAAGGCCTCGATCCGGGCGGGCTGGGCCATGTCGCCATGGAACTGCACGGCGTCGAAGCCATGTTTGTTCAGGCTTTTGAACAGCACGTCCACATCGCGCTTGCGATTGCAGAAGATGAACGCGTTTTTCACGTTCTCGACGCGGATGATGTGGCGCAGGGTCTCGCGCTTGTCGATGTCATCGACCACCGCCAGGAACTGCTCGATGGTGGTCGAGGCCGAAGACGGCGCCGACACCGAGATTTCCTTGGGGTTCATCAGGAAGGCGTCGGCCAGACGGCGGATCTCCGGGCCAAGCGTGGCCGAGAAGAACAGAGTCTGACGGATCTTCGGCAGCAGGCCGACAATGCGC
>JACMLB010000142.1 GCA_014379805.1 Rhodospirillales bacterium | reverse complement strand
TGATCCATTCCTCGACCTGGGACTCCGATGGCAAGGCCCGCACCAGCTTTTTGGCCTCGTTGACTTCGATCATTTTCTGCCGAAGGTTGGCGGCCTTGCGTTGGGCCAGTTCCGGGACGGTATCGATCCCCGCGGCCTCAAGCAGATCGGCAAATTCCTCGCCGACACCCTTGATGCGGTACAGATCGGCCATGTTCACCCAGCGCAGGAGCTGTTTGCCGCTGATGCCGGTACACTCTTCAAGGCTTTTGCGGCCCTGTGGGGTCTTGCCGGCTTCCAGCAGCTTTTCCACGGTCTTCAGCCCGGCGGCAGCCAGTTTTTCCGCCTGCGCCGGGCCGATGCCTTCGATATCGCTCAGCTTGGTCATGGAACGGTTCCGTTGCTACGAGTTGGGTCACCGCAAGATGGCGTCTCGTGACGGAGCGTTTAAGGGATGTCATTGGACACAACAGCCTGACCAAGACGGCTAATACTGTTTATGCCAATTCCGGGTGGCTGATTTGGAACTCGGCCAAGGCCTTGATCCACGAGGCGGCGCAGGGCAAGTGGTGGTCGTTGGCGACCTTCACTTCCGAGGCCAGCATGTCTTCGACTTCCCGTGCGCCTTCGGGCTTGTCCAACTCGGTTTCCGCCCATTCGGCGGCGACGATGACGGGGACGTGCTTATAGCACGCGACGGCTTCCAACTGGTCCGGCGTCAAGCCGCTGAACGCGATGCAGTCTACCAGGGACAACATGACTAAACCTCCCTCGACCTTGGAACTGGCGGGGAGTCCGGGAGAAGTCCCGGGCTCGGCGTTGGAAGAATACTAGCACGCGTAGTGTGGGTTATTGAACCTGAACGTTCGTGACAGCATTGGTCTTTCGACCAATATTCTGCACTGCACCAAATTGGTAGTGCAGTGCAGCGATGCGGCGGTGGTCTTGACTTTGGGGATGGTGTGCAAAGCAGCACGGCGGTGGGTGCATTGCTGGCATGCACCCACCGGCGCTTGTTAGTGGCACATCAGGCAGGCGATATGGGCGTGATTGAGGACGTGGCGGGTAACGCCGCCCAGGATCAATTGGCGCAGGCGGGAATGGGTGTAGGCGCCCATGACCAGCATATCGGCGCCGACGGCTGCGCATTGCTCCAGCAGGGTGGCGCCGGCATGGGCGCCGCCATGGATGACTTTGCATTGGGCGGTGATGCCGTGCCATGCCAGGAAGGCGGCCAATTCACCCGCCGGGGCCGAGATGGTACGGTTGTCCTCGGCGATGGACAGGATGGTCACCGTTTCGGCGCGTTTCATAAGCGGCAGGGCGAAGGCGACGGCGCGACCGGCCTCGGCGCTGCCATTCCACGCCACCGCCACCGAGTGGCCAACCACCGCCGGCGCGCGGGGCGGGGCCAGCAACAGGGGCTTGCCGCTTTCCATCAGGGCGGCGTTCAGGGTCATCAGCGACGGTATCTCGGCACCTTCGCTCGGGCGGCCCATGACGACCAGATCGGACAGGCGGCCACGCCATGCCACCGCCTCTTCCTCGCGCCCGGTCACGTCTTCCCACTGGGCAGAGGGGCCGGCAACGGGGACGGTGGAAAGGCCCACGGCGTGGCGGGTGCAGGCGGCGTCAAAGCCGGCGCGGGCGGCGGCGGCGCGCTCAGCGGATTGGCGCTCGGCCACGCTCATCATTTCTTCGACCATGCCGCCGGACATTCCCTCGCCCACCAGCGGCACCGCCGAGCTGGGGTCGCTGCGTACGTGCAGGCCAACCACATGGGCGCCGAACAGTGCCGCCAACCGGAAGGCGGTATCCAACGGCGACACCGCCGAGGCGCCGTCGGTCACGGGGACCAGAATAGTCTTGAAGTCGGTCATGGTCTTAACTCCCTTAATCCCCACATTATGCACGCTGGCCGGGAATTTGTTAATCCATGGCGGGTGGATACCACTCATAACCCCAGCGCGGCCCGCCCGTCGGAAAGCGCTTTGATCTTGGAACCGCCGGTTTCCACGCGCGCCCAAGTGATGACGCCAAGATCGTAGCCCAGTTGGCTCTCCAGCACCGCCACGGTGGCGTCCGAAACATTGGCCTTGCGCGTCTTGATGCGTTGCGCCGACAGATGGGGCGGGCTTTCCAGCCATAGGCCTTGGAACGGCACGCCCGCATCCCGCGCCACTCGCTCAATGGCGTTGCGCTGTTCGGGCTTGGCGAAGACGGCGTCGGCCACGGCGGAATGGCCGGATTTCAGCACCTGCAGGCAGGTGTCGTACAGGGCCTGATAGGTGCGCTCGGTGATCTCCGGGGTGTAGCCCTCGGGACCCAGTTTTTCCAGCAGGCCGACGCCCATCATTTGCTTGCGCAGGGAATCCGTGCGCACCACGGCGGCGGCGGGCACGGCCAGCAAGGGGGCCAGTTCGCGGCCCATGCGCGACTTGCCGCTGCCCGACAGCCCGCCCACCGCCAACAGGCGCGGCGGCGGCGGCGACAAATAGGCCAGCGCGGAGTTCAGATAGGCTTGGGCCTGTTCGGGCATTCCCATGGTGGCGCACACATGGGCGCGCACCCCGGCACGCAGGGACAGCAGCAGGGGCAGCGGGCCCACGCCCTGGTAATCGCCCGACAGGTCCAGATAGTGGTTCAGCGCATAACCCGCCAAGGGCCGGGCGCCGCGTTGATCCAGATCCATCAGCAGGAAGGCCAAATCGTAGAACACGTCGATGCAGGCGATGTCTTCCGAAAATTCGATGGCGTCGAACAGGGTCGGCTTGCCCTCGAACAGACAGATGTTGCCGCAATGCAGATCGCCGTGGCACTGGCGCACCAGCCCGCGCTCCCGGCGCTCCTCCAGCACCGGTCCCAACCGGGCGAGCCACTCACGGGACTGCGCCGTCAGCGCCTTGGCCTTGGCGGGGGCCAGAATGTCCGGATGTGCCGCCATGGAGGCATCGTTGGTGTCTATGGTCCAGGTCAGCCCGGCCGCCCCGCCGCGATCCTTGCGCACTGGTGCCATGCGGTGGAAATTCCACACCGCTTCGGTCAAGGCATGGATGCGGTGGCGATCGACGCGGTTGGCGCCAACCAGGGTGGAAAATAATGTGCGCTGGTCGAAGCGGCGCATGTGCACAAGCCAATCCACCGGCTCGCCGTTGCCGCCGAGCGCCAGGGTGCCGTCGCCCTCACGGGTCACCGGCACCACGCCTAGATAGAGATCAGGCGCGGCGCGGCGGTTGACCTCCAACTCTGCCTCGCAGGCGCGGCGGCGGGCCTCCAGGCTGGTGAAGTCCAGGAAGGGCAGCCGCACTGCCTTCTTCAGCTTCCAGACCTTGTCGCCCACCAGGAAGACGCTGGAGATATGGGTGTCGATCCGCCGGGGCCGCTTGCCGCCATGGGTGCGGCGGGCGGACAACAGGGCCAGAACGTCAGCTTGCATGGGGGTATCCTCGACTCGCAGATCGGGCAGGGTATCGCGAGGCGAGTGACCCTGCCAGTCAGGAAACCGCAGGCATGCCCGGATGGCTGTGGCGGAAATGGGTCAGAGTGTGTTCCAGCCGAGCAAGGTGGCGGTAGTCGCTGCGCCCGATGGCATCCGCCATGTCGTCCAGGATGAACTGGTGGATCACCGCCAGCCCGCCATTGGAACCAGCCAGGCAATTGCCCAATTCGGCGGCGACGATCTGCGGCACTTTTTCGTGCTCGGCGATGGCGTCAACGATCTCGCAGGGGAGATCGCACATGTCGAGACAGTCCTGCAACGTCAGCATGGCGTTCGCTCCCAATCCCATTCTTTGGCAAAATCCGGCGCCTGTTTTCGGCGATGCCGGTTGGCAATGGACTTTGGGAGTCGTGACGGGACGTTTCAACCCGCCGGTCGTGAAAGAATTATTGTTACATTATTGGCGGGCGGGCGCCGAAAGCACCACCGGCCAGCCCTCAAGGCGCTGGTTGAGGCAGCGATTCACGACACGGCGCAGCAGGCCGCGCTTGGGCTTGGTTGCCGGCGCAGGCCAGGACAGCCGATAGGCCGACAAAATCATGTCATCCAGGGAACGATCGAAATCCATGCCATTCCCGCCAAAGCTGGTGATGGCCGAAGATTAGCGGCGCAGGAGACCGTCGAGGGTGACGGTTCCATGAAACTGTCCCTAAGGACTACCCCTAATCGGCTTTGCCTCGCCAGCCCGTGGGCTTTAAGCAAGCGGCCATGAAAATTCGCCTGCTGCATCTGGACGGTTCGTTGATGGCCCAACCCACCCTTGCCGGTCTGGCACAAGAGGGGCTGGCGCAAACAATCAATCTCAAGCCCGAGGCCGATGCCTTACGCCTATGGGCCCGGCGCGAGCACATGGTGGCCCTGGCCCGCCGCCTGACCGAGGATGGCCCGTTGCCGGGCAAGGGGGCGGAAATCACCTTCATGGGCTCGGGCGATTTCCACCATCTGACCGCACCTTTGGTGGCGCGCCACGCCAAGGAAAAGCTGTCCATCGTCCATTTTGACAATCACCCCGATTGGGGCAAATGGCCGCCGGCCTATCATTGCGGCTCGTGGGTCAACCGCGTGCTTGAAATGGACCATGTGGCCAAGCTGGTCACCATCGGCCCCTGCGCCGGCACCACTTGGCCGCAGATAAAGGGCGGCAATGCGGCGGCGGTGGACGGAAACCGCTACGAGCTGCATCCGTGGCGTATGGGGCCGGCCAAGGTGCTGGGGCGTCAGCCGGTCATGGGTGGCAATCTGGCCGGAAGGGACTGGCCCGGCTTCGTCGCAGACCTCGCCCGGCGCCTGCCCACCCAGGCGGTTTACGTCACCATCGACAAAGACGTGCTGCACCCCGACGAAGCTCTGACCAACTGGAATCAGGGCGAGATGCGCATGGACCACATCCTGGCCTGCCTCGGCGCGCTGGCGGCCCATCGCCGCATCGTCGGTGTGGATGTGTGCGGCGAATACGCCCCGCCTAAATTCCCCAGCCTGCCCAAGCGCCTGCTGGCCCGCTTCGACCAGCCGACGCCGCCGACGCTGCCCGATCTGTCGGTGAATAACGCGGCCAACACCCGGCTATTGGGGGCGCTAGCGGATTTGGGGATTTGATCCTCCTCCGGGCCATGGGGACGATGGTCAGGCCCGCTGCGCTGTTCGGCGTTCCAATGGTTCGAACCCGGCGCGGCCCTGACGCCGTTCCTTGCCGGAGAACTCCCCGGTGGCCCCCCGGCGGCGGTCGCCAGAGCGATAGTTTTGATGGCTGCGCCGTTCCGAGGCATCCCAATCCACCCGGCGGCGGCGGCGGTCGGGGCCGAAGAAGTTGCCGCCTAGGATGAACATGCGGGGCGCGCGGACGATGGAGCGCAGCCGGCTTGCCACCACTTCCTGCGAGAACGGCCGCAGCATGAACTCTGTGGCGCCCACGTCGCGCATGCGCGTCACGTGCTCGGCGCCGCAATAGGCGCTCATCACCACCACGGGGACGAAGCGCTCGGGGTTGTCGGGGTGGCGCAGCTCGCGCAGGAAGTCCACCGCGTCCGTACGCCCGACCAGTCGATGACCCCACTAACGACCGGCGTTGGAGCCGCAATGACCATGGTCATGTCATCCTCCTCCTCTAGACTATTCGAGTTGGGGATTAAGCCTTTTGAGCGCAAGCCCCCATGGGCGGGTAATCGTGACTGATGGCCTAGGTTCTCCAAGCTTGCGGGGTACGGGTCCGCGCCATTATCCTAGGTTTTCAAGTCAAGAAGTATGGAGCGGCGGTGTTCAGGCGTATCCGTGGCCGCTTAGCTACCCGTGTCGCCATCGCCGCCTCGGGGTTGGCGCTGTTCTTCGTGCTGCTGATGGGTGGCGGCGCGTGGCTGGTCACGGCTCAATTGATCCGCGCCCAGGTCAACGATCTGATGGTGATCGAAGCCTCGGGGCGGGCGGAAAAGATCACTGAGCTGGTGGACGCCGTCGCCGCCAACTACCACGCGCTGGCGGCCAATCCGGTGTTGGCCAACGGGTTGGTGGACGGCAGCGGCCGCACGATCTATCTGCAGCCGCTGCTGGCCGCCATGGCCGAGGTCAATGGGTTGCGCACCATCGTGACGGTGACGGATTTCGTCGGTCGGCCGCTGGTGGGCTCGGTTCCGGTTGGTGGCCACGAGGCGGATTCCTGGGTTGCCGGCGCCGTCGCCAGCGGACGCAGTCGGGTCAAGGTGAGCGACAGCCCGGACGGCCCCATTCTCAACGTGGCAGAGCCGATCATCTATCCCAATACCGGCACCGCCGAAGGAGCCTTGGTCTGGCGGGTTGCGGTCATGGATCTGGCCCACCGGGTCGCCACCCAATCGGGCGCGCTGGCCGGCGAATTGCGGGTCGAGGCCGAGGGCCGTGCTGTGGCGGTTCCCCTGGGACGCGGGCTGGGGGGCGGGCAGAACCCGGTGGTGGCCGAGGTTCATGTGCCGCTGAACCCAAGATTTTCCATCATCCGTATGTCCATCCGCATGGCCGCCGATCAGCAGGCGCTGGACACCTCGCTGAAGAACCTGACCACCACCTTTCTTGCCATTGGCGCGGTCAGCACTTTTCTGGTGGTGGTGTTTGCTGCGCTGTTGGGCCAGCGGCTGACCCTGGCCTTGTCGCGGCTGGCCGAAGCGGCGACCATTTTCGAACCCGGTTCCAGCGACCGCCGGGCTTTCATCATGGAGGGCGATGACGAAATCGCCCGCCTGGGTGCCGCCTTCGCTGGGATGGTCGAACGCCTGGATGCCGCCTATCAGGATTTGGAACGGCGCAGCCAGACCTTGCTGTCCAATGCCGAGCGCGTTGCCCAAGTGGGCAGCGCCACCTGGGAATCCCCCTCGGGGCGGCAATTGTGGTCCGATCAGTTTCATGCGTTGCTGGGCGTGGTTCCCGGCGAGGAAGCCCCCAGCCGCGCCGCCCTCTTCCGCCGTGTCCATATGGACGACCGCTACCGCCTGTCCGTCGCCCTGGACCTAGCCCTGAGCGGTGACGGCGATGGCAGGGTGATCGAGGACGTGCGCATCGTCCGTCCCGATGGCGAGGAACGTTTCGGCCAGTTCCGGGCCGAGGTGGCGCGTGACGAATCCGGCCTGCCCGTGCGGGTCGACGTAACCATTCAGGACATCACCGCCCGCAAGCGGTTGGAGCAGAAGCTGGATGCCCTGGTGCTGGAACTGCGCCGCTCCAACGAGGAGCTGGAGCAGTTCGCCTATGTGGCGTCTCACGATCTTCGCCAGCCGCTTCGCACCGTGCGCAGCTATGTCTCGCTGATCGAAGAGGCCATCGACGACAAGCTGGACGTTGAAACCCGCGAGTTCATGGAGTTCATCCGCGACGGCGTGCGGCGCATGGATGCGCTGATTACCGATCTGCTGGCCTATTCGCGGGTCGGGCGCACCAGCACCGACGCCCCCGTGGATACGGGCCGCGCCGCCGATTTGGCGTTGATCGATTTGCAAACCGAAATCGATGAGGCCCACGCCCAGATTACCATGCCGCCGCGCATGCCGGTGGTTCTGGGCGATGCGGGCGAGATGGCGCGGCTGTTCCAGAACCTGATCGGCAACGCCCTGAAATACCGCAATCAGGACCACGCCTCCCATGTGGTGGTGGAGTTTACCGATCAGGGCGAGCAGTGGGAATTCTCGGTGGCCGATAACGGCATCGGCATCCCGCCCGAACATGCCGAACGGGTCTTCGGCATCTTCCAGCGCCTGCATGCCCGCGACGAATACGAAGGCACCGGCATTGGTTTGGCCATCTGCCGTAAGGTGGTGGAACGCCAAGGTGGCCGTATCTGGTTTGAACCCCATGGCGGCGGAACCGTGTTCCGGTTCACGTGGCCCAAGCTGCGGCGGGTGCCGGAGTTGGTGGCGTAGAAAGTGCTGGAGAACACTGGACGTCTCGCGTCCACGGCTTTCGCTGCGCCAGTTGAACACGGAGGTCACGGAAGCCGCTTCGCGGCCACGGAAGGCATGGATTTATTATTTTTCGTCACCCCGGACGCGCTTGCGCGATCCGGGGTCCATGGTGCCGTTTCCCCCGCTGCGTCTCGTCCGGGAGGACCATAAAATTCATCCGTGCCTTCCGTGGCCCGCGCAGCGGGCGTCCGTGACCTCCGTGTTTCTCATGGCGCGGCGTGAACGCGTCCGGAAGACCGGGAGTGCTCCAAAGTCGGGATTCCCACCACCATGGACCCCGGATCGGCGCTACGCTTGTCCGGGGTGACGAAAGTGGGGGGCAAAAATATGGTTTGCCGCGCCCGCCGTTTCGGGCAAGGCTCAGCCCATGAAAGAGCAGTTCCACATCCTGCTGGTCGAGGACGATCTGGGCGATGCCGGTCTGGTCAAGATCGCCCTGCGGCGCGGCGTCTATCCCACCCAAATGCACCATGTGAAGAATGGCACCGAGGCGCTGGGCTTCCTGCGCCGCATCGGTGCCGCCTATGTGGGTGCGCCCCGCCCCGATCTGGTCCTGCTGGACCTCAATTTGCCGGGCCGCTCAGGCCATGAAATCCTTGAGGAATTAAAGTCCGACCGGTCCTTGCGCGGCATTCCCGTGGTGGTGCTGTCCACCTCGGAAGCCGAGCGCGACGTGCTGAAATCCTATCAGCTTGGCGCCAATAGCTTCGTCTCGAAACCCATGGACATCGAGGACTTTTCCCGCGCCATTCATGCGGTGCAGGACTACTGGTTCCGCCTTGTCAAATTGCCGGACCCGTCATGAGCGAAACCATCCGCGTGTTGCTGCTGGAAGACGACCCCGCTGATGCGCGGTTGGTGGAGCACATGCTGCGCCGCATCATGCGCGCCAGCTTCGCCGTCGAGGTCA
>JACMLB010000141.1 GCA_014379805.1 Rhodospirillales bacterium | reverse complement strand
TGGGCTGGCGGGTGCTGAAGAAGATCGAGCAGATCGTGCGCGAGGAGCAGGACGCCGCCGGTGCGCAGGAATTGCTGATGCCGACCATCCAATCGGCGGACATTTGGAAGGAAAGCGGGCGTTACGAAGCCTATGGCAAGGAAATGCTGCGGTTCAACGACCGCCATGACCGCGAGATGCTGTACGGCCCGACCAACGAGGAACTGATCACCCAGATCTTCCGCGACAATGCCAAAAGCTATCGCGAGCTGCCCAAGATCCTCTACCACATCCAGTGGAAGTTCCGTGACGAGGTCCGCCCGCGCTTCGGCATCATGCGTGGCCGCGAGTTCCTGATGAAGGACGCCTATTCCTTCGATCTAGATTTCGAAGGCGCCAAAAGGTCTTACGAGGCCATGTTCAACGCCTATCTCAAGACTTTTAAGCGCATGGGCCTGACCGCCGTGCCCATGGCCGCCGATTCCGGCGCCATCGGCGGCAATCTGACCCACGAATTCCATGTGCTTGCCGAGACCGGCGAATCGGGCGTGTTCTATGACGTGGCCTATGACGAGCTGGCAGCCAAGGACGCCATCGACCTTGAGGCGCTGTCCAAGCTTTACGCCGTCACCGACGAAAAACATGACGTGAACGACCCCAACTGCCCGCCGCCTGAGCGCCTGAAGTCGGCGCGCGGTATCGAGGTCGGCCACATCTTCTATTTCGGCACTAAATACTCCAAGGCCATGGGCGCTGTGGTGGCTGGTCCCGACGGCAATCCCGTGCCGGTGGAGATGGGCTCGTACGGCATCGGCGTGTCGCGCCTGATGGGCGCCATCATCGAGGCCTATCACGACGACAAGGGCATCAAGTGGCCGGAAGCGGTGGCTCCGTTCAAGGTGGGCCTTATCAACCTGAAGTCCGGCGACGCCGCCTGCGACAAGGTGTGCGAGGACATGTACCGCACCCTGTCCGAGCAGGGCGTCGAGGTGCTGTATGACGATCGCGACGACCGTGCCGGCGTCAAGTTCGCCGACATGGATCTGATCGGCCTGCCCTGGCAGCTGGTCGCCGGCCCCAAGGGGGTCGCCAACGGCATCGTCGAGCTGAAGAACCGCCAGACCGGCGACAAGCAGGAACTCTCGGTGGAAGCGGCGCTCGCCCTTCTGACTGCTTAACCGGCGAACGTTTTAAGTTCGCCGGTTTGGCCGCCATTGCGGCGGCGGCCAAGGGCGCGAAAGCGCCCGCCCGGCGAGGGGCAACAAAGGATACCACCTCCATGTTCGATGCCTTCGAGAGAATGGTGGCGTTCCGCTACCTGCGCGCCCGCCGTAAGGAGGGCTTCATCTCGGTCATTGCCGGATTCTCTTTGTTGGGCATCGGCCTGGGGGTGGCGACCCTGATCGTGGTCATGGCGGTTATGAATGGCTTTCGTCAGGAATTGCTGTCGCGCATCCTGGGTATCAACGGCCATATGGGCATCCATGGCATCGGCCCGGCGCTGACGGATTACGACCCGTTGGCCGAAGCCATCCGCCGCCTGCCCGGCGTCACCCGCGCCATTCCCACCGTGGAGGGCCAGGTGATGGTGACCTCTCCGGCGGCGGCGTCGGGCGCCATCGTGCGCGGCGTGCGGCCCGACGATCTGCTGGCCCGCGACATCATCCGCAAGGGCCTCAGCGGCTCGGCGGAGGAATTCAAGGCCGGTGAGTCGGTTCTGATCGGCTATCGGCTGGCGGAAAAGCTGGGCGTCACCGTGGGCGACACCATCACCCTAATCTCGCCCAAGGGCAACGCCACCGCGTTCGGCACCATGCCGCGCCTGCGCGGCTATACCATCGCCGGCACCTTCAACATCGGCATGTTCGAATACGATTCCGGCTTCGTCTTCATGCCGCTGGACGCCGCACAAATCTATTTCAAGCTGCCTGACGCGGTCACCCAGATCGAGGTCTTTGTCGATAATCCCGACAAGGTTCCCGAACTGCGCGGCGATATCTACCGCTTGTCCAAGGGCGGCGTCCGCATCTATGACTGGCAGCAGGCCAACGCCAACTTCTTCAATGCCATTCAGGTGGAACGCAACGTCATGTTCCTGATCCTGACGCTGATCATCGTGGTGGCGGCGTTCAACATCATCTCGTCGCTGATCATGCTGGTGAAGGACAAGGGCAGGGACATCGCTATCCTGCGCACCATGGGCGCCACCCGTGGCACCATCATGCGCATCTTCTTCCTGTCGGGTGCCTCGGTGGGTGTGGTGGGAACATTGTTTGGCACCATTCTGGGGGTGTCCTTCGCCACCAACATCGAGAACATTCGCCAGATCATCCAATCCATCATCGGCCGCGAACTGTTCGCCGCCGAAATTTACTTCCTGACCCAATTGCCCGCCCGCGTGGATACCGGCGAGGTGGTTGCCGTGGTGTTGATGGCCCTGGGCCTGTCTTTCGCCGCCACCATCTACCCGTCATGGCGCGCGGCCAATCTCGATCCGGTGGAGGCCTTGCGCTATGAATAGCCCCATCACCGGCCTCAAGCTGGAGGGTGTCAGGCGCAGCTTCACCCAGGGCAAGGACGTGCTGCACGTCCTGAACGGTGCCGCCTTGGCCATTCGCCCGGGTGAGATCGTCGCCTTGGTCGGCCCGTCGGGCGCCGGCAAATCCACCCTGCTGCACATCGCCGGCCTGCTGGAGCGTCCCGATGAGGGCGAGGTATGGCTGGCGGGCGAGGCTTGCAGCAAGCTGGGCGACGACCGCCGCACCCAATTGCGCCGCTCCCATCTGGGCTTCGTCTACCAGTACCATCACCTGCTGCCGGAATTCTCGGCCATCGAGAATGTCATTCTGCCGCAGATGATCGCCGGCAAGACCCGCGCCGTGGCCCGCGAGCGCGGTTTGAACCTGCTGGAACGCATGGGCCTGAAGGCCCGCGCCGAACACCGCCCCGGCCAATTGTCGGGCGGCGAGCAGCAGCGCGTCGCCATCTGCCGCGCCCTTGCCAACGACCCCAAGGTTTTGCTGGCTGACGAACCCACCGGCAATCTGGACCCCCATACCGCCGAAGGGGTGTTCAACGAACTGATCGGCTTGGTGCGGTCCTCGGGCGTCGCCGCCCTGATCGCCACCCACAACCCCGATCTGGCTCGGCGCATGGATCGCGTCATCCGCATGCAGGACGGGGCGCTGGTAGAGGGGTAGGGGGCTTCTGATTGTGCGCGGACGCTTCTCCGGGGCTGCTTTTGGTATATAATGGAGGCCCGCGAAGGAGGCCGCCATGACGCTCAAAGCCGCCGCCGTGCCCACCACCCTATCCGTCGATCTCGATCGCGCCGTGCTGGCGCTGTCCGATGCGCTGGACTTCATCGGCGTCGATGAAATCGGCCACGGCCACCGCGTCGCTCTGATGGCCGCCATGTGCGCCAGCGCCCTGGAGTGGGAACCTGAGCGCATCCATCTGCTGGTGCAGGCCGGGCTGATGCATGATTGCGGTGTGTCATCCACCCGCGAACACCGCGCCATCATCAACGAGCTTATGTGGGAAGGCGAGCACGCCCATTGCGACCGTGGCTTCGGCTATCTTGGCGCCGTGCCGCCGCTGGCCCATTTGGCGCCCATCGTGTTGGAGCATCACACTCCGTGGGAGCAGCTTTGTCATCGCGGCGTTGACGAGAACGTGGCCCTGATCGCTAATTTGATCTACTTGGTGGACCGCGCCGATGCCGTGCGATCGCGCGGCGTGGCTGAGGGTCGCCCGGTGGTGGATATCCTCAGCCGCTATGAAGGCAGCCATTTCGCCCCCGAATTGATGGCCGTTTTCCGCGAGGAAGCCAGCCGCGAGGCCTTCTGGTTCGCCCAGGAAGACCCCACCCTGCGCGAGCGTGTGGTGGAATTGGCGATCAGCGGTGATCCGGTGCTGCTGACCATGTCGGAAATCAAGGCCTTGGCCGTCATGTTCGGCCGCATCATCGACGCCAAAAGCCCTTATACGGAGCGCCATTCCCTCGGCGTTGCTACTGTGGCAATCCGGTTGGGGCGGCATTTCGGCCTGTCGGCCATGGCGCTGGATATGATCGAGGTATCGGCGCTGCTGCATGATCTGGGCAAACTGCGCATTCCCGACGAATTGCTGGAGAAACAGGGGCCACTGACCGCCGACGAACGCCGGCGCATGGCCCGGCACGCCTTCGACACCTTCGAGGTGCTGCGGCGCGTGTTCGGCGACGGCCCGGTGGCCCAATGGGCAGCGTTCCATCACGAATATGTGTCCGGCCACGGCTATCCGTTCCACCGCGAGGCGGTGAACCTTCCCCTGGAGGCCCGCATTATCGCCGTGGCCGATGTGCTGCAAGCCTTGGCCCAACGCAGGCCCTACCGCCAGCCGCTCAAGCCCGAGGATATCGTCGCCATCCTTGATGGCATGGTGTTCGGCGGCAAGCTGGACCGTGATGTGGTAGCCGTGGTGAAGGCCGATCTCGACACATATTGGCACGATGCTGTTGCCCAAGAGGGGGCGGAGCCGTCACAATAGGCCACATGCCCATACACGCCGACTTCGTCCATCTTCGCGTCCACACCGCCTATTCCCTGTCGGAAGGCGCCATCAAGATCAAACAGCTGGCCAAGCTGTGCGACAAGATGGCCATGCCTGCCGTGGGCGTCGCCGATACGGGTAATCTGTTCGGCGCGCTGGAGTTCTGTACCTCCATGTCCGACGTGGGCGTGCAGCCCATCGTCGGCTGTCAGGTGGCAATCCGGCGCGAGGGCGAGGCGCCTTCCAAGGACGGGCGGCGCCCTGACCCCGATTGGGTGGTGCTGCTGTGCCAATCCGAAGTCGGTTACGCCAACCTGCTGAAGCTTGTTTCGAAAGCGTTTCTTGAGACGGAAGCCGGTGAAACGCCGCAGATCACCCTGCATGACATTGAGTCCCTGTCGGCTGGCCTGATCCTGCTGACCGGCGCCATGAGCGGCCCTGTCAACCGCTTGTTGACGGATGGGCAGAACGACAAGGCCGAGATCGCCTTGGTGCGTTTGGCCCAGGCATTCCCTGGCCGCACCTATGTGGAATTGCAGCGCCACGGGCTGGAGGCGGAAGACCGGGTCGAGCCGGCTTTGGTGGAACTGGCCTACAAGCACGATTTGCCCCTGGTCGCCACCAACGAACCCTATTTCGCCGATCGTTCCATGTACGAGGCGCACGACGCGCTGATCTGCATTGCCGACGGCGCCTACGTCTCACAAGACGAACGCCGCCGCCTCACCTCGGAGCATTACTTCAAGTCTCCGGCGGAAATGCGCGCCCTGTTCGCCGATCTGCCCGAGGCCTGCGACAACACTTTGGTCATCGCCCAGCGCTCGGCCTATCAGGTCGCCAAGCGCAAGCCGCTGCTGCCGCCCTTCCGCATGGATGGGCTGACCGAGGTCGAGGTCCTGCGCAAGAAGTGCTGGGAAGGCCTGGATATGCGGCTGGAAAAGCACGTGTTCCAGCCCGGCATGACCGATGAGGAAAAGCAGCACGCCGCCAAGCCGTATCGCGAACGTATCGATTACGAAATCGGCGTCATCGAGCAGATGGGCTTCCCCGGCTACTTCCTGATCGTGGCCGATTTCATCCAATGGTCCAAGAACCACGACATTCCGGTGGGGCCGGGCCGTGGCTCGGGCGCCGGTTCGGCGGTGGCGTGGGCGTTGACCATCACCGACCTTGATCCGCTGCGCTGGGGCCTGCTGTTCGAACGTTTCCTCAACCCCGAACGCGTCTCCATGCCTGACTTCGATATCGACTTCTGCCAGGACCGGCGGGGCGAGACCATCAGGTATGTGCAGGACAAATATGGCTACGACCACGTGGCCCAGATCATCACCTTCGGTAAGTTGCAAGCCCGCGCCGTGCTGCGCGACGTGGGCCGCGTGCTGCAGATGTCCTACGGTCAGGTGGACCGCATCTGCAAGATGGTGCCCAACAACCCGGCCAAACCATGCACCCTGGAAGAAGCTCTGGAGCAGGAGCCGCTGCTAAAGGAGGCCCAGGCCAGCGACGAGCGGGTGGCCCATCTTCTCGACATGGGCATGAAGCTGGAGGGCCTGTACCGCCACGCCTCGACCCACGCTGCCGGCGTGGTCATCGGCGACCGGCCTTTGAACGAGTTGGTGGCCCTGTACCGCGATCCGCGCTCGGACATGCCTGTCACCCAGTTCAACATGAAATGGGTGGAATCCACCGGTCTGGTGAAGTTCGACTTCCTGGGTCTGAAGACCCTGACGGTCATGGAAACCGCCTGCAAACATATCAAGAAAACCAAGGGGATAACGGTCGATCTTAGTGCGCTTCCGCTTGATGACGCGCTGACTTACGAGCTGCTGACCCGGGGCGATGCCGCCGGTGTGTTCCAGCTGGAAAGTTCGGGCATGCGCAACGTGCTGCGCAGCATGCACCCCAACCGGCTGGAAGATCTGATCGCTGTGGTGGCGCTGTACCGTCCTGGCCCCATGGATCAAATCCCGCGTTACATTGCCTGTAAGCACGGCAAGGAAGAGCCGGACTACATGCACCCGCTGCTGGAGCCCATCCTGAAGGAAACCTTCGGGATCATGGTGTACCAGGAGCAGGTCATGCAGATCGCCCAGGTGCTGTCCGGCTATTCGCTCGGCGGCGCCGATCTGTTGCGCCGTGCCATGGGTAAGAAGATCAAGGAAGAGATGGAGGCCCAGCGTAAGGCCTTCGTGGACGGCGCGGTGGCGCGTGGCGTGGACGGCGATCAGGCCTCCATGATCTTCGACAAAGTGGCCAAGTTCGCCGAATACGGCTTCAACAAGTCGCACGCGGCGGCCTATGCCCTGATAGCCTATCAAACGGCTTGGTTAAAAGCCAACCATCCCGCCGAGTTCATGGCCGCCACCATGACCTACGAAGCGGGCAATACGGACAAGCTGAACGGGTTCCGTCAGGAACTGGACCGCCTCAAGATCAAGCTGCTGCCGCCCGATATCAACAAGTCGCGCCATGACTTCTCGGTTGAGAAGCTGCCGGACGGCTCGCAAGCCGTGCGCTATGCCTTGGCCGCGTTGAAGAATGTGGGCGAGGGGGCCAGCCGCCAGATTGTCGATGAACGCGACCGCTCTGGCCCCTACAAGGATTTGTTCGATTTCGCGCGGCGGCTCGACACCAAGCAGCTTAACCGCCGCCAGATGGAAAACATGGTCCGCGCCGGTGTGTTCGACAGCCTGGAAAAGAATCGCGGCAAAGTGTTCAAGAATTGCGAACCATTGCTACGCTACGGTGCCGCCGAGGCGGAACAACGCGATTCCAGCCAGATGAGCCTGCTGGGCGGCAACGTGGCCCCGGCGCCCAAGCTGGAAAACGCCGCCGATTGGTCACCGCAGGAACGGCTGACCCAGGAGTTTGACGCGGTCGGCTTCTATTTGTCGTCCCACCCGCTGGACGCTTACACCAAAAGCCTCAAGCGCCTGGGTGTGCTGAAAGTGGCGGAAGTGCCGCGTCACCTGCAAGCGGGCGGCAAGGGGCGCATCAAGCTGGCCGGCACGTTGCTTTCGAAACAGGAACGAACCTCGGCCAAGGGCAACCGCTTCGCCTTCCTGACCCTGTCGGATTCCTCGGGCATGTTCGAAGTCATGCTGTTCTCCGAGGTGCTGGGGGCGTCGCGCGACCTGTTCGAAGCGGGCGGGCCGTTGCTGTTGGAAGTGGACGCCAAGCTGGAAGACGAGCAACTGCGCCTGAACGGCCAGCGCATTACCTCGCTGGAAGAGGAAGCCGCGCGGGCCGCCGCCGGGTTGAAAATCTTCATCCGCGACGAGGCTCCGCTGCCGATCTTGGCCGAATTGGTGCAGAAGGAAGCCAAGGGCCGCAACCGCATCACCATCGTCGCACAATTGGGCAATCGCGAGGTCGAATTGGGCGTGCAACGCACCATCCAGATCAATGCCGGTTTGATGGGCGCGCTACGCTCGGTCGCCGGCGTGGTCGAGGTGGAGGAAATCTGATCCTTCTGCGTGCCGTCGGGCCGTGAACGGGAGCACCACATTTCCCCTCGGGGAAGGAGGTGCCCATGCCCGAGGATGTCAAAGTCAAACTGGTTGCCACGGGGTTTCCATGGCTGGCGCTGCTGGTCGGCATCGTCGTGCTGCTGGCGGTTACGGCAGCGGGGCTTTGGCTGGGCTTTCCCCTGCCGGGAGTGTCGGTAGTGGCGGCGCTGTCGGCCTTTGCCGCCTTCGCTGCCATGCTCAGGCCGCAGCGAATGTAAGGCTCTGCGCCGCGCGGCCAAACCTTCCATTGACGGCGGGGCTGACCCCGCCTAATGAAGGTCGCGCCGAAGCCCCGCGCGGAGTGGTTCCTTGCGTCTCCTGACTGTCCTTTTCGTCGTCGCAATCACCGCCTTGTCCAGCCTTGCCGGCTGGTGGTGGTGCAACCGCCCGGTTCCCGTGGGCCTGACCTTCGACGAGCCGTTCCCGTCGGTGTCCTTCGCCCCGTTCCGGCGCGGCCAAAGCCC
>JACMLB010000140.1 GCA_014379805.1 Rhodospirillales bacterium | reverse complement strand
GGTCGGCGCGGGCGGGGCGGGCGGCGCAGCCGGAACGGGGACGGTTTCCACCGGCGCCTTTGGCGGCACGTCCTCGGCCTCTGCCGGGCGGATGGGCTGGAAATTGGGCGCAGGCTCGTCCAGCAACGGCTTGTCGGCAGCGGAGACCGGCGGCTGCAACTGTATCTGCTCACGCGGCGGCAGCAGGTTGATGGGCTGCTGAGCCAGGACGGGCATGGCGGCGGCGACGATCAGAACGGCAACCAGCGTGGGGCGGAGCATATGGGGCGAACCTTTAAGTCTCAGTCTCGCGGCGGCGAACCATAGACCACTTCCAATCGTCCGGGAAGTGCCTGACCGTTCTAGGACGCCATGCTTTATTTGAACGGTTCGGGGCAGAACGACAGGCTAACACCTGCGTAACGTTTCTTCCGCCGCCACCGCTTCGGAAATGTTGGTGATGATCCGGGCCGGCGGGAAGGTGACCACCACAATGGTGCCCTCGTCGGGTGCCGAGCTCAGCGAAATGGTGCCACCATGGGCAACCACCAGCGCCTTGGTCAACGGCAGGCCCAGGCCGGTGCCTTCGTATTTGCGCGACAGCCTTGTATCGGCCTGGACGAAGGGCTCCATCACCCGTTCCAGTTCCTCGGCGGTCATGCCGATGCCGGTATCGGTGACGGTGATTTTGAAGCCGTCCGGGACGACCTCAGCGGCCAGGGTGACGGTGCCGCCCTCATCGGTGAACTTCACGGCGTTGGAGATCAGGTTGAGCACGATCTGGCGCACCCGGCGTTCGTCGGCCCGCAGATAGGGCAAATCGTCCGGCAGTTGCTCGATCAATTCCACGCCATTGGCGGTGGCGCGCCGGGTCATCATGCGCACCGACGAGCGGATGATGGCCGAGATGTCCACCAGCGCGTCCACCAGATCGGTCATGCCGGCCTCGGCCTTGGACATGTCCAGGATGTCGTTGATCAGTTCCAGCAGATGCATGCCGCTTTCATGGATGTCGTCCACATAGGTGCGGTACGACTGGGGCTCCATGGGGCCGAAAATCTCGTGCTTGATCAGCTCCGAGAAGCCGATGATGGCGTTCAGCGGCGTGCGCAGTTCATGGCTGATATTGGCAAGGAAGGTGGCCTTGGCACGATTGCCGCGCTCGGCAGCTTCCATGGATTCGCGCAAGGTGTCCTCGACCTTCTTGCGGTCGGTGATGTCGGTGAAGGTCAGGATCAGACCGCCGCCGGGCATGGCGGTGGAGCGCACCTCCAGCACCCAGCCATTGGGGCGCGCATGCTCGAACACCTGATCGGGGATACGGCGCAGACGGCCCAGGCGGCGGGCGGCCTTAGCCAGCGAATTGCCGCGCCCGAACTCGCCCTGGATGGCCAGATGCAGCAGCACCGCCTCTAGGGTCGCCTGACCGGGCAGGAAGCCGCCCTCGGGCAAATCCAGCATAAAACGGGCTTGCCGGTTCAGCGCCACCAGCCCCTCGGCCCCGTCGAACACCACGACGCCCTGGCCCATATTGTCGATGATGGCTTGGCGCAGGGCCGATTGCGCCGCCAACTCGCGCTCGTGCCGTTTGATGGGGGTGATGTCGGTGGCGGTTCCGCGATAGCCGCAGAACACGCCGTCGGCGTCCAACGCCGCCCGACCGGCCATTTCCACATACTTCACCGCGCCCGAGGGCATCTTGTGCGAGAACACGAAGCCACGGAACGGCCGGTGTGCGCGCATGGCTACCAATTGCTGGTTCCAATCGGCGGACCCGTCGCTGACCTCGCCCAATTCCAAGCCCAGTTCCGAGAACGAGCGGCCAATGAAGAAGCTGGGGCCGACGCCAAGGACATGACGCACCCGGCCCGACACGAAAGTGAACAGCAGATCGGCGTCCAGTTCCCAGAACCAGTCCGAGGCGGATTCGGCCAGATCGCGGAAGCGCTGTTCGCTTTCCACCAGCGCGTCTTCGACCCGTTTGCGGTCGGTGATGTCGCGGACCACGCCGATGAACGTCACCATGTCGTCCTGGCGCAGCTCGCTGACCGCCAGT
>JACMLB010000139.1 GCA_014379805.1 Rhodospirillales bacterium | reverse complement strand
CGGCAGGCCAGAATGGCGCGGCAGGCGGCGGCCACATGGTCCTCATCGGCCACGGGTGCGTTCCACTGGGCCATGATGCCGTCGCCGATGAACTTGTCGATGACGCCGCCTTGGCCGTGGATGGACTGGGACATGACTTCGAAATACTCGGACAGATCGGCCAGCACGTCCTCGGGCGACAGGGCCTCGGTCGCCTGGGTGAAGCCCTCCAGATCAGAGAACAGCACCGTCAGCGGGCGGCGCGAACCGCCCAGCACGCTGGCGGCGCCTGACGCCACGATCTCGCGTACCAGATCCTTGGGCACATAAGTGCCGAAATTGCGCAGCGCCATCTTCATGGAATCGAGCGCGGTGGACAAAGCGTGCAATTCGCTGACGTTGGAATTGACCGAAACCGGGCTGTCCAAGTCCAGCTGGCGAATGCGCAGGGTCTCGTCGATCAGCGCGTTGATGGGCTGGGTCAGCAGGCGCGAGGCGGCGATTACGGCAAAGCTGGCGATGATCAGGAAGATGGCGCCGATGACCAGGATGACCATGCTGGCCTGACGTAGCGGGCCGACGAAATCGGCTTCGGACGCCACCACGCCGATGGTCCAGTTGCGGCCGAAATCCTCGGGGAAGCGTGAGAACGAGACCAGATAGTGGTTGCCGTCCTCCAGCGTCGCCTGGAAACGGTCGCCGGCGCCCTGCTGGCGCAGGCGGACGGCGCCGGACACCACCGGGTCAGACACGGCTTCGGCCTTGGCCACCACCACGCGGTCGTTTTCCTGCACCACCGTGCGGGCCGGGTCGGGATAGCCGATCAGGCGGCCATCCTCGTCCATGATAAAGACGATGCCGTTCTTGCCGACGCGGTGGCCGTCCAGGAAACGGGCCAGGGTGTCGATGGAAAGATCGGTGCCGAACACGCCGATGGCGGCGCCGTCTTCCGTGGTGATCTGGCGCGACAGGGTTAGGCCGGGGCGTCCCGTGCCGCTGAACACATAGACGCCGGAATTGACCACGCCCTTGGTTTTGGCAGCGGCCTCGAACCACGGGCGCTTGCGCGGGTCGTAGCGCAGCTCGGCGGCACGTTCAACCTTGACCACTTGGCCCCAGGCGGCAAGGTAGATATAGGAATCGGCCATCTCGCCCGATGACTGATCGATCAGGCGCAGCACATAGCGGGCATTTTCCGGCGGCTTTTCACCGCGCGGGCCGAATTTGGCGGCGTTCTCGGGCAGGCGGACGACTTGAAGGAAGCCGCCGTCACGGACGAAGCCGTAATAAAGGCTGTAAAGGTTGGGCAGCTGTTCCAACTCGTCGAACAGCGGGCGCCATGCCTCGGGATGGCGCAGGCCGTCGCGCTGAACCTTGCCGAAGGTGACCGACAGATCGACCATTCGGGCGATGGGTTCGAAGATGTTGCGGACGCCGATCACCGTGTCGGTGGTGGCCCGCTGCATGGCCGTCTCGGCCATCTCGGTCGCCAGTTGCGAATTCTGGCGGTACAGCACGCCGGTCATGATGGCCGTCAGCGGCAGCATGACCACAAGAAATATCACCACAATTCCGACTCTCAGTCGGATGCGTGCGCCTTTTGCCGCCCGTTCCAAGACACCCTCCCCCGGCGTCGCCCTTATTCGTGAGCGTTGCGGCAGTGAAGCACGCTCAACGCGAGCTGGCTAGCCCTCTCTCCGTCATTTTAGGAGTATTGGGGCGCAGCCGGTCGGCGGGCAGCAATACGGTGAAGGTGGTGCCCTTGCCGGGCATGCTGTCCACCCCGATGGTGCCGCCATGGGCGGTGACGTAATGGCGCACGATGGGCAGGCCCAGGCCGTTACCGCCGAAGCGCCGGGCCAGCGAGTTGTCCGATTGGAAGAACGGCGTCCAGATGTTTTCCAAATCTTCGGCGCGGATGCCGATGCCGGTATCGCTGACCGCAAGCGACAGGCCTTCTGGTGTCTGGGTCACGGTCAAGGTGATGCGGCCCTGGGACGGGGTGAATTTGATGGCGTTAGACAGCAGGTTCAACACGATCTGGCGGATACGCAACGGGTCGGCGTATAGGCGGGGCAGGGCGGCGGGTACCTCCACCGACAGCGTGATTTGGCGCTCTTCGGCCTTCTTGGCCATCAATTGGACCACGCCGTCCAGATTGGCCTGCACCTCCATGGCCTCTTCCCGCAGATGCACTTTGCCGATCTCGATGCGGGCCACATCCAGGATGTCTTCGATGATGTCGCGCAGATGGCTGCCGGCGCTGTGGATCAGCTGGACGTATTCCAGATAGCGGGCATTGCCCAGCGGCCCGAACACCTCGGAGATGATGGTGTCGGAGAAGCCGATGACGGCGTTGAGCGGCGTGCGCAATTCGTGACTGGTGGTGGCAAGGAAGGCGGATTTGGCATAATTGGCCGTCTCGGCCTCCAGCTTGGCGGCCAGCAGCGCTTCCTCGGCCTGCTTCAGATGGGTGATGTCGCGCCCCTCGGGGATCAGGAACGCCACCTTGCCGGTGGGGTCGCGCACGGCCCGCAGCGAGAAGTCGATGGTGGCGACGACGCCGTCATTATCCGTATGGGTGGTCTCGAAGCGGACGAACTCGCCGGCCCCGGCACGCCGGATGCCGTCGCGCAGCCGCGCTTGATCCTCGGGAGAATGGGTCCACCACGGGGTGTCGGCGAAGGGCAGGCCGACGACATCTTCCAACTCTTTGCCGATGAAGATCAGGGCGGTGGCGTTGACCTCGATCAGCTTGCCGTCCATGTCCAGCAGGCCGATGAATTCGAAGGTGTGGTCGAAGATGGCGCGGAAGCGGCGTTCGCTCTCGGCCAGCCGGCGCTGGGTCTCCACCAGCGCGTTGATCTCGGCAAAGCTGGACACCACCGCATAGCCGGCCTCGGGGTGCTCGATGGGCACGCTGTTGACCTGGATCCACCGCACCTGTCCGTCCGCCGCCTGGATGCCGATGATGGCGGCCACTGAATTGCCGGTTTCCAGCGCCATGAAGGCCGGGTGGTCGGCGAGCGGCAAGGGGGCGCCGTCGGGACGGATGAAATGGGGGTCGGTCAGGCCGCCCAATATTTGCCGCGCCGCGCGGTTGCTGCCGATGATACGGCCATCGGCAGCCCGGATGGTGATGCCTTCCTCCATGGCCTCGACGATCAGCTGATAGGGCCAGCCCGCCAGCTCGGGCGCCGGGCGCAGGGTCAGGACGGTGCCGCCGCCATCCAACGGCGCGGTGGTGCAGGCCAGGCGCACCGTGATGCCCTCGGCTGGCCGTGCCACCACGGCCACATCCAGGCGCATGTCCATACGTTCCGGCAGGCCGTCTAGAATGTCAGCCGCCCGTGTACCGATCAGCCGTGGGGCGTCGCGGCCCACGGCTTCGGCAAAGGCGGTGTTGACCTCCACCAACCGGCCCCCAGGGTCGGTGATGGCGATGGGATTGGCGGTGGCAGTGAATGCCTGTCGAAAAATATCGGTCATGAGGTGCCCCCCCCCTCAGGTAACCTTATTACTCATACGGGAAAGCACAGATGCCACACCTCTGTGCAAAAGGATAGGAGTGGTGTTACCACTCGTCCAAATGAGGGGGGGCGATGCCCCCGAGGGGGCCCCCTTTGAATACTCGACCCCACTGCTGGCCGCGCGCATATGCTTGCCATATGCGCCACCGGGAGGCTGGGTCATGGCGATGGTTCCGCGACGGGCTTTTGCCGTGCTGCTTTCCATGGGGTTTGTGACCTCGTCGTGCATGACACCCCCCGAAAAGGCCATGGTTGCGAAACAGGCTTCGACCGCGCCGGCCCGCACGGTCAGCAGCTTTACCGAGGCCCTGCGCTGCATGGACGATCTGCTGTGGACCCACGGCAAAAGCGACATCTACATCACCAGCAACGGCATCCCCGATGAAACCGGCCGCCTGTTGGGCGGCACTAAAGAGATGGTGATCACCTCGGTTTCGCGCATGTCAGACAAAAGTAGTGCCTTCAGCTTCGTGGATTTCGAGCCCGCGCTGGACAGCGTGAACGCCCTGTATTGGATGGTCGGTGTACGGCCCGAATTCCGCGCGCCGTCCTATTACATTCGGGGCGCGGTAACCCAATTGGACGAGAACGTGCTGGCCGACGCCGCCAGCGCCGGCATTTCCCTGCCCGACGTAGATCTGTCGGTGTCGCAGGATCAGATCGTCTCGGTCATTTCGGTAGACCTCAACGTGGGAGAGTTGACCACCCGGCGCATCCTGCCCGGCGTCACTGCCAGCAACTCCATCGCCGTGGTCCAATCGGGCAAGGGCGCCGATACCAGTGGCGTCATCGGCAAGGCGGGACTGTCGTTCCAGGTCTCGCTCAGCCGGTCCGAGGGCATGCATCAGGCCCTGCGCACCTTGGTGGAACTGTCCACCATCGAGGTGCTGGGCAAGCTGACCCGCGTGCCTTATTGGCAGTGCCTGGGCATCGAGCAGACCAATCCCGCTTTCATGACCCAATCGCGCGATTGGTTCGATGAAATGTCCGAGGCCGAGCGTCAGGCCTATGCCCAGCGGGTGCTCCAGGCTGACGGCTACATGCAGGGCGGCGAGCCGGTGGCGGCGGCGTTGGGCCGTTGGCAGGCGGATCATGATGTGATCGCGTCGGGCCGTATGGATTTCGATACCTATCAGCGCATGTTGTCTTCGCCCACCGCCAAAGCCATGCAGCAGACCAAGGGGGCCGCCGCCGTCACCAAGGCTGCCGCCACCACGCCGCCAGTGGCCCCGGACGTGATCCTCAGCAGTGGTCGCGGTCCGCAGCCCAGCTACCGCGTGGGTGAGGCCTTATCGGTGCGTGCCTCGACCACGGCGGATGGCTTTTTGTACTGCTACTACGCTGATTCTCAAGGCGCGGTGTCGCGTATCTTCCCCAACCGCTTCCAATCCGATGCCTTCGTCGAAGCCAAGCGCCAGATCGAAATCCCACCGGGGCCGCAGCCGCCCTTCAACATCCGCATGGAAAAGCCCAATGCCACGGAAACCATCGCCTGCGTCACCTCGCCGCAAGAGGTTGGGCTGGCCCTGCCCGAGAAGTTCAAGGCGGGCGATTTGCAGGTGATTCCTCAGACCCGGCTGGAAGACGTGCTGGCGGCTTATTCCAGCCTGACCAACACCACGGTCAAGAGCGGGCGTATGGCGGTCAAGGTGTTGCCTGCGGGCTGAAGGAGGGCGCATGTGGCTGCTGATCGCCTTGGCGTTGGTGAGTGCGACTGCCCAGGCCGGTATCGTCGAGGGCGAGAAAAAGACAGCGCCGCCCAAGGGTATTTCGGTGCCCAAGGGCCAGGCGCCGACCCATCTGGAATGCTGGATAGATGGCCGCCGCGAAGTGGTGGCGGTGGCTCCTGCCCAATTGCCGCCAGCAGATGTGGGGACCTCGACCCAGGTGGTGGTCCGCCACGGCGACGGCACCTCCACGGTGGTGGTGGTGCCGAGGGCGGGGGCGTCGGGGTGTTTGCCGTTACGGTGACTACTTCTTCACCACTTCCTGCACCGCCACGTTCCCCTCCCCAGCGGCAATGTTCACATTGTTGTTCTGCTCCACCTTTCCCGACCCGGACGCCACCGCAACCGGGCTGTCCTTGGCGTTGATGGTGGCAGGCGCCCCGTTGGTGTCCACGCTGACCGGGCTGCCGAAATTGTTCTGGATGAATGGCGCCTCGATGATGGTGAGGAAGTCGGGCATGGCGAAGTCGGGCGGCGGCTGTCGGCTGACAGCCAAGGGCTGGCCGTGGAAGAAGCCGCCCAGATAGCCGGCATCGCCGCGAATGGCCGCGATGGAGGATTGGTGGGTGGCCTCGCGGGCGCGGGCCGGGTTGGCCGATTTGACGTCGGCGGGGCTGCGGTGCAGCGGGGCACCCAGGGGAAGGTCGGGCTGCAGCGGCATGGGGCCCATGCCGGGACCGGCCACCTGCAATCCGCCGGCACTTTGGGCTGCGGCGGAGGCAGTCAGCGCGGCGGTGACGGCGAAGCTCAGCAGGCCGGCGCGGGTCATGGCGGAACCTTTCTCAATGAAGCGGCAGGGTCTCGACCTGGAATTCGCGCGCCAGCAGGCGGGCGGCCTCGCGGTCGGCGACACGGAACAGCAGCGAGCCATCGGCGGCGTGGACGGCGTACAGGGTGTTGCCCTCGACGATGACGGGCTTGATGTACGATTTTTCGAAGAAGCCGAAATAGGCGAACTGGCGCAGGGTCATGGCCGGGGCTCCTGTTCGATGACGATCTCGGTGCCGCCGGCCTGCACACGCAGGCGGTCGCCATCGCGGCGGATGTTGGGCAGGGGGGCGTCCTGCTGCTCGGGCTCGATCTTGGTGCAGCGGGTTTCGCCGTTGATGGTGGTGCAGCTGACATTGCCGGTGGCGTGGATGCAATGGGTGCGGCCATTGACGGTCTGGCAAATCTCGGTATCGGCGTGGGCTGCCCCGCCAAGGGCAAGCAGGGCGAGCGCGAGGGGTAAATCGGGTCATGGGAACCTCCTCAAAGGGGGGGCGGCTGCCGGAACCACCCGGCAGCCGGGCAGGGGTTAACGCTGCTGGGTCAGCACGCCTTGGCTGGCGTTGTTGTTCAGTCCGGCGGCGACGTTGGTGTTCACCGCCACATTGCTGGTGACCATGGGACCACGCCCGCTGAAGTCGAGCCCGACCATGGGGCCACTTTGCTGGGCCATGGTGGTTTGGCGGGCGGTGTTGTTGATGCCGGCGGCGACGTTGGTGGAGACCTGGGTGTTGTTGGCCACCAAAGGGTGTCCGCCCGGGCCCATGGTTTGGCCTCCACCGCCATTCTGGCTGGTCATCATCTGCTGCTGGGCGGTGTTGCCCATACCGGCGGCGATGTTTGCACCGACCACCGCGTTGTTGGCCGAAAGAGGGATGCCGCCGGTATGCAGGCGTTCGGCCCGTGCTTCTGTAGAGAAGGGTGCGGCGCCTGCGAATAGCGCGGTCATGGTCAGGGCAAGGGCGGCGCGACGGTTGGTCATGTGCAGTCCTCCTGTGAAGCTGGTTCCCTCCCCCCATGGAAAGGGGGGAGGGCATCCGGCGGTTAGCGCTGGTCGGCCATCACCCGCTGGCTGGCGAAGTTGTGCTCGCCCACCGCCATGTTCAGTGCGTCCACCCGGTTCAGGGTCAAGGCGCCCGGGCTGCCGCTCTGGCGGGTCATCACGTCCTGGCTGGCGTGGTTCTTGTAACCGGCGGCCAGATTGGTCGCGTTGGTGCTGTTCGAGGTAATGCCGCCTGCGCTGGGGCCTTTCTTGCCGTACCAACCCTGCGCGCCGGACTGGTCGGCGAAGACGCCCTGGGTTGCCGTGTTGCCGGTGCCGGCGGCGATATTGTTGGCGGTCACTGAGTTGCTGGTGACCAGCGGGATGCCATGAGGCTGCGGGCTGTACTTGCTCTTCTCGCCGGCTTGGGCGGCGGAGACGACGCCCAGGGCCAGGGTGGCGGCGATGGCGGCGAAGGAGATGCGGCGGATCGAGGTCATGGTGTGCTCCTGATTTCTCTGTTTGGCCGGTGCACTGTTGCCCGGCTCGATGACCAGACCCTATCCCCCGGCCAGTTCGCCCGCTGTTGGCTGGTTCACACCAAATGCAGTTCCCATGTTTTTCCCCATGGCGCCGCGTTTCAGTGGCCGGCTGCTGCTGGCCGGATTGCTCTCATGCCTGGGGTTCGCCCTGTTCGGCTATGCCGGGCGGGTGGAATTGGGCATGGCCGGCGGTGTCGTGGGCTGGCTCAGTCTGGCGTGGCTGGCCATCATCCTGGTGGATATCAGCGCAAGGCGGGCCAGCTTGCCGCCGCCCCGGCTGTTGCAGGATATCGCCCGCGTGGTGCTGCTGGCCGGCGCGGTCCTCGCCATCCTGGCCGTGGTGTTCCATCAGCCGGTGGGCGGTTTGCTGGCGACCTCGGGTGTAGTGGTGGCGGTCCTCGGCTTTGCCCTGCGCGGCATGATCGCCGACGTGTTTTCCGGCATCGCCAT
>JACMLB010000138.1 GCA_014379805.1 Rhodospirillales bacterium | reverse complement strand
TGTTTGAAACGGGCGGATGATACCCATGAACGGCCATGGTTCAAACACACAAAGCTGCCCCGCCGCCCGACAACGCCATCCAAGCCGTCGGGCTCTCGAAGGTCTATCAGGGCAAGCGCGGCCACAAGGTCGCGCTGGACGGTATCTCGCTGTCCATCCCGCGCGGATCGTTCTTCGGCCTGCTGGGGCCAAACGGTGCGGGCAAGAGCACCTTCATCAACATCCTGGCCGGGCTGGTGAGCAAAACCGCCGGCCACGTCCAGGTCTGGGACAAGGACATCGATGCCCAACCGCGAGCCGCCAAGGCCGCCATCGGCGTGGTGCCCCAGGAATTGAACCTGGACCCGTTCTTCACCCCGCGCGAATTGCTGGAGGTCCAGGCCGGCATGTATGGCGTGCCGAAACCCGAGCGCCGCACCATGGAAATCCTGGAAGCGGTCGGGCTGGTGGACAAGGCGGATTCCTATGCGCGCACCCTGTCGGGCGGCATGCGCCGGCGCCTGCTGGTGGCCAAAGCCATGGTCCACACGCCGCCCGTGCTGGTGCTGGACGAGCCCACCGCCGGCGTGGACATCGAATTGCGCCAATCGCTGTGGGCCTATGTGAAGGGCCTGAACAAGCGCGGCACCACCATCATCCTGACCACCCACTATCTGGAAGAAGCCGAGGAGCTGTGCGACCGCATCGCCATCATCAACCATGGCAAATTGGTCGCCTGCGACGATACCGGCAATCTGCTGGGGCGGTTGGACTCGAAGGCACTGACTCTGACTTTGGCGGTCCCGCCCGAGGAGCTGCCGCCGGCCCTTGCCGCATTCTCGCCCGAACTTCGCCCCGATGGCCGCATAGTCCTGCGTTACAAGCCGTCCGAGATGCCCATTTCCGGCATCCTCGACGCGGTCAGGAATGCGGGACTTGCCATTATTGACCTGTCCACCGAGGAAACCGACCTGGAAGACATCTTCCTGCAGCTGACCTCATCCAAGGCCCAATGACCGCAAAAGCCCTCGCCAGCCTTATCATCGCCCTGCTGCTGACGGCCCTTCTACTGTCAGCATGCGCCGCCCAGTACCAAATTCCCGGCCCGCATTTGGCCGCCCCCCAGATGAACGGGGACCATTGGCTGTCCGCAGATGGTGCGCGCCTGCCCATGCGCGGCTGGGTGCCCCAAGGCCAGCAGCCCCATGCAGTGGTACTGGCCCTGCACGGCATGAACGATTACTCCAACTTCTTCGACGAACCGGGCCAATACCTCGCCAATAAGGGCATCGCCGCCTATGCCTACGACCAGCGCGGTTTCGGTCAGGCGCCGCGTCCGGGGTACTGGTCAAGCGCGGGGTCCATGGAAGCCGACCTGCGCACCGCAGCCGCCCTGGTCGCCGCCCGCCACCCCGGCCTACCGCTATACTTGTTGGGCGAGAGCATGGGCGGTGCCGTGGTCATGCTGACCGCCGCGGGCGATCCGCCGCCCAACGTCAAGGGCGTCATTCTGTCGGCCCCGGCGGTGTGGGGCCGTTCCACCATGGGCTTCTTCCAGCGTGCCGCCTTGTGGCTGGCCTATCAGGTGGCACCGGGTTGGGAGTTGACCGGGCGCGGCCTCAACATCAAGCCGTCCGACAACATCCCCATGCTGCGCAAACTGTCCGCCGACCCGCTGGTCATCAAGGCCACAAGGGTGGACGCCATCAACGGGCTGGTGGATTTGATGGACCAAGCCGCCCTGGCCGCGCCGCGTGTGCGTCTGCCCGCCTTGGTGCTGTACGGCGAAAAGGACGAGGTGGTGCCCGCCGATCCCACCTGGAATATGGTGGAAACCTTGCCCGATACGTCGGGCGGACAGCGCGTGGCGCTGTACAAGAACGGCTATCACATGCTGCTGCGTGATCTGGAAGCCAATGTGGTGCTGGACGACATCGCCGCATGGATTTCCCAACCCATGGGCAAGCTGCCCTCGGGTGCCGATACATACGCAAGGAATGCCCTGGCGAAGCGGCACGAGGGATGACGCACAGGCACTTTTGTGAAATTCTAATGTTCATGAAAGTTGCAGCCGCCCTCACCGCCCTCCTCCTCGCCGCCACTCCCGCCTTCGCCGCCGATAAGGAATTCGACCTGGGCTTCGCCCGGCCCGGCATGATGCAGGGCCAGTTCCGCTTTGGCGCTTGGCCGGCTGGGGTCAAGGTGTTCTGCTCGGACGACAAGGACCGGCCCGAGGAGTTGGACAAAGCTGCCTTCCTTCTGCCCAAGGGCATCGCGCGCTTAGGCGCCAGCCGTTGCGGCCTGTTCGCCAAGGATGATGCGGGATGGCGCCAATACCGGCTGGAAGTGGCCGGCTGGTCCACCGAAGTGTGGGGCATGTTCTTCCCCGACGGCGCAGGGCAACCCCGGCTGGTGCAATTGTTCCTCAAGCAGCCCAAGGAATCCTTCGAAACCTTGAGCACCCACTTCGCCGGCCGCTTCGGACCGCCGAAAGAGAGCAAAGCCCGTCTGGCCCGCTGGAGCAACTCGACCAACGACGCAGCCATCATCGAGGACGGCGGCACCAATTTGCACGCCTACGTCATCGACAACAGGCTGCAGGAATCCATGAACGTCCGCATGAGCCAGCACCCAACGCGTTAATCGCAGCCTACCGCTCTGCCATAGACCCCACCTGGGCATCGTAGACCGCGCCGGCCACCTGCAATTGCTTTTCGATTTCAGGCAGCGTGTTCCTGGCGAATTGCGCCACCCCTGGGTCCTCCAAGGCGGTGGCGATTTGGAATAGCGCGCGGTCATGCTCCAGATCGGCCAGCACAGAGCGCAGATACTCGCGGGTGAAGGTGCCGCTTTGCAGTTTGGATAGACGCTCCAAAGTGTGGCGGTCGCTGGCGCGGATCTGGTTCGCCGGCACGATCCCCCTGCTGGCGGCCAATCTGGATAACTCCTCATTCATGCGCATGGAGCTGCTGCTGATCTGGCGCCCCAATTGCTGCACGGACAGCGGCAGGGTCCCGGTGCCCTCGGCCATGCGCCCGGCCTCCACATCGGCGAGATTGTCCTCGACGGCTTGGCGAATGAAGTCCTCGGCGGTCATGGATTGCGCCGCCCCCACGGCGGGGACCAATAACGCGCAGATGACCAGAGCGGCTTTCATGGCATCATGAACACAGAACGGCGCGGCAGGTTCGCGGAAGGAGTATTTGGCATGCTGGCGGACAAGCTTGAATGGGATGCGTGGTCCGAAGATTTGTCGGTGGGGATCAAAGGGATCGATGGCGACCACAAGGGCATCCTGGACCTGATTGCGATGCGGAAGACGCCGTGCGCATGGCAGTGGGCCGCATTGCCCTTTACGCCGACCAGCATTTCCAGCGCGAGGAACACATGCTGGAAATCGCCGCCTATCCCTGGCTGACCCAGCACCGCGCCCGCCACGACAATTTCCGCGCCTATGTGGCAGCGATCACCACCGGCACCGCGCCGCTGCCGGTGGTGGGTGAATTGCTGTCATGGCTGGTGGATTGGTGGGTCGGCCATATCGGCACCGAGGACAAGCAGTACCGCGACCACGTGCAGGGATGCGCAGAAGCGGTGGCGAGCGTGGGCTAGCGCGCGCCGACCGCCCGCTGGTTCGATAGATAGATATTGTCCGCCTGCAACGCCTCGCCGGCGGCCACCGCGTCCAGCCATTGGGCGGTGCTGACCACGGCGGCGAAGCCCGTATGCATAACCACGGTGAACACCCGATGGATTTCCTCCGCCATCGCTGACCCCATGGCATTGGCATAGGGCAGCGAGCCGGCAGCGTCGTGCAGCAATTCCACCTTCCAGCCCTCATGGGCCGCTTGGCGCACGGTGGAATCATCGCAATTGTGGGTCATGTAGCCGACGATGCTCAGGGTGTCGATGCCGCGCTCACGCAGCCATGGCCCCAAACCGGTGCCGGTCAGCGCGCTGGCCTTTTCCTTCTGAACCAACACGTCGCGCGGACGGTCGGCCACCACCGGGTGTAGTTCCGCGCCCTCGCTGCCTTTGGCGAATACCGGGAAGCCTTCCGGACACAAATGCTGCACCACCACCACCGGGATGCCGGCGGCAACGGCGCCGTCCATGGCCGTGGCGATGTTGCCCAGAGATTGGCGGATGTCGGGGTATTCAATCAGCAGATTGCCGGTGACGTATTCGTTCTGCACGTCGATGACGATCAGGGCGCGCTTGGTCATGGGACACTCCTTGGTTTGCGCATGGCCTTGGTTGACGCAAAGGATCATGCCCCAGCTGCGGCCCCACCGTGAGTGACCCGAATGCCAATCTTCGCTAATATCGGGCCAAAGCGTGGGAGTTGGACCAATGGCCCCTCATCGGGTGGCGGTGATCGCCTT
This sequence comes from Rhodospirillales bacterium, assembly GCA_014379805.1. Taxonomy (GTDB): domain Bacteria; phylum Pseudomonadota; class Alphaproteobacteria; order Rhodospirillales; family Magnetospirillaceae; genus Magnetospirillum. Next base: position 14,422 of record JACMLB010000138.1, on the reverse strand, counting down.
TGACCGCATCAGTGCATTCCACCTGTCGGTGCCCTGTGTGGTATTCGGCGAGGCCTGCCCGGCGGAACTGGCCGTGGAACTGACGGTCTGCGCCAGCGAGACCGGGCCGTTGCGGACCAATTCCGGGTTCAGCGTGGCAATCGATCACGGGCTTGAGGTGCTGGAGACCGCGCACACCATCATCGCGCCCAGTTGGCGTGACCCGCAGGAGCGCCCGCCCGAAATCCTACTGGAGGCCCTGGTGACCGCCCACCGGCGCGGCGCGCAAATGGTGGGGCTGTGCCTGGGCGCCTATGTGCTGGCCGAGGCTGGATTGCTGGATGGCCGCAGGGCCACCACCCATTGGGGCTGGGCGCAGGACTTCGCCCGCCGCTATCCCACGGTGATGGTGGATGCCGATGTGATCTACATCGACGACGGGAGCATTCTGACCTCTGCCGGAACCGCCGCCGGTATCGACTGCTGCCTGCACCTGCTGCGCCGTCAGTTCGGTGCGGAAATTGCCAATCGGGTTGCCCGGCGCCTGGTGGTGCCGCCCCACCGCCAAGGCGGTCAGGCGCAGTTCATCGAACACCCATTGCCGGCCACCGTCCGCGATGGCCGGCTTGCTGAATTGCTGGATTGGGTGCGGGCCAATCTGGCCGTTCCGCACAGCCTGGACAGTCTCGCGCAGAAATCACTCATGAGCCGGCGCACCTTCACCCGCCACTTCCGCAATTTGACCGGCACCACCGTGGGCGAATGGCTGTTGGGCGAGCGTTTGGCCCTGTGCCAGAACCTGCTGGAGACCACCGGGCAATCCATCGACAGCATATCGGTGCTGGCGGGCTTCGGGTCGCCGGTGCTGCTGCGGCATCACTTCCGCAAGGCGTTCGGGGTTTCGCCGACCGCTTGGCGGGGGAGTTTTCAGGGGAATCAGACAATTGCCTGTGGTAGCATTTCCACTAGGTAAACAATTAAAAGGCTACGGTTGATGAAGGGTACTATCCTGGGCTTCGACGCCGCCACGCACCAAGGCGCCATCACGGGTTTTGACGGGCAACGATATGGTTTCGTCCGGATGGATTATAATAGCCAAGGTGTGCCCACCGTTGGGGCGGAAGTGGATTTCGTCGCCACCGAGGGCAAAGCGACTGAGATTTTCCCCACACGTAGCCCGACGCCAGCCTTTGCATGGAAGCCGTTCCTGTTCTCGTTCAAGGGCCGCGTGGGCCGGTCCCATTATTGGCTGCGTTTTGCCCTACCGGTGTTTTTCGCCTCGTTCGTGGCGGGTTTCATCGACGGGTTTATCGGGGGCTTCATGGACGCCAGCGGCGGCGACACCTGGCCGCCGGTATTCACTATTCTGTTCTCGCTCGCCCTGCTGTGGCCCAGCTTGGCGGTGGGCATTAAGCGCTGGCACGACCGCGACAAATCGGGCTGGTGGATTCTGATTTCGCTGATCCCCCTGGTGGGTGCCATCTGGACATTGGTGGAATGCGGCTTCCTGAAAGGCACCACCGGCGATAACCGCTTCGGTGCCGACCCGGTTCCCGCCTGAACCATTGCATACCTGCGCCATGCCCCACGCACGGCGCAGGTAGTGGCATGCGTGCAAATCGTCTGATAGGGTTGCCCCCACTTAAGGCTTAGGCGCAGTCGCAATATGGTCGGTCGGCCCGTTCAAACCATTGGCATAAGACAGGCAGTCGTTGGACTGCTGGCGCTTTTGCTGGTGTTCGGCCACGACCTTGCCGGCCCGCTTTCGCTTGCCGGTGACGATGCTCCCCTGTGGCGGGCGTCCGATATCTGCTCGACCGGCGGGCTTGAAACTCCGTCCCCTGCCGAGCCGCAATCATCCGAGCACGACAGCTGCGCCTTCCATTGCGCGTTGGGCAATCTGGCGCTGGCGCCGACGCCTGCGACTGTGGCGGTCCCGTGGGTCGTCACCGCCATGGCGGTCCATCGGCTGGACTACAGCGCCCCAGCCCAGGCCGACCGCTGGTCAGCCAACAGCCCGCGCGCGCCCCCGTTCTCCTAAGACCAAAGCGTTGACATCGGCTGACGCCCTGCCCCGCAGGACGGCAGTCTAACATCGTTTCCAAGGGCTCACGGCCCTTGGCTGCGGAAGCCTGCGCGCGCTTCCGCGTCTGCGGAGAATCTCAATGGGTTATCGTTTCCCGGCGGCGCTGATGGCGTCGCTGCTGCCTGCTGTCGCCATGGCACAAACCGCCACCACCTTGCCGCCCGTCACCGTTGATGTGGCAGCCCCTGACGACACGGCCCTGCTCAGCGGCACGGTCCTCAATGAAGGCGACCTCGCCGCCAAGCGATCCGCCACCAGCGACACCGCACGCCTGCTCAAAGACGTGCCCGGCGTGAGCCTTTATACCGGCGGCGGCGTCTCCAGCCTGCCGGTCATCCACGGCATGGCCGATGACCGCATCAAGATGCTGGTGGATGGCATGCCCATCACCGCGGCCTGCCCCAACCACATGAATCCGGCGCTGTCCTATGTGGACTCCAATGATGTGGCCAAGATCGACGTGTTGGCCGGCATTACCCCGGTCAGCGCGGGCGGCGACAGCATCGCCGGCACCATCAACGTGGACTCCGCCAAGCCGGCCTTTGCCGCACCGGGCGAAGACATCCACACGGAAGGCCGCCTGTCGACCGCCTATCGCAGCACCAGCCACGGCATCACCACCTCGGGCAACGTGTCGGCCTCTACCGAGAATTTCAGCCTGGGCTATGCGGGGTCGTGGGCCCATGCCGGTGACTATCATCGTGGCGGCGACAACGCCCCGGTGCGCACCAGCCAGTACCAGACGGAAAACCACGCCCTGACCGTTGGCGCCCAAAATGCCGACAATCTGGTGATCGTCGAGGGCGGCTGGCAGTTCATTCCCTATGAGGGCTTCCCCAACCAGCGCATGGATTTGACCGAGAACACGTCCAAATTCGTCAATGCCCGCCATGAGGGCCAGTTCGGCTGGGGCAAATTGGACAGCCGGGCCTATTGGCGCAACACCACCCACGAGATGAATTTCCTGGGCAAGGTGAAGGGCAACGACATGCCCATGAACACCGAATCCACCGATTTGGGCTATTCCATAAAAGGCGAGCTTCCGCTGTCGGCCCGCGACACCCTGCGCGTGGGCAACGAGTTCCACCACTTCGCCCTGGAGGATTGGTGGCCGCCGGTGGCGGGCACCGGAATGTCGCCCTATGAATTTCAGAATATCCGTGACGGTCGCCGCGACCGCTTGGGCACTTTCGCCGAGTGGGAGGCCAAATGGACCAGCCAATGGACCTCGCTGCTGGGCGTGCGCAACGACACCGTCTGGATGGATGCGGGCGACGTGCAAGGCTATCGTGCCACCTATGCCGCCGATGCCGCCCGCTTCAATAGCCAGGACCACAGCAAGACCGACGTCAATCTGGACCTGACCGCCTTGGCCCGGTTCGAAGCGGACAAAGCCAGCACCTACGAGGCCGGTTACGCCCGCAAGACCCGCTCGCCCAATCTGCACGAGCGTTACACCTGGTCCACCGGCGCCATGGCCCTGTCCATGAACAATTGGGTGGGCGACGGCAACGGCTATGTGGGCAGCATCAACCTGAAGCCCGAGGTGGCCCACACCTTGAGCACCAGCGCCGATTGGCACGATCCCGCCCGCAAGACTTGGGGGCTGAAGGTCACACCCTATTACACCTATGTGCAGGACTACATCGACGCCGACCGGCGCCCGAACCAGACCACCGGGGCCGGCTTCGTCAATCTGCAATTGGCCAATCACGACGCCCAGCTGTATGGCGCCGATATCAGCGGCGATCTGGAAGCCTGGGACGCCCCCGGCTGGGGCCGTGGCGTGCTGAAGGCCACCGTGGGCTGGGTCAACGGCCAGAATCTGGACACCGGCGACAACCTTTACAACATCATGCCGCTGCACGCCCGGTTGGCCTTGGAACACCGCTTGGGCGGGTGGAGCAACGCCATCGAAACGGAGGGGGCGGTCAGCAAGGATGCGGTCTCGCACACCCGCAACGAAATCCAGACCCCCGGCTATGCCCTGATCCATCTGCGCACCGGCTATGATTGGCAGAACGTCTCGGCCAATCTGGGTGTGGAGAACCTGTTCAACCAGCTCTACCACGAACCCTTGGGCGGCGCCGATCTGTCCGATACCGGACGGCAGTGGGGCATGAACGTCCCCGGTGCGGGACGGACCTATCTGGCCGGCGTGACCGTGCGGTTCTAATGACGCCGCGACGGGAAATCACCGTCCCCGAAGACGGCCAAGCGACGCACCACACCCACTGGGCTCGGGTGTTGTCGCTTGGCCTTCACGCGGCAGTGTTGGCATGCCTGCTGACGCTGCCGCCGCCTTCGGGGGGCAATGGTCTGGACCCTGGTCTGGTGGTGGAACTGATCCCGTAGGCTGCTGCCGCCACGCCGCCGCCGCCCGAGCCGACGCCCGCACCCGAACAGCCGAAGCCCAAGGCCATGGCCATGGCCATGGAAGCGCCGGCAAAGCCTGTGGCCGTGCGCAAGGCCGTAACCGCAAACCCGATACGCGAATTGCAGGCAGCGCCCCCCCAGCCGGTCATGTCGGAACCAACTCCGCCGCCGCCGGAACCGTCAGCACAGGGGGCACCGGGCATGGGCGCCGGACCCGTGGCAAAGATGGCGGAGGTGCAGGATTACTCGGCCATGGTGTGGGGACGCATCATGCGCTTCAAGCCAGACAGGGCTCGTTATCCCGGCAAGGTGACGGTGCGTTTCACCATTGCGGGCGACGGCAGCCTTGTCAGCGCGGACATTTCCGAGCCCAGCGGCATCCCAGCACTGGACCAACTAGCCCTTGATGTGGTCCGCCGCGCGGCGCCGTTTCCATCACCACCAGCGGAGGTTGACACCCCCGTGGCGTTCAATATTCCGTTCCAGTTCCGCTAGGCCTGCCGCCCCACATTTGCCGTCTGCACAGATACACACGGATATTAGAGCGTTTTGCGGTCCGACTGCCCCCACCCTTCGTCATGGCCGGGTCAAGCCCACGGCTGTCTGGTTTACATTTCGGTGTCGCCCGCAAAGGCAGACGGCAAACGCCTGAAGGATTGGACACGAATGAAAACGAATAAGAACGAATTCTAGGCGCACTGCCGGGCCATTTGTCCTGACCCATTCGTGTCCCATTTCAGGGTAAAGGCCGCTCCCCCGCAGTCGTCCCAATTTAAACCGGACAGCCGTGGGTCAAGCCGTTAAGGGGATGCACCAGCAAAAGTGCCCTACAAATTCCGCTGCGCCCGCTTCAGCACATAGGGCACCGCGTAGCCCGTCCAGCGTGCGCACACGGCCCGCACCCAGTCGGGATGGTCCTTGGCTGCGTCATTAAGCCAGTTGGCCACCGAGTTCTGCACATAGCGCTCCCGATCCGCCTTCAGCGCCTCCAACACGGCAAGTCCCGGCGAGGGATCGGCGCGCAGGGCGGCGATTTGACCGCACCAGACGCCGCGCGGGCGGGTCGCCTCACTGGCAAAGCGGCGCAGATAGGGGGACGGCTCAGTGGTCCATGGCGTCAGCAAATGCAGCGCCAGCGCCGGTTCCGCCACCACAAGGGGACGGATCCCCAGCCATGCCCATTCGCGCACGCCGAAATGGGGGTCGTCGGCCAGGGGCCTGATCATCACCAGCCGTTCCGCCAAGCTGAGATGGGGCAACAACCCCACCGCATAGGCAGCCCAGCCGCGCACGGTGTCGGAAGGATGCGCAGCCAAGCGCACCACCGCCTCGCCACCCAACCCGTCCAATGCCAATTGAGCGGCGGCGGCCATGCGCCGGGTGATGCCCAAATCCGCTGCCGCGACCAACGGGGCGGCATCCAATTCCGGGCAGGCCGCGCCCATGAGTACGGCCATGTTTACCGCTAGGCATTCGGGCAGCGTCAAGGTTTCAGCGGTGCCGGCGTTCAACTCCGCCAGCACCGCCGGATCAATATCGGCGCGGGAGCGGGCGCCCTTACGCATCGCGCGCTAAAGCACGCCACGCGATGTCGCGGCGGCAGAAGCCCTCGGGCCATTGCAGACGATCCACCGCGTCATAGGCCCGCTCGCGGGCCTGGGCGACGGTGGCGCCGGTGGCGGTGACGCCCAGCACACGGCCGCCGGTGGCGATGACCTGGCCGTTGTCGTTCAAGGCGGTGCCGGCATGCAGCACCGTGACCCCCTGGACCCCATTGGCAGCATCCAGGCCGCCGATGACGGTGTTCTTCTTATAGGCGGCGGGATAGCCCTCGGCCGCCATCACCACCACCAGGGCACAGTCGTCATGCCATTCCACGCTGACCTGATCCAGCCGGCCCTCGGCCCCGGCCAGCAGGATGGGCAGCAGATCGGACTTCATGCGCGCCATCAGCACCTGACATTCGGGGTCGCCGAAGCGGACATTGTATTCCAGCAGCTTGATGCCGGCCTTGGTTATCATCAGGCCCGCGAACAGCACGCCGGTGAAGGGCTTACCCTCGGCAGCCATGGTACGGACTGCCGGCAGAATGCAGCGCTCCATTACCTCGGCCTGGATTTCCGGCGTCACCACCGGGGCGGGCGAATAGGCGCCCATGCCGCCGGTATTGGGGCCGGTATCGCCGTCGCCCACGCGCTTGTGGTCCTGCGCAGCAACCAGGGCCAGTGCGTTCTTACCGTCGCACAGGGCAAAGAAACTGGCTTCCTCGCCGTCCAGGAATTCCTCGATGACCAGTTCGTTGCCGGCGTCGCCGAACACCTTGGTGCCCATCATGTCGTCCACGGCCTGAAGCGCTTCCTCCAGAGTCATGGCGACGACGACGCCCTTACCGGCGGCCAGACCGTCGGTCTTGACCACGATGGGGGCGCCCTTTTCGCGGATGAAGGCCTTGGCGCTGTCCATATCGGTAAAGCGGCCATACCACGCGGTGGGAATGCCGGCCTTCCACACCACGTCCTTCATGAAGCCCTTGGAGCCTTCCAACGCGGCGGCGGCGGCGCTGGGTCCGAACACCTTGATGCCGATCTGGTTCAACCGGTCGGCCAGACCCAGCACCAACGGCGCTTCCGGCCCTACCACCACCAGATCGACCGCGTTATCGCGGGCAAAGGCCACCAGCGTGTCCACATCCTCGGAACCGATGGCAACGCATTCGGCCACGTCGCGGATACCGGCATTGCCGGGCGCGCACCACAGCCGGGACAACAGCGGCGATTGTTTCAGCTTCCAGCACAACGCATGCTCGCGGCCGCCGCCGCCCACCACCAGCACCTTCATCGTGCACCTCGACTATCGGGATAAGAACTCCCGAGTCGTGTAGCACATTAACGGGGCCAGCGAAAACCCAAGCCTAATCTCAAAACACCGGCGGCGGCGCACCGGTCCAGCCTTCCACCCAGCGGCGGAAGCACAGCGGGCACACCGTATGACTGATTCGCACCTGCGAGCTGCCGCCATTGGCGTAATAACGTTCAGCGTCCAGCCACGCGGCATGCACATCGCTGCAGCGGTCCACATCCACGCAGACCCGTTCGCACAAGGAACACATGCCCAGCAGCGGCACGGTTTCGCCGAATTCGGTGGTGAAGGTGAACAGATTCAAGGGCGGGCGCGGATGCTCGGCCAGGGTCAGGGACTGGAACAGGAAGCCGTGCAAGGCACGCCCCCGCCGCAACGGTGTGATGGTCAGGCGCATCTCTCGGGCCATGCTGGGGGCGTCGCACCGGCATGGCAGGGCGATTTGCGGCTCGCCGGAACGCACCCGGTCGAGCAGTCTTTCATAGCCGGCGCGCACGTCGTCGCCGGCTATGAACTCGAACAGGTTGCGTCCGATAAAGTGCTCACGCTCGGCAATCTCGGGGGTGGCGCTCTCGGCGGCGAACAACCGCCAACCACGGGCACCAATACTGATGATGGTGCCCGTGGGATCGGTGGCGTAGGTCACGCCGGCCACGGAGTCCATCACGTTCTGTGCGGTCAAATTGATCATGCCTGCATATGGAGCCCGCCTTGGTCGGCCCGTTACGGTGCGTTCCGCCTACCCCATCGGCGGCGGGTGACGAAGGGGGTTGCTCCCCCTGTTGATCGCATTACCATGCGGGACATGACCGATCTTCCCAGCGCAACCCGACCCGCGTCCAACGTCCCGGAATTCTCCGTCTCCGAGCTGTCCGGCAGCTTGAAGCGCACGGTGGAGGAAACCTTCGCCCATGTGCGGGTGCGCGGCGAGATTTCGGGGTTCAAGCGCCATTCCTCGGGGCACCTGTATTTCGCCCTGAAGGACGCAGATGCCGTGCTGGACGCGGTGTGCTGGCGCGGCGCGGCGGTGAAGCTGGGGCTGAGCCCGGAAGACGGCATGGAGGTGATCGCCACCGGACGCCTAACCACCTATCCGGGCCGCTCCAAATACCAGATGGTGGTCGAGCGCATGGAGCTGGCCGGGCAAGGTGCCCTGCTGAAACTGCTGGAGGACCGCAAGCGCAAGCTGGCGGCGGAAGGCCTGTTCGACCAGGGCCGCAAGCGCCCGATCCCGTTCCTGCCCGAGGTCATCGGCGTGGTGACCTCACCCACCGGCGCGGTCATCCGCGACATCCTGCACCGCCTGGCCGACCGCTTCCCGCGCCGGGTGCTGCTGTGGCCGGTGGCGGTCCAGGGCGACGGCGCCGCCGCCCAGGTGGCCGCCGCCATCGACGGCTTCAACCGCCTGCCCATGGGCAATGTGCCCCGCCCGGACGTGCTGATCGTGGCGCGCGGCGGCGGCTCCATCGAGGATCTGTGGGCGTTCAACGAAGAAATCGTCATCCGTGCAGCAGCCAATTCCGCCATCCCGCTCATCAGCGCCGTGGGTCACGAGACCGACACCACCCTAATCGACTATGCCTCGGATCTACGCGCGCCCACGCCCACCGCCGCTGCGGAAAAGGCCGTGCCGGTACGGTCCGAACTGGTCGCCACTGTGGCCGATTGCGGCGCCCGCCTGATCGGCTGCATGGCGCGCGGTTTGGAAGACCGCCGCTCGCGCCTGGAACATTTATCGCGCGCTTTGCCCAATCCGCGCCGGGTCATCGAGGATTGCACCCTGCGCCTGGACGACCGCGCCGAGCGCCTGAAGCTGGCCCTGCCCAATCTGCTGCACCGGCGCGAAGCGGAGCTGGAACGTCTGGCCGGACGGCTGAAGCATCCGCGCGAACTGTTGACCGACAAGACCCACCAACTGGCCCAGACAGCCACCCGCCTGGACCACGCCCTGAAGACCGCGCTGGCGGCAGAGAAAGCGCGGCTGGAACGGTGCGAGTTGAAGATCGAGCAAACCGGCCAGCGGCTGAAACCGGCCCTGGAACGCGTGCTCGGCGACCGCGACCGGCAACTGGCCTCCCTGGGCGCGCTGCTGGAGAGCTTCAGCTACAAGAAGGTGCTGGAACGGGGCTATGCGGTGGTGCGCGACCCCGCTGGCACAGTGGTCGCCGCAAGCGATGCCAAGCCGGGCACCATTTGGGCGGTGGAGTTCAAGGACGGCACCACAGAGGTGGTGGTCGGGCACGGCACGGTGATTGCGGCGCCGATGGCAGCAGCGAAGAAGGTGAAGAAGGACGACGGTCGCCAGGGGTCGTTGCTGTAACGGACCTTACGCCGCCGCAGCCAGACGATCGTTCAATCTGGCCGAGACCGATTGCCATGCCGGTCCCAAGCGGGCGATCAGGACGCGGATTTCGGTGCGGTTGCCATCGCGGGCGGCGTCTTCTATGACGGCGGCCTGGGCGGCCAAGGGGCTGGCGCCGGCATAGCCGGCCATGCCCTTGAGGTCGTGGGCAAGATGGCGGATTTCGTCGAAGGAGCCTTCGGCGGCCAATTCGGCAAGGCCTAGGCAAGTGTTGGCGCCAACGCTCAGGAACATGCGGACCAACTCGGTCATTTCCTTGTGGCCGATATGGCTTTCAATCAAAGCCAATTCGTCGTTGTCCAACAGCACCCCGCTGGCGATTTCCGCAGTGGTTTCCGCCGGGGCGCTGCCGGCCAGCACGCGGGCCATGGCGGCGGACAAACGGTCGGGGTCGATGGGTTTGGCCACATAGTCGTTCATGCCGGCGGCACGGCATCTTTCTTCGTCCGACTGCATGGCGTTGGCGGTCAAGGCGATGATGGGAAGGGTGGCGGCGCGGCCAGACATGGCGCGGATGGCGCGGGTTGCCTCCAGCCCATCCATCTCGGGCATCTGCATGTCCATCAGCACCAAATCGAAGACGCCGCCGGCGCTGACCAACTCCACCGCTTCGGCACCGTTATTGGCGACCACGACGCAATGACCAGCCCGTTGCAGGAAGCCGCGCGCCACCATCTGGTTGATGGCGTTGTCCTCGGCCAGCAAGACGGTAAGGGGGCGCAAATCCACTGCCGGCTGACCCAAGTTGAAGACCGAGGGTTCCAGCGCGGCGACCAGCGGCAGCCGGAACCAGAAGCGGCTGCCTTTGCCGGGTTCACTGTCCACCCCGATAACGCCGCCTTGGCCTTCGACCAAACGCTTGCTGATGGCAAGGCCGAGACCAGTGCCGCCATAGCGCCGCGAGATGGTGGCGTCCGCCTGAGAAAAGGATTGGAACAACCGCTCGCGCTGGGCATCGTCAAGGCCGATCCCCGTATCGATTACCGAGAACTCCAGCCAGTCACCCTCCGTACCCGCGTGTACGGTCACGGTGCCGGCCTCGGTGAATTTGACGGCGTTGCCGCTGAGATTGAGCAGGATTTGGCGCAACCGGCCCGGATCGCCCAACACCCATGGCGGCAGCTCGTCCGCGACCTGGATGGCGAAGTCCAACCCCTTGCTGGTGGCATGCGGCCTTAACAGCCCGACGACCTCTTCCACCAACTCGGCGGGGCGGAAGGCGATGCGCTCGTAATCGAGACGGCCCGCCTCCAGCTTGGAGAAATCCAGAATGTCGTCGAGGATGGCCAGCAGCGCCTCAGCCGAATGGCGCAAAGTTTCCAGCCGCGTGCGCTGGCCCGCCGCCATGCCTTCGTCCAGCATCAGCCGGGCCATGCCGATGATGCCGTTCATGGGCGTGCGGATTTCGTGACTCATCACTGCCAGGAATTCGCTTTTGCTCCGGGCGGCGGCCTCGGCCTCGCGGGTCTTGACCTCCAGCGCGTGGCGCAGCCGACGCTCGGTCAGCAACGACAGATAATCGTGGCGGGCGCCCTGATGCTGACGGTAGGCCAGCAAAACACCCAACATGCAGAAGCTGCTGGTCACCACGATGGTGGCATAGGCAGTGACATGGTCGGTCAGGCGCCACCAAGTGGCGATGCCGAACAGGATTACCAGCAGCACGCTGAAGAACACTCCGCCCCGGACATTGCCGGGCCAGAAGGTGGGCGCCACCGTGGCGCATAGCAGGATGAAGGCGGTGCCCAATTGGCCGGGCACCAGCATGGGATGCACGGCGAACAGCGCGGCAAGCAGGACGCACGCCATGGTGTAATGGACCGCCATGGGAACGATCAGTTGCCGGGCTTCCGTCGCCCGCTTGAGCCGCCACAACGTCCAGCATGCCAGCACAGTGGTGATCACGCGCAGCGTCAGGATCAGACGCAGATGCTCGGGTTCACCGAACACAACCGCGTCGCGCAGCCCGCCCAGCGGATAAAGCACCAAACCGATCAGGCAGAACCCAATGGCATTGCGCCGCGCTTTGGACATGGATTCGCGCCGGAACTGGGCTTCCAGTTCCGGATCGACAAACCGCGCGCTCCACCTCGCAATGGTTTCAACCGAATGCATGACTCACTGTACAGCGAGTCACCAGATTGGAAAAGCCACCAGCAACAGTCGTTTTAATTATCAACTAATAAACCGATACCATGGGGAGCCAGCCGCAACTACCGTCCCGGAGATGGACGGAAAGGACGTCGCCATGGCACGCTGATGGTTTCCGCCACCACCGAAGCCCCCGCCATGCCGCAAATAACCGTGGAATATTCACAGACCCTAACCCAAGTCTTCGACCGCCGCGCCTTCGCCATGGCCATGCACCCGGTGGCGGCAGAGATGATCGGCAGTCGGCTGGACAGCTTCAAGACCCGCTTTTACGTGGTGGATGACGCCGTCATCGGCGACGGCCATGCCAGCCACGCCATGGTGCACGTGGATTTCCGCCTGCTGTCAGGCCGCGAGCCGGTGCTGAAACAAGCGTTGGGCCGCACGGTGCTGGAGCTGGTCCAAGCCCATCTGCGCCAAGTTGCGGGCATGGACATTCAGGTGACGGTAGAGGTGCGGGATTTGGACCGGCCCCATTACCACAAGGCGGTGGTGGCGTGACGCGGGCGGCTTAAACCCCCTGCGCCCGCAGCACGAAGGTTTTGTAGCGCATGTCTTCGGTGACCACGTGCTCGAGCAGGGCGACGAACAGGCGTTTGACCACGAAACGCAATTCGTGGATGTCCTCGCAGGTCAGCAGCAAACCTTCGAAGGCGGAGACCGAGGCCAGCAAAGCTTCGTGCTCGGCCCGGTGGTTTTCCAATTCGCTGAACTTGATGCGGGCCAGCAGGGCTTCCTCGTCGCGGAAGTGCTGAACGAGATTGGAAAAAAAGGTGCGGTAGAACTGGATCACCGCATTGCGCGGATTGCCGCCGTCCAATTGAGCGGCAACATGATTGACCTCGTCAAAAAAGGCGCGATGTTGTTCGTCTATCAGCTCATCGCCGACGGAGAACCCGTCTTTCCACGTGACTTTGAGATCATCTCCAATGCCCACGGCGTTCACCCTCCCCAAGTTCTTACGGGAAGCATAACTCAAAGCCGACGGCAAGCAAGTACGGGGCGCCCTGACTGGACGCCCCGTAAAATCAAACGTTGAACAGGAAGTGGAAGATGTCGCCGTCCTGGACGACGTATTCCTTGCCTTCCAAGCGCATCTTGCCAGCTTCCTTGGCACCGGCCTCGCCACCGCAGGCGACGAAATCCGCATAGGCGATGGTTTCGGCGCGGATGAAGCCGCGTTCGAAATCGGTGTGGATGACGCCGGCGGCCTGGGGGGCCTTGAGGCCCTTCACCAGAGTCCAGGCGCGGGCTTCCTTGGGACCGACAGTGAAGAAGGTGATCAGGTGCAGCAGATCATGACCAGCGCGGATGACGCGGGTCAGGCCGGTTTCCTCCAGGCCCAACGCCTCAAGGAATTCCTTCTTTTCCTCTTCGCTGCCCAGCATGGCCACTTCGGCTTCGATGGCTGCCGAGATGATGACGGCGCTTTTGCCTTCCTTGTCGTCGAATTCCTCGACCCGCTTGGAGAAGGCGTTGCCGGTGGCGGCGGAAGCCTCGTCCACGTTGCAGGCGTACAACACCGGCTTGGAGGTCATCAGACCCAAGGTGCGCAGGATGCGGCGCTCTTCCTCGTCGTCGAACTTGACCACGCGGGCCGGCTTGCCCTCACGCAGCACCGCCAGCAGCGGGGTCATGACGTCGACCTGGGCCTTGGCCTCCTTGTCGCCGTTCTTGGCCTTCTTCTCCAGCGGAACGATGCGGCGCTCCAGGCTGTCCAGATCGGCCAGCATCAGCTCGGTCTCGATGGTCTCGGCGTCGCGCACCGGATCGACCGAACCTTCCACATGGGTGATGTCGCCGTCTTCGAAGCAGCGCAGCACGTGGACGATGGCGTCCACCTCGCGGATGTTGGCCAGGAACTGGTTGCCCAGGCCTTCACCCTTGGAGGCGCCGCGCACCAAACCGGCGATGTCCACGAATTCCAGCTGGGTGGGGATTTCCTTCTGGCTTTTGCCGATGCGCACCAGCTCGTCCAGACGGGAATCGGGCACCGCCACGCGGCCCACATTGGGCTCGATGGTGCAGAAGGGATAATTGGCTGCCTGAGCCGCCGCGGTCTGGGTCAGGGCGTTGAACAGAGTGCTCTTGCCCACGTTGGGCAGGCCGACGATGCCGCAATTGAAACCCATGACTAGTCCTTCTTCCTCGCAAGAGCGGCCCGAAGCGCATCGGCAAGCGAGCTGCCCGGGCTGGGAGTGGATAGGGGAGCGGACACATCCGCCGGCTTTGATTCCGTCACAACCGCCTTGGGCGGCTTCGGAGGTTTGGGCGGCGCGGTCAGCACCGCCACCCGGTTCATGAAACCGGGTTCGTCACCCGTCAATAGCATAGGCAGCGCGTCGGCGACGGCGTCCACAAACGGCTCGACCCAGGTTTCAGCCTTGGCGAAATCGTGCAGCACGTAACCGGCAACCCGGTCCTTGTCGCCGGGGTGGCCGATGCCCAAACGGATGCGGCGGTAGTTCTGGCCCTGATGCTGGTCGATGCTTTTCAGGCCGTTATGGCCGCCGGCACCGCCGCCGCGCTTGACGCGCAGCCGTCCGGGCGCCAGGTCCAGTTCGTCGTGGATGACCACGATGTCCTCGACCGGCACCTTAAGAAACCGG
>JACMLB010000137.1 GCA_014379805.1 Rhodospirillales bacterium | reverse complement strand
GGCGCTGGTGGCGGCGGGCGCTTTGTCGCGGGCGCTGATTCCGGCGGCCATGCAGGTGATGGCGCCGGCTCGCACCGACGGATTGGGTGCTTCCGCTGGCGTGCCCGACGCCTCCATCGCCGCCTTCGCCGCTGTGTTGGGCATCGCCCTGACCTTTGCCGGGCTGGGCCTGGGCGCCCCCGTGGCGGTGCTGGCCGGGTTGGCCTTGGCCGGGGCCATGATCATGCTGGCGCGGCGCACCTTGGGCGGTTTCACCGGTGATGTTTTAGGCGCGGTCAGCCAAGCCGCCGAGATCGGCGTGCTGTTGGCGGCTGCAGGAGTTTGGTCATGAGTGATTCTAATTTCCCTGGGCCCAATACCCGCTGGTGGTTCGTCCGCCATGCTCCGGTGCCGTGCCCCCATGGCCGCATCACCGGACGGCTGGACGTGGCCTGCGACGTTTCGGACGAAGAAGATTTCCGCCAGTTGGTCAGCCGCATTCCGGTCAATGCCACCCTGGTGGAAAGCGGCCTGATGCGCTGCCGCCAAACCGCCGGCGCGCTGGAATCCGCGGGTCTGATGCTGCCGCCGCCCCATGTGGAGCCCGATCTGGTGGAGCAGGATTTCGGCCGCTGGCAGGGCAAAAGCTGGATGGAGCTGGACGCCGCCAAAGACCCCGATTTGCCCGCCTTCTGGCAGAACCCGGCGGATGCCACCCCGCCCGGCGGCGAAAGCTTCGCCACCATGTGCACCCGAATCCGCCGCGCCATCCATCGTGTGTCGGAAGAAGCTGCAGGCCGTGACGTGCTGGCCATCGTCCACGCCGGCACCATCCGCGCCGCCTTGGCCATGGCGCTGGATTTGCAGCCGGCCCAAGCGTTGAAATTCGCCATCCAGCCCCTATCGCTGACCCGCATCGACGGCACGCCGGAAGGCTGGCGGGTGGAATGCGTCAACGTGACGGCGGCTTAGTGGATCAACACCCCTTCGCCCGCATCATGGGCGCGGACATGGGTGAGCCACCAGCGGGCCAGATTTATCAAAATCTGACGGTCGAGCATGCGGACGCCGGCGCGCCAGTCATCATGCAATTGCAGCACACGGCCAAGCAGCTCGTCATGCTCCGCCTGATGGACCGCGTCGATGCTCTCGATTTCCTCGTGGCGGAAATGCATTTCCACCGCCGCGACCAAGCGGCCCAGGGCTCGGTCAACGACCGCAGCAACGGCGCCCGAGGCTAGACACAAGTCCAGTTCATTCAGCAGGTCGACCACGTGGCGATGTTCGCCATCGGACTGGGCATGGCCCACTTCAAAGTCTTCGTGCCAATGTACTAGCATGGGCTTTCCCCTTATTCTGCTGGCGAGAGTGCGCGCTGATAGCGCCACCACCCAATGGGGAAAAGCATAGGGGCCTATACAAGGGGCGTAGATTTACCCCCTCTCTGGAACCAGCCACTCCAACCGCGACGCCCCCGTCTCGGGTGCCAGCACGCTGGCCAACCAGGGCATCAGCGCGGCCAGGGACTCGTCCAGCTTCCACGGCGGATTGATCAGCACCAAGCCGCAGCCATTCAACCGGTTGGGATCGTCGCCACGCTGGATCATGATTTCCGCCACCAGGGTCTTGGGCAGGCCCAGCATGGCAAGGTCGGCGTGGAAGCGGTCGATAGGGGCGCGCGCCTTGATGGGATACCACAAGGCATAAAGGCCGGTGGGCCAGCGCTTCATGGCCTGAACCAAGCCTTTGCGCATGCGCTCGAACTCGTCGCGCACCTCGAAGGGCGGGTCGATCAGCACCAAACCGCGTCGTTCGGGCGGCGGCAGCAGGGCTTTCAGGGCGGTGTAGCCGTCCATGTGATGGACGCCCACGCGCTTGTCCAAGGCAAAGCTCCAGCGCAAGGTCTCGGCATCTTCGGGATGCAACTCGCACAGGGCCAGGCGGTCGGTGGGACGCGCCAACGCGCTGACCACGGCGGGCGAACCGGGATAACGCACCACGCCACCCTGGGGGTTCAACGCCGCCACAGCCTCCAGATAGGGCTGTAATTCGGCGGGCGGGTTGGATTGTTCAAGCACGCGGCCAATGCCGTCTTTCCATTCCCCGGTTTTCTCGGCCTGAACCGAGCCCAGATCATAAGAGCCGATGCCCGCATGGGTGTCGGCATACAGGAACGGTGCGTCCTTGCGCTTCAGGTGCTCGATCACCAAAGCCAGGATCGCGTGCTTGTGAACATCGGCGAAATTGCCGGCGTGATAGGCATGGCGGTAATTCATGGGCGAACTTGTCGGTCAAATCGCCGCCCGGTGCAAGCGTTGCGCACTGCGCACAGGACCCAGGGTTAATTTGATGTATTCGCAATCATCCAAATCAATGCGGCTCTTTTTGAACCTTAATAAAGATGAAGTCGTTCATAGTGGATTGCCTTAGCATTAATGATCGGTTAATCGTTGAAGGGGTAAGGGTAATACCTATACGTCCCGGGCGGCTTCGTTGCCGCATTGGGCGCAGCTCGTTTCAGATGACCCGGGGGGGCTATGGCGAAGACGGATGTTTCCCTGACAGGGGTAGAGCGCACCTTCGGTTCTGACGAGATCATCGTCAGCAAGACCGACACCAAAGGGCGCATCATCTACGCCAACGAAGTGTTCCTGCACCTTGCGGGCTATGCCGAGCGCGACATCATCGGCCAGCCGCACAGCATCATCCGCCATCCAAACATGCCTCGCTGCGTGTTCAAGCTGTTGTGGGATACCATCAGCGCGGGTAAAGAGTGCTTTGCCTACGTGCTCAACCGCTCGAAAAATGGCGACCATTACTGGGTGCTGGCCCATGTGACGCCGACCTTCGATTCGTCCGGCACCATCGTCAGCTACCATTCCAACCGGCGCAATCCGCGCCGCGACGCGGTCGCCAAGGTCAAGGCGCTGTACGAGGAATTGCTGGCGGTCGAAGCCCGGCATGACGACCGCAAGGTCGGGATGGAAGCCGGCTTCAAGGCCTTGGTCGATAAGCTTCAGGCGCTGGGGGTGCCTTACGATGAATTCGTCTTCGCTCTCTAAGGCGCTGTTGGCGGCAGCCGCGTCCGGCCTTTTGGGCCTGGTTCTGTTGATCGTGGAACTTGTCAGCGGCGAATGGTCCCACGCGGCCCTGGCCGGTGCCACCGTGCTGTGCGGTGCCGCATCGGTGCTGTTCCTGTCCAAGACCCGCGCCAATGTGCACCGCTCCAACGGCGTGCTGACCCAAGCGGCCAGCGGACGGCTGGACGTACGCGTGGTCGGCATCACCGAAGGCGGCGTGCTGGGGCAGCTTGACCATGCAGTCAACCGCCTGCTGGACCTGACCGAAGCCTTCACCAAAGAAGCCGATGCAGCCATGGCGAATACCGCCGAAGGCCGCTATTTCCGCCACATCCTGCTTGACGGCTTGGTGGGCGAGTTCTCGGACCATGCCCGCCTGATCAACGGCGCCCTGACCGGCATGGAAAAGAAAAGCAAGGATTTTGCCACCGAAGCCACCGGCGTCGGCAACACCATCAAGAACATGAGCCAAGTGGTTGCCGCCACCGCCACCGAGCTGGAAGCCACCGCCCAGCAGATGAGCTCCATCGCCAGCCAGACCAGCGAGCAATCGGCCACGGTCGCCAAAGCCGCCGAGGACGCTTCGGAGCATGTGGAAGGCGTCGCCGCCGCCGCCGAGCAGGTCTCGGGCGGCATCCGCGAAGTGGCTGGCCGCATTCAGGTTTCCGCCGACATGGCCCAGGAAACCGTGCGCGTGGCCTCCGAGACCGACCAGGCCATCCACGGCCTGCTGGCAGCGGCGCAAAAGATCGGCGACGTGGTCAATCTGATTACCGAAATCGCCAGCCAGACCAATCTGCTGGCGCTGAACGCCACCATCGAGGCTGCGCGGGCCGGTGAGGCCGGCAAAGGCTTTGCCGTAGTCGCCAACGAGGTCAAGCATCTGGCCAACCAGACCGCTAAGGCCACCGAGGAAATCTCGACCCAGATCACCGGCATGCGCGAGGCCACCGGCCATGCCGCGTCCGCCGTGCGTAACATCGGCACCATGATCCGCGATATCAACGACAATTCCACCGGCATCGCCGCCGCCACCGAACAGCAATCGGCCGCCGTGGCCGAAATCAGCCGTTCCATCCGCACGGTGGCCGCCAGCGTGCAAACCGTCGCCAGCACCATCAGCGAAGTGTCCCAGATTGCCGGCACCGCCACCGACGCCGCCGATCAGGTCCTGGTCGCCGCCGGCGATCTAGCCGCCCGCACCGTGGGTATGAACGACGACATCGACGCGTTCATCGCGCGGGTGTGTTCGGGCATCAGGAATCAGTAACTCCTCCCGCAGGCGGGGGGACTGCCTTTCCCCTTGCTTCGCGGGTGGGCGTTGCGGTAACACTAGCCTCCCGACGGAGGGTTTCATGTCTGGTCGTTTCACCATCGCCGACGCGATTAGCGCCCTGGGCCTTGCCCGGGCGGCGGCCCCCGTCATCGTTATCACTCCTAAAACCGGCACTACCATCACCGCGTAAGCGGGCCGGTTCGTCACGACTGCACGAAAAAAGGCCCGCGGACACGTCCTGCGGGCTTTTCGCGTAAATGGGAAGCGCTCGGGTCACAGCCGGGGTCCACAACGGAGAGTAAGGGATCATGGGTTACAAGGTTGCTGTCATCGGAGCCACGGGCAATGTGGGCCGCGAAATGCTGCAGACGCTGGTCGATCGTAAGTTCCCCGTCGACGAAGTGGTCGCGCTGGCGTCCGAGCGTTCGGTCGGCCGCGAGGTCGCTTTCGGCGACAACAAGATTCTGAAGTGC
This sequence comes from Rhodospirillales bacterium, assembly GCA_014379805.1. Taxonomy (GTDB): domain Bacteria; phylum Pseudomonadota; class Alphaproteobacteria; order Rhodospirillales; family Magnetospirillaceae; genus Magnetospirillum. The sequence goes on along the minus strand of JACMLB010000137.1, from coordinate 6,785 downwards.
CAGGATCTCGCCAAGTTCGACTTCAAGGGCTTCGACATCGCGTTGTCCTCGCCGGGCGCCAGCGTTTCGGCCATTCACAGCCCGCGTGCCGCCGCCGCCGGTTGCGTGGTGGTGGACAACACCTCGCATTTCCGCATGGACCCGGACGTGCCGCTGGTGGTGCCCGAGGTCAACCCGGAAGCCATCGCCGACTACACCAAAAAGGGCATCATCGCCAACCCCAACTGCTCGACCATCCAGATGGTGGTGGCACTCAAGCCGCTGCACACCCTGGGCAAGATCAAGCGCGTTGTGGTGTCCACCTACCAGTCCGTTTCGGGCGCCGGCAAGGAAGGCATGGACGAACTGTTCGAGCAGACCCGTGGCGTGTTCGTCAATGACGACCGCACCCCGAAGAAATTCCCCAAGCCCATCGCCTTCAACCTGATCCCCCAGATTGATGTCTTCATGGAAGACGGCTCGACCAAGGAAGAATGGAAGATGGTGGTCGAGACCAAGAAGATCCTGGACCCCGCCATCGCCGTGAACGCCACCTGCGTGCGCGTGCCGGTGTTCGTCGGCCACGCCGAATCCATCAACGTGGAATTCGAGAACCCGGTCTCGGTGGCCCAGGCCCGCAAGGCCCTGTCCAAGGCGCCGGGCGTGGTCGTGGTCGATCAGCACGAGCCGGGCGGCTATGTCACCCCCATCGAATGCGTAGGCGAGGACGCCGTCTATGTCAGCCGCATCCGCAAGGACCCCACCGTCGCCAACGGCCTGTCCTTCTGGTGCGTGGCCGACAATCTGCGCAAGGGCGCGGCCCTGAACGCCGTTCAGGTCGCCGAAGTCCTGGCCCGCGATTACCTGAAGAAGTAAGGAAGTAACCCTCTCCCGCGCGCGGGAGAGGGTGACGCGAAGCGCCGGGTGAGGGAGCCACACAGCACTGAGTCCGTGGCTCCCTCGCTCCATTTGCGGGAGCCGCTTGGTGAAAATCCTGCCCACCCTACGCCAGCTGCGTTATCTGGTCGCCTTGGCCGAACACCGTCACTTTGGCCGTGCCGCCGAGACGTGCCTCGCTACCCAATCGACCCTGTCCGCCGGATTGCAAGAGCTGGAAAACCTGCTGGGGGTGACCCTGGTGGAACGGACCAAGCGCAAGGTCATGCTGACGCCGCTGGGTGAAGAGGTGGTGGCCCGTGCCCGCGTGGTGCTGCGCGGGGCAGAGGACATCACCGATCTGGCCGCCGCCTCGGCGGAGCCGCTGTCCGGGCCGCTGCGCCTGGGCGTCATTCCCACCATCGGCCCCTATCTGCTGCCGCGCGTCCTGCCAAGCCTGCGCCAAGCCTATCCCAATCTGCGGCTTTATCTGCGCGAGGACCTGACCGCCCGGTTGCTGGAACGCTTAAGCAGCGGCGATCTGGATGCGGTGCTGATCGCCCTGCCCTACGACTCCGCCGAGATGGAAAGCATGGTGGTGGGCGAAGACCCCTTCATGCTGGCCTGCCCGCCCGGCCACGCCCTAGCGGCCAAGTCGGAAATCGACTCTGCCGATTTGGTGGATTGCGAGCTGCTGCTGCTGGAAGAGGGCCATTGCCTGCGTGAGCATGCCCTGGCCGCCTGCCGCCTGCCCGGCCCCGCCAAGGGCGACGGCATCATGGGCACCAGTCTTGCCACCTTGGTCCAGATGGTCGCCAACGGCCTGGGCGTCACCCTGTTGCCACAGATGGCGGTGCAATGCGGCGTGTTGGCCGGTACCGATCTGGTGACCCGCCCGCTGGCCGAGGCGGGCAACCGCCTGATTGGGCTGGCGTGGCGCCCAAGCTCGCCGCGCAAGGCGGAATTCCGGGCGTTGGGGGAGTTTCTGTCATGCTGGCGGCGGTGACGGGTGACGGCGACAAAGCCCCCGAGTTGGTCCCGCTGTACACCCAGATGCGTCACCCCCGCGATAGCGGGGGTCCATGCCGTGGTCACATAAAATGCCAAACGCCGCCCGGAGTGCGGGCGGCGCCATGGATCCCCGCTTTCGCGGGGATGACGAGGAAAGTGGGCTCAGTCGAACAAGCTGGAAACCGAACGCTCTTCCGAGATGCGCTGGATGGATTCGGCCATCAGCGGGGCGATGGTGACCTGACGGATGTTGTGGGCCATCTTCACCGCCTCGGTGGCGGGAATGGAATCGGTGATGACCAGTTCCTCCAGCGGGCTGGAAGTGACGCGGGCCACCGCGCCGCCCGATAGCACGCCATGGGTCACATAGGCCGAGACCGAGGTGGCGCCCGCCTTCATCAAAGCAGCGGCGGCGTTGCACAAGGTACCGGCAGAGTCCACGATGTCGTCAACCATGACGCACCGGCGGCCCTTGACGTCGCCGATGATGTTCATGACTTCGGACACACCGGCGCGTTCGCGGCGCTTGTCGATGATGGCAAGATCGGCGTCGATGCGGCTGGCGATAGCGCGGGCGCGAACCACGCCGCCCACGTCGGGCGACACGATCATGACGTCGTCATAGCGCGAGCGGATGTCGTTGGTGAACACCGGCGCGGCGTACAGATTGTCCAACGGAATGTCGAAGAAGCCCTGGATCTGACCCGAATGCAGGTCCAGCGTGACCACGCGGTCGGCACCGGCGGTGGTAATCAGATTGGCGACCAGCTTGGCCGAGATGGGCGTGCGCGGGCCGGACTTGCGGTCCTGGCGGGCATAGCCGAAATAGGGGATGACCGCCGTGACGCGCCGCGCCGAACCGCGCTTGAGCGCGTCGAGCGAGATCAGCAGTTCCATCAAATTGTCGTTGGTGGGGTAGCAGGTGGATTGGATGACGAAGACGTCCTCACCGCGGACATTTTCATGAATCTCGACGAACACTTCCATGTCGGAGAACCGGCGGATCGAGCTTTTGGTGATGCCGATATTAAGGTATTCGGCAATGGACTCAGCCAAAGGACGATTGCTGTTACAGGCGAGGATTTTCATGATTTACTACCCGTGCGCGTAATTCGAGACAACCACCGGAAACCGGCTTAGGAATTCTGGTGGCGCGACCGTCCCTGTCGAAGCCCATCGGGAGCTCCTGACCTTTTCGCGCCTGCTTTTTCCGCTTTCTCGAACCGGCCTTCGTATACCAGCCGGTCTCATTTCTGTAAACTGTCTAAGGATTATTTCCGGCGGGCGGCTCCGGTATCGGCGCGAATGACGTCCATCAAACCGGCGGCACCGCCCTCGGCTATGTCGCGGGCCAGCGAGCCCCATGGACCGGCCAACCGTCCGCGCGGCACCGCGCCGCTTTGACCGATATTGGCCAATTGGACACCGCCTTCAACCCGTTTCAGTATCCAGGCCACCGTCACCGTGTCCTCGCCGGGCAGACCCGGTGCCACGGTCACCTTGCCCTCGATCACATACGGGGCGCCGTCGTCCTTGACCACCATGCCGCTGCGTTCCAAGGCGCGCCTAAGGGCGGCGGTCATGGATTTGTCGCCGTCGCCGGGCAGTCCTTGCAATGGCACCAACATGACCGGAATGCGGGTGTCCACCGCAGCCGGCCCGGCAGCCTTCACCGCCTGGGCGTCGGGGTCGGCCAAGGGCCGCGCCAGCACCGCTGCCGCACCAGCCGCCAGCCGCGTCATCTGCTTCGGGTCGGCTTTGGTCAGGATGGTCTTGGGGATGGATTGGAAATTGCTGGCCGCCGTCTCGCCCTCAGGCGTCTTCAGGGTCCAGCGCACGCCCACAATGGAACCTAGATCTTCCGCGCTGCTTTCGATCACATGGCCGAAGGCGGGGCCTTCATGGACCAAGGCGGGAACCTCTTGTTCCCCCAGCGCGCGCACCAAGGCCTGGGCCACGGCTTGGGAATTATCCATGCCCTCGGGCGGGCGCACGGTGACGCCTCGGGTCAGCTTGGGCCGCGCCAGACTGTCGGGCTGGCCTTCGTGACGGAAAGGCTGCGGGATGTCGCCGCAACCGGCGGTGCAGGTCACCAACAGCATCAGCGCAAGACTGCGGCGGATCATCCGGCGCCGCCCACGATAGCGACGCAGGTCACCAGCATGCCGATCATGGTGAAGGCGAGTAACATCCACAAATGCGGCATGGGGCTAGCGCTCCAGCATGATCATGGACAATTGCCGCCCGTAATCGGGCTCGGCCCGCAAGGTGGTGCGGCGATAGCTGAAGAAGCGTGCCTCGTCGCGCAGGGTGTCGGCGGGCACGCGGGTCACATCCTGGATACCCAGACGCGACAGCTTGCGCGACACATAGCCCGGCAGGTCGAACAGATAATGGCCCGGCTTGGCCGACGGCGCGAAGAAATCGCGGTTCATGGGTTCCTCGGCCAGGAACGGCGCCGGGAAGTCGGGACCGACTTCATACGAGCGCTGGCCGATGCAGGGACCAATGGCGGCGACGATGTTTTTCTTGTTGGCGCCTAAGGCGACCATCTTATCCAGAGTGTTTTCCAACACTCCGCCGATGGCACCCTTCCAGCCGGAATGGGCGGCACCCACCACTTGGCCGCGCCGGTCGGCGAACAGCACCGGAGCGCAATCGGCGGTCAGGATGCCCAGAGCCAGACCGGGGGTCACCGTCACCATGGCATCGGCCACGGGACGCCCGCCCTCGGCCCACGGGCCATCCACCACCACCACGTCGGGGGTATGGGTCTGGTGCACCGTAATCAACGCCTCGGGCGGCATGTCTACCATGGCCATGGCGCGGGCGCGGTTCTCACTCACCGCCTTGGGATCGTCCTTGGAGCCGGGTCCGCAATTGAGCGACGCATAGATGCCCTGGGACACCCCGCCCTCGCGGGTGAAGAAGGCATGGCGGATGCGGTTGACTTCGTTAAGCGCGGACAGGGTGATCATGGAGCCCCCTTAGGAAACGAAGCCAGCGGGCGCGGGCAGCGCCGGATGCGCCAGGACCAGCGCCTTGAACAAGGTGCCCATTTCGGTGGGGTCGATCAAGCGCCGCATCTGCCCGGCGATATCGGCAGCCACCTTGGGGCCGGCATCGCCCGCCAGCATGGCGGCGCGGGTCTGGATGCCCAGGGCCTCCAGGAACTGCCCTTGCGGCACCGGCCCCCAGGCACGGGCGGGAATGGCGGCACTGGCCAGTGCCTCAAAATCCACATGGGCGGTCAGGTCGGCGGTGCCCGGCTGGTCCAGCGGGGGATGGAAGCGGTGACGCTTGACCGCCTGCAGCGTATCGCCCACCGCCGAGAACGGATGACCGTAATCAATGATCAGGGCCATGCCGGGCTCGCGGCCCAAACGCTGGCCCATGGCGGCAGCCAAAGCGCGGCCCAAGGGGCAGATTTCCGCGATGGAACCATCGGCGGCGGCCAGCACTTCGGCGGGCAGATCGGGCGTGGTTTCAGGCCCCGGCACGAAGGCGAAGGCATCGTCCACCAAGCCCACCATGCGCTCGTGCCACACGCCGCCCAGCTTCTCGAACTGGCGGATGGGCAGGGCGTCGAACAATTCGTTTGCCACCAGTAGCAGCGGGCCTTCGGGCAAATCCTCGAACCGCTCGCACCAGCGCACTTCGCGGCCCGCCAAGGTCTGACGCTGGCGCGCCATCAGCCGAGGAGAGGTCTCCACCAGCCACACGTCCAACGCCGCCAAGAACGGCGGCATGGTGCCGGCGGCGCGCAGCAGATCGGCCATCAAGGTGCCGCGTCCGGGGCCGATCTCGGCCAGCACCAGCCGCCTGGGCGCGCCCAGGCTTTGCCACATCAGGGCCGCCCACAGCCCGATCAGTTCGCCGAACATCTGGCTGATTTCGGGCGCGGTGGTGAAGTCACCCTCGGTGCCGAAGGGCTCTCGCGTGGTGTAATAGCCGTAATCGGGGTGCGACAGCGCTTCCGTCATGAAATCGGCCACGGTGATGGGGCCGCCCAGGCGGATGCGCTCGCTAAGGATATGGGTCAATGCGGTCATAATGCCCCCTACGGGCGTTTGCCGTATTTATGAGCCCACCATATGACAACGGCGCCCACGCCCACCAACGGCACCGACAACAATTGTCCCATGGTGGCGCCGCCCGCCAGGAAGCCCAGATGGGCGTCGGGCTGGCGGAAGAATTCACCGATGATGCGCGCGATGCCATAGCCCATCAGGAAGACGCCCGACAGAGTGCCACGATGCTCGCGGATGTCACGCTGGCGCCACAGCAGGTACAACACGATGAACAGGGCCAAGCCCTCCAGACCGGCCTGATATAGCTGGCTGGGATGGCGCGGATCGGGACCGCCGCCGGGGAAGATCATGGCCCAGGGCACGTCGGGGGCGACACGGCCAAATAGCTCGCCATTGATGAAATTGGCGATGCGGCCGAAGAACAGGCCGATGGGCACGGCGCAGCAGATGACGTCACCCACCGCGAACAGGTTCAGCCCCCGCCTGCGCGAGAACAGGATAATGGCGACGATGACGCCCAAGGCGCCGCCGTGGAAGGCCATGCCGCCATGCCACAGCATGAAGATCTCAAGCGGGTTTTGCAGGTAGAACATGGGCTTGTAGAACAGCACATAGCCCAGCCGCCCGCCGAACACCACGCCCAGGGTCGCCCATACCAGGAAATCGTCCACGTCGATGTCGCGCATGGCGTGGGGCGGTTTGGACGCCAGGAACTTCACATAGCGCCAGCCCAGCATGAGCCCGGCGATATAGGCGATGGCGTACCAGCGGATGACGATGGGCCCCAGTTCGATGGCAATGGGGTCGATGTGGGGATAGGCGATGGCGAACATTACCGATACCGATCCGGCTGATCCAGGAAGCCCTGGACATATTGGGTGACGCCGT
>JACMLB010000136.1 GCA_014379805.1 Rhodospirillales bacterium | reverse complement strand
TGGCGGGTCTTGTCGAAGCCGATGGCGTTGCGCACCAGCTCCTCCAGTTTCGCCACTTCTTCGGGGCTGCGGTCGCGATAGGTCTTCTTGCCGTCGGCGGCGATGTCATAGACGCCATCCACCAGCACGGCGGCGGTGACGCGCTTGATCTCGCCCATCTCGCGGACCGTGTTCTTGGTCTTTTTCGAGATTTCGTAGTTCACCGTCTCTTGCGACTTGTTCGCCTTGGACGAGGTGCGGCTGTTGGACGAAGACGACGCGTTGGGATCGGGCAGATTGTTGGTGACCGAGACGCTGGGGGTCTCGCCGTCCTGGCTGCTTTCGTCCTCGTTCACGGTGACTTGGCTGCGGACGACACGGCTTTCGGGGTCGTAGGTCTCTTCCGTGGTGACGGCGTGGGACAGGTCCATTTCGACCGCCACTTCGGCGCGCACGCGAGCCGGCCCGAGGGACCGCTCCAGCATGCCTTCGACCGTGCGGGCCAGCCGGTTTTCGGTGTTAAGGCGCAATTCCTCGGCGGTCTGCGACGCCAGCTCGCGGTCGTTCTCGAAGCCCTTGGCCAGCAGGGTGCCGCGATCGTCGATGATGGAGATGCGCGACGGCTTCATTTTGGGCACGGCGGCGGCGATCAAATGCTGGATGGCAATGACTTGGCCGCGCTCCAGCCGGGCGCCACCCTGCATCTTCAGGATGACCGAGGCGGACGGATCGTTGGCTTCGCGGGCGAAGGCCTCGCGCTTGGGCAGCACCAGATGGACGCGAGCGGTCTTGACCTTGTCGATGGCGCGGATGGTGCGCGACAGCTCGCCTTCCATGGCGCGGACGTAATTGATGTTCTGCTGGAAGCTGGTGGCCGACAGGGTGTCTTGCTTGTCGAACAGTTCATAGCCGGCGACGCGGCCCATGGCCGGCATGGATTGCTCGGCCATGCGGACCCGCAGCTCGTTCTTCTTGTCCTTGGGCACCCAGATTTCGGTGCCGTCCTTGCGGACTTCGTAGGGGGTTTTTTCGGCGGCCAGCTTCTCGATGATGGCCTTGGAATCGCCCATCTCAAGGTCGCCGTATAACAGCTCCATCTGCGGAGCCGCGACCCGGCTCATCAGGAAGATGAAGAAGCCGAGGATCGAGACGCCGACACCGGCGATCGCGGCCAGCCGCATGGGGCCTAGGCCGCGCATCATCTGTAGGAACGCGTTCACGTTGCACCCACCAAGAGAGCCGCCTGTTCAAAGGACATACATCCACCGATGGCAGCCTAATCCCGCATGATTTATGTAAGGTTAACGGGTCGGCAAGATTTGCCGAGTGTGGCATTCCCGCCACAAGGAATCCCCGCTCCATAGGTAAACGGTCAAAAAAACGGTTCATCGCGGATTAGCGGTGACACTGTTTTCCCCCTCGTCATCCCCGCGAAAGCGGGGATCCATGGTGGGGAACGGCACCATGGACCCCGGATCTGCTCCGGGGTGACGACACTCTTTGGGGAAGCTCCCCGGAATTCCGTGATGACCAAAAAAGAAAGGACCAGCGGCCGTTCTGGCCCCTGGTCCCCTTAGTTTAGCGCGTAGAAGGTTAACGCTTGATCTGAACCAACTCGTCCAGCATCTGGTCGGCGGTGGTGATGATCTTGGCGGCGGCCGAATAGGCGCGCTGGGTGACGATCATGGTGGTGAATTCTTCACCGATATCCACCGTGGACGATTCCAGCGAGGCCGCGTTGACCTGGCCGGCGCCGGCGGAACCGGCTTGGCGCAGGGTCGGCTCGCCCGAATTGTCGGTCGAGATGAACACGTTGCCGGTCAGGCTTTGCATGCCGTTGGGAATGACGAAGGTGGACACCGGGATCTGG
>JACMLB010000135.1 GCA_014379805.1 Rhodospirillales bacterium | reverse complement strand
GTTCAGGTCCAAGGCCGGTTGATCGGCCTGCTTCGCCAATACTGACGACCATCGGAGGGCCCTGAAAATGCCGATGACCGCCCCGCTCCGCTTCGCCTTTTCCGATGGTTGCGCCGCCGACGGCCCCACCGAGATGAGCGTGACCTATCTTGGCCGCATCAGCCGCAAGAAAGCCGAGGCCGACGCCCGCCGCCGCTTCGAAGAATGGTGCCGCCTACCCAGCCACCTGTCACGCCGCTGGTCCAAGGATCAGGTGGTGGTGAGCTGAGGGTCGAACACCACAGGTCTGCCAAACGCGTCCACTCCGCGCCATGAGAACACGGAAATCACGGACGCCCGCTACGCGGGCCACGGAAGACACGGACATTAGTTATTCTCACCTTGGACCCCGGACGCGCTTGCGCGATCCGGGGTCCAAGGTGATGCACTGAGATGCGCTACGCTTGTCCGGGAGGATGACGAGGAAAAATCTTCGTCCGTGCCTTCCGTGGCCGCATAGCGGCTTCCGTGATTTCCGTGTTCTCATGGCGAGCCGAATGCAGCGCACGCCACAACGGCTGTGTTCTCCGGCGCCTCTCGTTTACGCCCCGGCCTTCACCCGCATCACCGTGCGCTCGACTGGGAACGCCAGCGTGACGCGGGTGCCTTTGCCCACATCGGAATCCACCGACAACATCCCACCGTGCAGTTCCATGAACCCTTTGGCCAGAGGCAGGCCCAGGCCGGTGCCTTCGTGTTTGGGGGCCATGGTGTTTTCCACCTGACCGAAGGGCTGCAGCACCACGGGGATGTCCTGGGGAGCGATGCCGACGCCATCATCCTCGATCAGGATGGTGATGGCGCCGTCCATCAGGACAGCCAACACCGACACATGACCGCCCTCGGGGGTAAATTTGGTGGCGTTGGAGACGATGTTGAGCAGGATTTGCTTCAGCAGCCGCTCATCCGCCCGCAGCCGGGGGAAGTTTTCGGCGATTTTGAAGGCCAGGGTTTGGTTCTTGGCGCTGGCCACATGACCGGCCAGCCGCATGGCCGCCTGGACCACCTCGCCCACCTCCACGTCCTCGTCGCGCAGGGTCACCTTGCCCACTTCGATGCGCGACACATCCAGGATGTCGTTGATGACGCGCAGCAAATGGTGGGCTGATTCGGTGACGTTGGACAGATAGCCGCCGTAACGGCCCAACTCGCGCTCGTCCATAAGGGTTTCCGCCAGTTCGGTAAACCCGATAATGGCGTTCAGCGGAGTGCGCAGCTCATGGCTCATATTGGCCAGGAAGATGGTCTTGGCCCGGCTTGCGGCCTCGGCGGTATCACGGGCGGCGCGGGCTTGGTCCTCGGCCTGGGAGCGGCGGCGGATTTCCTGACGAAGCCAGCGGGTGCGCTCCTCCACCGCGTTTTGCAGTTCTTCATGGGCGCGGCGCAAATAGTCTTCGGCCTGCTTACGCTTGGTAATGTCGCGGGCGACGCCCACCAGCCCGACCACGCGGTCATGATCGCGGATGGGAACCTTGGTGATGGAGTACCACGTGGCCACCCCGTTGGGATCGATCACGGATTCCATGCGGTCCACCACGGGGACGCCACGCTCGATGATGTCGCGTTCCTGCTCTTCGATCATGCCGGCCCGTTCGGGCGACACCAAATCGCCCAACATGTGGCCGACCACGTCTTTGGAGCCACCGACGCCCAACAATGCCGCCTGCGCCGGATTGACCCGGGTGAAATGCAGGGTGCGGTCCTTGAAATAGATGGCGTCGGGCACGTTCTCCATGAGCGCGCTCATCAAATTGCGCTCATGTTCCAAGGTGCGGCCCAGGCGCCAGCGATCAGCGGCGGTGCGGACCACCACCTTCAGCTCCAACGGGTTCCACGGCTTGGACAAATAGGCGTGGATCTGGCCCAAATTCACCGCCTTGACCAGGGCGTCCAGGTCGGAATAGCCGGTGACCAGCACCCGGGTGGCATCGGACATTTCCCGCGCCAAACCCAGGAATTCGGCGCCCGACATTCCCGGCATGCGCTGATCCGACAGGATCACCGCCATTTCCTGCATTTCCAGAATTTTCAACGCGGTCGGGCCGTCGCTGGCGGTCCAGACGGCGAATTCGTCTTCCAACAGATCGGTAATGGCCGTCAGGATCTGGGGCTCGTCATCGACGACGAGCACGCTTTCCTTGCCTGGTTTTACAGCCATTGTTCTCTCCTTCCTCAGGCTTTCAGCCCGAGCGGAATCAATACCCGCACTTCTGTGCCTTCACCCAACGCGCTGCGAACCTCGATACGCCCCTGATGGGCCTGAACGATCTTGTACGAGATCGCCAAACCCAGGCCGGTCCCCTGCCCCACCGGCTTGGTGGTGAAGAAGGGATCGAAGATGCGTTCCACATGCTCGCTGGAAATGCCGCAACCGGAATCCTTCACGGCGATCAGGAACATATCGCCCTCAATCGCTGTGCGTATCACAATGGACCCTTTTTCGCCGATGGCGTCCACTGCATTAGCGGTAACGTTCATCAGCACCTGATTCAACTGGCCGGCGAAGCAGGCCAATTCAGTCTGGGCGCCGAAGTCGCGGACCACGTCCACACGGTCGGCCATCTTGTGGCGCAGGAACAGCAGTACCGACTCGATGGCTTCGCGCACGTCGATGGTCTTGAACTCGCCCTCATCCAGGCGCGAGAACGTACGCAGCTTGACCACCAATTCCCGCACGCGCTCCAAGCCTTGGCCGGTATCGGCAATGCGGGCGCGGGCCTTTTGAATGCGCAGGCCAAGCTCGGGCGCCAAGCACTCGCCGGCCTGATCCTGAACTTCGCTCAGCCAGTTCTCCACCGTGAACACGTTGGACAAGGCGAAGGACAGCGGATTGTTGATTTCGTGGGCAATACCGGCCACCAATTGGCCCAGGGACGCCATCTTTTCCGACTGGATCAGGTGGACCTGGGTCTCGCGCAGCTTGGCATTGGCTTCTTCCAAATCGCGGTTGGCGCGGGCCAGCCCCTCGGCCAAGGCTGCGCGGGCTTCGGCGGCTTCCTTCTCGGCCTTGGCCCGCAAGGCCTCCATCTCGCGCAGGCGGAATTCCTCGATGATGCGCTGGTTCTGCTCCAGCAGGAATTTGCGCCGCAGCAAGGCCCGCAGGCGCGCCCGCAGCACACTCATCTCGGTGGATTTGCCGACGAAATCATCGGCGCCGGCTTCCAGCGCGCGGGTGACGTTTTCCTTGTTCTCGTATGCCGACAGCATCAGCACCACGATGGGCGGCTCGCTTTCGCTGCGCCGCGCGGTCAGCTCCTTGCAGACCTCGATGCCGTCCATCTCGGGCATGACCATATCGACCATGACGCAGTCATAGTCGCTCTCGGCCAGACGCTTCAGACCCTCGGGGCCGCTGGTGACCTGGACCACCTCGCAGCCTTCCTCGCGCAGTTCCTGCGCCAGGGATTCGCGATAGGTGTTGCTGTCGTCGATGATCAGAACCCGCGCCCGGCGGAACAGCGAGCGCGCCACGTCCAGCACGGAACTGTCCTGGCGCGACTTGCGCAGCAAATTATGCACCCGCAGCAGCAGGATGCCGACGTCCTCGGATTTAGAGACGAAATCGTCGGCGCCGGATTCCAAGCCGTGCAACT
>JACMLB010000134.1 GCA_014379805.1 Rhodospirillales bacterium | reverse complement strand
GCGAGATAAACCGCTTGACCACCCCTCCCGACGCAGGTATTAAGTCGCCCTCGCCTCGGAACGTCCCCATCGTCTAGAGGCCTAGGACACCGCCCTTTCACGGCGGCGACGCGGGTTCGAATCCCGCTGGGGACGCCAGCGACTATTGACTTAAGGCCACCCTCGGGTGGCCTTAGTCGTTTCTGTACGGCAAAGCTACCCGGCAATCCCGCGGGGCCGCCTAACACGGACCATCCCCGCCATGCGCGCGCACGCCACGCACATCACCTGGGCCGGAGAATTCGGCGATCCCGAGCTGGAGCGCAGCTTCGCCGAAAGCTCGCCCGCACGTGCGCGCGCCTCGGCGCTGCTGTGCGTGGTGGCGACCACCCTGACCAGCCTTAGCTTCGTGCCGCTGGACCTGATCTTCCTGCCGGCCGAGCGCCTGCCGTTTTTCCTGGGCGACCGTCTGGTGATCGCGCTGCTCGGCCTGGGGACGACACTGGCGCTGACCCGCGCCAGCGGGCTGCGGCAATTGCTGACCATGGCCTATGGCCACCAATTCATCTTTTTCACCCTCAACGCCTTGGTCTTCAACCACCCCGCTTTGCTGCGCCATGGCGGCGTGCTGGTGCCGCTGATTTCCATTTTGCTGATGATCTGCATGCCGGGCAGCTTTCGCGCCGCCGCCACCCTGTGCGCCTTCGCACCTGGAATCAGCCTGCTGTTCTGGGGCGTGCTGCGGCCCCAGCCTGAGGCACCGCTGGACCTGGCCATCGTCGCGCTGATGACGCTGGTGGCCTATGTGGTGGGCGCGGTGGCGCGCACCCAGCTCAACCGCATGCGGCGCGAGGAGCACCTGCACAATCAGACCCTGCTGGAGGCCAAGGAGGCCGCCGAGGCCGGCAGCCGGGCCAAGGCCGATTTCCTGGCGGTCATGAGCCACGAAATCCGCACCCCCATCAACGGCGTGCTCGGCATGCTGCATCTGGTGCTGGACACCGGCTTGCCGGCCGAGGAACGCCACCGGCTGGAAACCGCGCGCCAGTCGGCCGAGGGGCTGTTGACCATCCTTGACGACATCCTGGACATTACCAAGCTGGAAGCCGGCCGCGTCGAATTCGAGAGCGAGCCCTTTGACCTGCGCCGCACCATCGAAGACGTGGCCACGCTGATGGCCGCCCGAGCGCGGGAAAAGGGACTGGGCTTCACCCTGGAATTGGCGCAGGACCTGCCGGATTGGGTTTGCGGCGATTCGGCGCGTCTGCGTCAAATTTTGTTCAACCTGACCGGCAACGCGGTCAAATTCACAGAGATTGGCAGCGTCACCGTGCACGCCACCCCCTGCCCCGCGGCGGGCGACCGCGTGGGCATCGAACTGGCAGTGACCGACACCGGCATCGGCATCGACGCCGACCAGCGCGTCCGCCTTTTCGAGGCCTTCGGCCAAGCGGATGCGTCCATCAACCGCCGCTTCGGCGGCACCGGCCTGGGCCTGGCCGTCAGCCGGCGGCTGGCCGAAGGCATGGGCGGCGCCATTGATTTCGACAGTGCGCCGGGCCGGGGCAGCCAGTTCCGCGTCACGCTGGATTTCGCCCCGGCACAGGCGGTCGCCCCCATCCCAGCCCTGCCCGCCGCGTCCCTGCGCCCCTTGTCGGTGCTGCTGGCCGAGGACAATCCGGTCAACGCCGAGGTCGCCCTGGCCTATCTGCGCAAGGCGGGCCATGCGGTCACCCTCGCCTTCAATGGCGCCGAGGCGCTGGAGTTGGCGCAGCGCGGCGGTTTCGACCTGATCCTGATGGACATGCGCATGCCCGAGATGGATGGGCTGGAAGCGACGCGACGCATCCGCGCCCTGCCGCCGCCGCTGGGAATGGTGCCCATCATCGCCCTGACCGCCAACGCCATGCGCGCCGATGTGGAGCGCTGCCGCGATGCCGGCATGGACTCCCATCTGGCCAAGCCCATGACGCCGGCGGCGCTGAACGCCGCCATCGCCCGTGTTCTCGGACGCCGTAGCAGCACGGTCGCCGTCCTTTGCTTCGACCTGCTTGTGGCAGGCGATTGCGGCGCTCTCGCGGCACAATTGCGCGGCTTGGGCCACCGGGTGTTCGCGGTGGCCGACGACGCCGCGCTGAGCATGCTGGCGGCACGCCCGTTTGATCTGGTGGTGGTGGGCGGCGCCGATGTGCAAAGTGCCCATGTCCAAAGAATCGAGGCGTTCCGACAGGCTGCCGCGCGTCACCATCCGCCACCACAGGTGGTGTCCGACGATGAATCGGCGGAAACCATGATCTCCCGCCTGACCGAGCCCACCACCCAGGACTTGAACGAGCTGTTGGGCGCCGAGCGGCTGGCCCAATTACGCGGCCTGCTGCTGGACGGCCTGCGCCAACATGTGGGCGTCCTGGCCTCGCCCGCCCTGGACGCCGAGCGGCTGGCGCAGATCGCCCACCGCATCAAAGGGTCGGCGGCCACACTGGGTTTGGAGGCACTGGCAGCGGCGGCGGATCGGGCCTTGCGCGCCGCCGAGGATGGCGACGGCCATCCGGAAGCGCTGGACGCAGTGCGTAACGCGCTGTACACAACGGTTGATGGGCTTATCGTGGACGCCTTGGGCGCGCCGCGAATCAACTGTGACTGAAGCGTTCATGTCGATTGGTCCTATTCTTGTCGTTGACGATGCCCCCGATTGCCTGGAAACCGTGGCCGGATTTCTGCACAACCAGGGATTGTCATGTCTGCGCGCGTCCAGTTGCTTCGAGACGCGGACGATTTTGCGCACCGCCCAGCCCTCGCTGATCCTGCTGGACGTCAACCTGCCTGACGGCGACGGCATCGCCATGGCGCGCGAACTGCGCCTGGGCGAGCGGTGCGGCCTGATCTTCCTGACCGGCCGCGACACCGACGAGGACGAGGTGGCGGGGCTGGAGGCCGGCGGCGACGACTACATCACCAAGCCGGTCAATTTGCGCGCCCTGCTGGCCCGTATCCGCAGCGTGCTGCGTCGCGCCGGTGAATCGGTGATCGAGTTCGACGGCTGGATTCTGGACCTGATCAGGCGCGAACTGTTCCGCCCTAACGGGCAGTTGCTACCGCTGACCTCGGGCGAGTTCAACATCCTGGCGGCGCTGGCGTCACAACGACCGGCGCCGGTCAGCCGCGATTTCCTGCTGGATGTCATCAGCAACCGCGACCCCCGCGACATCAGCGACCACACCGTGGACACCCTGGTCGCCCGGCTGCGCCGCAAGATGAGCCAGGACGGGTTCGTCGCGCCCATCGTCACCGTGCGTGGAACCGGCTATGCCCTGGGGCCGGAAGGCGGCTGACTTCGTCAACGGCGGTTGAACCTGGACCGGACGGCGTTGCGCCGACGGACCCGGTCCCCGATTGTAGCGGTCATGAGGTTCCAACCATGACCGCCATCTACCTGATCAATCCCCGGGCCCAGCCCCAGGCCTATTTCGGCGCCGATATCTATGCCGATAGCGGCTTCGGCGGCGTCCAATTAGTGGCCGATTTGACCATCGCCACCGTGGCCGCCTTCGTTCCCGACGATTTCACGCTGCGCCTGTGCGATGAACATCTGGCTGCGGTGGATTTGGACACCGAGGCGGATATCGTCGCCCTGACCGGCAAGACCTCGCAGGCGCCACGCATGCTGGAATTGGCCGACGAATTCCACCGGCGCGGCAAGCTGGTGGTGATCGGCGGCCCCTATGCGTCGCTGGCACCCGAGGCGGTGCGGCCCCATTGCGATATCCTGGTGCAAGGCGAGATCGAGGAAATAGCGCCGGCCCTGTTCGCCGATTTGCGCAGCGGCCGCTGGGCGGCGGAATACCGGGGCAGCCAAGCGGACCTGTCCCTGACGCCGATCCCGCGCTGGGACCTTTATCCCAACAGCCGCGCCCTGATCGGCGCGGTTCAGACCTCGCGCGGGTGCCCGTTCACCTGCGAATTTTGCGACGTGCCCACCTATGCCGGCCGCCGCCAGCGCCACAAGGCGCCGACCCAGGTGCTGGCCGAATTGGACGTGCTGTACGGCCTGGGTTATCGCAGCGTGTTCCTGGCCGACGACAATTTCACCGCATCGCGCGCCCGTGCCCGCGAGCTGCTGACCGCCCTTGCCGCCTGGAACCACAGCCGCCCGCACGGCCCGGTGGCGTTCGCCACCCAGATGTCGGTGGACGCCGCCCGGGACGACGACCTGTTGCAGATGTGCGCCAAAGCCGGGCTGACGGTGGTGTTCGTCGGGTTGGAGACCGCCAGCGAGGACAGCCTGCGCGAGACCGGCAAGCGCCAGAACCTCGGGATCGACCCGGTCGAGATGGTCGGTCGCTTCCTCGACCATCACATCATGGTCATCAGCGGCCTGATCGTCGGCTTCGACGCCGACGGCCCCGACATTTTCGACCGTCAGCGCCGTTTCGTGGACTCTGCCCCGGTGCCGATCTTCAGCCTGGGCGCCCTGGTGGCCTCTAGCGGCAGCCCGCTGCACCGGCGCATGGCCCATAGCGGCCGGCTGCTGCCGGATCAGCCCTACGGCACCGCCCAGCCGTGGAGCACCAACATCGTTCCCAAAGGCATGAGCGGCGAGCAATTGCTGAACGGTCTGCAGCAATTGGGCACCGACATCTACCATCCACGCGCCTTTGGCGACCGCATGCTGCGCATGCTGGAACGGCTGGGTCCCTATACCGGCCCACCGCCATCCAATGAAGCGGTGGCGCCGCAGACAAGCCTGGGACGCGACACGGCGGCCATCGTCAAATCCCTTGCCGGCCTGGGAGCCGAGGAACGGGCCATGCTGGCGCGCGTCGGCCGTTACGCCCTGCGCCATCGCCCCGATGCCCTGCCGCTGATACAGACCTGCCTGCGCTTCTATGCCCAGATCCGCCACGTCTATGCTCAGGCGGGCTTCCTGCCGACCACCGAGGGCGCATGATCACCGTATCGCCGCTGGCCGCCGCCGATTCGCGTCTGTTGTCACTGACCTATCCGCGTTACCGCGCGGGACTGAGCGCCGAGGCCATGGCCGATCCCCACCGCCACGGGCTGGTCGCCACCCATGACGACGGCGCCCCAATCGGCCTGCTGCTGCTTCAGCGCACCGTGCCCGAAACATGGCGCGTGCTGTCGGTGGCGGTAGCCAAGCCATGGCGGCAACGAGGGGTGGGGCTGGCCCTGATGCGGGCAGCCGAGGATTGGGCGGGAGGGACCGGCGCCGCCGAACTGGCGGCGTTGTTCAGCGACAACATGCAGGGCCAGGAGGCGTGGCGGGCGCTGTTGCGCCGGGCGGGCTGGAACGAGCCCCGGCTGTGCCGGGTGTCGCTGACCGGCCCCGTCACCTGGGCGGCGGAGGCACGCGGGGAGTGGCGGGGGTTGTTCCGGCGTCTGGCCGCCACCGGCTTTACCGTCACCCCATGGCACCAGCGATCGGCAGCGGACGAGCGCCGCCTGACGGACCTTGCGGCAGAGGCCGGAGAGCTGGCGCCGGTGCCGGACCCGCCGCCGGAGGAACTGAGCGTGGTGATCCGCGAGCACGGCGAACCGGTGGGCTGGGTGCTGGGATGCAGCAGCGACCGCGCCAAAGAGGTGTTCTATCCGGTGGGGTACGTGGTGCCGCGCCTGCAACGGCTCGGCTGGCTGATCGGCGGCCTGATCGAGGCCTGCATCCGTCAGCAGGAGATACTGGGAGCGGACAGCACCTGCGCCTTCATGACCGCCGACGACAACCGCGAGATGCAGGGTTTCATGCTACGCCGTCTGAACAAATGGACGACCCGGCTGGACCGCCATTACGACTGCGCAAAAGCTCTCGCCGCCCGCACCTGATCCCAGGCCGGGCGGCGAGTGGGCCTCGCATCAGTTCAGACGACCGAGTTGGGTGCCGCCACTGGTCTTATTGAACTGCGGCGGCATCATGACGCCGGCGGCCACCAGTTCCAGGTCCTCGTCCGACAGTTCGTCGTCGTTGTCGGCGCGCGGGAACAGGGCCGGCAGCACCAATACGCAGCGATCCGCAGTTTCCTCGACCACTTCGATCTTGACGCTGGAATCCCAGTCCTGGCCGAACACCTGCTTCACCGCAGCGGCCGGATCAGTCTTGAGCAACTGACGGAAGGCCGGGTCCTGCTGCGCCTTCAGCACCAGCGTGCGATAGGCGGCCTCGCGCTGAGTCAGAAGTGTTTCAAATGTGCTCATGGGGCTACTCCACTTTTCTATCCCGCCGCATGGTGGTAGCACGCTGGGGCGCAGCGCCACCATCAACGGGGATTGACGTTGGCGAATGGGCATCCTCCGAGACCGCAAAAAAGCCGCACACCATCAACCACCGTTGACCTGGGACGCCGTCGGGTTGACGGCCCGTGCCGGATATGGCCCCTGTGACCTGGGGACGTTGCAGGAACGGAGCGGATGGGGTCACCGGCAGAAAAGCTGTATCGCAAGGCGGCGCTAGAACGCATCGCCTCGCCGGAACAACTGGACCGCATGGTGACGGTGGCGGGGGCCAGGGCGTGGATTGCCTTGGCCGGTATCGTCATCGCGCTCGCGTTCCTGCTGCTGTGGGGAATTTTCGGCAGCATCCCCACCAACGTCCCGGCCAAGGGCATCCTGATTCCGGCGGGCGGCCGCGTGCTGTCGGCCATGAGCCCGGCTGGCGGCGTGCTTGACCGCGTCCAGGTGGCGGTGGGCGACCGGGTCACCAAGGGTCAGGTCATCGCCCGCATCCGCCAGGATGAATCGCGCCAACGCCTGGGCCACGCCCGGCAGGTCATGTCGGAAAAGTCCGACGACCAGCACTCGCGCCGCAATGTGCTGCAACAGGAGCTTCAGGCCACCCTGGCCACGATCGCCCAGCGTCAATCGGCGCTGGAGCAATCGGCGGCGGCAGCGCGCGAGCGCATCGCCTATCTGGAACAGCAAGTGCGCAACCGCCAGGAAATGCTCAATCTGGGCTTCGCCACCGCCGAAACCATCCAGACCGCGCAGACCGAATTAAGCCGCGCCCGGCGCGAGCTGGCCGATTCCCAGGCCCAGATCAGCGCCGCCCGCGCCGAGGCCATGCAAGCCCGTCTGAATACCGACCGCGAGACGCGGCAATTGGCGGAAAACGTCGCCAATGCCAGCCGCCGCGCCGAAGAATTGTCCACCGAGATCAGCCTGTCGTCGGAAGTGCTGGCCCCCGCCGATGGCCGCATCAACGAGATCATGCTGACCGACGGCAGCGTGGTCGCCACCGGCCAGCCCGTGGTCAGCATCGAAAGTGCCGGCACGCGGCTGCAGGCCGTGGTCTACATCCCCACCGAACACGGCAAGAAGGTGCGGCCCGGCATGACGGCGCGGGTGGCGCCGTCCACGGTCAAGAAAGAGGAAGTCGGCACGCTGATCGGCACTGTGGTGCAAGTCACACCGTTCCCCGCCACCCGCCAGGGCATCGCCGCCGTGGTGCAGAACGAAACCCTGATCGAAGATTTCGTCAAGAAAGGCGCCCCCTACGAGGCGCGCATCGACCTGACCGCCGCCGAAACGCCCAGCGGCTATGGCTGGAGCTCGGGTCTTGGCCCCGACCTTGACCTGACCAGCGGCACCACCGTCGACGTGGCGGTTGCCGTGCGCGAACAGCGCCCGATATCGCTGATCCTGCCGTTCCTGCGCCGCACCGTGGGAATTGACCGGTGACAGCGAAACGCGTCCGCACCCCCACCGTGTTGCAGATGGACGCGCTGGAATGCGGCGCGGCCTGTCTGTCCATGGTGCTGGCCTATCATGGCCGCTGGGTGCCGCTGGAAACCCTGCGTCAGGCCTGCGGCGTCAGCCGCGATGGCAGCAAGGCATCCAACGTACTCAAGGTGGCACGTACCTTTGGTCTGGCCGCCAAGGGCTTCCGCAAGGAACCCGAGGGCCTGACCGACCTACCGGTTCCGTCCATCATCCACTGGAACTTCAATCACTACGTGGTGTTCGAGGGCATCCACAAAGGCCGCGCCTTTCTGAACGATCCCGCCCATGGGCCGCTGTCCGTCACCCTGGACGAATTGTCGGAATCCTTCACCGGCGTGGTGCTGGCCTTCACCCGCACCGAGGCGTTCCAGCCCGGCGGAAATCCACCCAACGGGTTGCGCCAGCTATTCCGCCATCTCGGCCATTCCCACCGGCCGCTGGCCCTGACCGGTGCCTTCAGCATGCTGCTGGTGGTCCCCGGGGTGGTCATCCCCGGCCTGGAAAAGCTGTTCGTCGATCAGGTGCTGGTCCAACAATTCGAGACCTGGGTGGTGCCGCTGTGCCTGGGGCTGGTGCTGTGCGCGCTGGTCCAGGCCGGCTTGACCGCCATCCAACAGGGATTGCTGGCGCGGCTGGAAGCCAAGCTGTCGGTGACCCTGTCGGCGCGCTATCTCTCGCGCCTGATGGCCTTGCCGCAAAACTATTTCAACCAGCGCCACAGCGGCGACCTGTCCAACCGCGCCGCCGCCGCCGACCGGGTGGCCGAATTGCTGTCGGGACAGTTGGCAACGAACATCTTCAACATGGCGGCTGTCGCCTTTTACGGGCTGGCCATGGCCGCTTACGACCCGGTTCTGGCGGCCATAGCCCTGGGGCTGGCCGTCGGCAACGTGGCCGTGCTGCGGCTGGTGCAGCGGCAGCGCACCGACCTCAATCGCGGCCTGACCGGTGATCTGGGCCGGTTGTCCGGCGCCACCGTCAGCGCCATCGCCGGCATCGAAACCCTGAAAGTGACGGGCGGCGAGGACCACGCTTTTGCCGGTTGGAGCGGCGTCCAAGCCCAAGCGCTGGCGACCCAGCAGCGCCTGGGCCTGCTGGATGCGCTGCTGAACGGCGCGCCTACCCTGCTGGCGGCGCTGTCGGCGGCGGCAATCCTGGGAATCGGCGGCTGGCGGGTGATCGACGGCGCGCTGACCGTGGGCTCGCTGGTGGCGTTGCAGGCGCTGATGACCAGCATCACCGGCCCGGTGGCGGGATTGGTCGGTCTGGCCGGAAGGTTCCAGGCGGCCAAAGGAGATTTGGAACGGCTGGCCGATGTGCTCGACCAGCCCGCCACCCAGGACGCCGCCACCGAAGAGGGCATGCCGGCCCGGCTGGCCGGCGCGGTCGAGCTGGTGGATGTCAGCTTCGGCTACAATCCATGCGAACCGCCGCTGGTCCAGAATTTTTCGCTGTCGCTGAAGCCGGGCGCCCGCGTGGCGTTGGTGGGCGGCTCGGGCAGCGGTAAATCCACCATCGGCCGCATGGTGTGCGGACTTCAAGTGCCGTGGTCGGGCCAAGTGCTGATCGACGGACGGCCGCTGGAAACCATTCCGCCCCACGTTTTCGCCGGATCGGTGGCTTATGTGGACCAGGACGTGTTCCTGTTCGAGGGCACCGCCCGCGACAATTTGACCCTGTGGGATGCCACTTTCCCGGAAACGGCGCTGACCCAGGCGCTGAAAGACGCGGCAATCCACGCCGAGGTGGCCAGCCGGCCCGGCCAGTACGACACCGCAATTGCCGAGGGCGGCACCAATTTCTCGGGCGGCCAGCGTCAACGGCTGGAAATCGCCCGCGCCCTGGTGTCCGATCCGTCCGTTCTGGTGCTGGATGAAGCCACAGCCGCCCTGGACCCGGTCACCGAAAAGGCCATCGACGACAACATCCGCCGCCGTGGCTGCACCTGCCTGATCATCGCCCATCGGCTGTCCACCATCCGCGACTGCGACGAGATCGTGGTGCTGGATCAAGGGCGGGTGATCGAACGCGGCATCCACGACCAATTGATGGACGCTGGCGGCGCCTATGCCGACCTGATCCGGGCGGGGCGGTGATGAGCCATCAATCCCCACATCCCCCCCGCTTCCGCCCGGTCGCCGCCGACCGGCCGCTGGCGCTGTGGCGCGAGCCGACGGGATGGCGAGTGACCGCCGGTTTCCTCGATTTGTTCGCCGTGCCGGTGCAAGACGGCGAGCCGGCGGGACGGCGCGTGTTCCTGGCCCGCCAAGGGATCGGCCAAGTGGTGCTGCCGCTGCCGCTGGCCGAAGACTGGGGCGTTCTGGCCTGCGGCGGTCAGGACAGCGTGGTCTGCGATTTGGACGCAGCCCCCTCGGCTGAAGACGTGGATGGCTGGCTGGCGATCCTGGGCGAAGCGGTCAGCGGCGATGGCGCCGCAGCAGCGGGCCGCGCCCTGGGAGAAGGCCATCACGCCCTGGCAGAGGGCGAAAACAGCGTCGCCGCACGCCAGCCGCTGTGGGTGCGCGTGCTGTCAGGCGCCGTGCTGTGGGGCGACGATCACGACCCGGTAACGCCGGAGACTCCGCCCCTGCCGCTTTGCGCCGGCCTGCGGCTGAATGCGGGGCAGCCAGCCGAGATCGTGGCGGTGCGCAGCCGCGACCTGATGGCCGAAGGCAATCTGGAAACCGCGCTGGCGGCTGCTCACCACCGTCTGGTCGCCGCCATCATACGCACCACCAGCCATCGCCAAGAGATGCTGGCCCGTTCCATCGCCGACCGGACCCGCCAATCGCGACGGATGATGGAGGCGGGCTACGATACCCTGGCGCGCACCATCACGCCGGGCCGCCCGGTTCCGCAGCCCCCCGCCACCGG
>JACMLB010000133.1 GCA_014379805.1 Rhodospirillales bacterium | reverse complement strand
GTGTTGGCATGGATGCCGTCCACCAGCCGCATGCCCATCATCACCAATTCCTCGGCACGCGTTTCCGGGTTCAGCGCTTCGCATTCTTGGTTGGCGTGGCCGTCTTGCTCGACCCGCTCCAGCCAGATGCCAGGGGCACGGTGCTGGCGGTAGGCGCTGCCGTTCAGCCGTCCATGGGCGCCGGGGCCGACGCCTACGTAATCTCCGCCCAGCCAATAGGTCAGATTATGGCGGCAGGCGCTGCCGGGGCGGGCATGGTTGGAGACCTCATAGGCGGGCAGGCCGGCGGCCTGGGTCAGCGCCTGGGTCTGTTCGAACATGGCGGCTTGGTCGTCTTCATTGGGCAGCTGGAAGTCGCCCCGGGCATAAGCGGGGGCAAAGGCGGTGCCGTCCTCGATGGTCAGCTGGTATAGCGACAAATGGTCACCGGCCAGCTCCAAAGCGCGGGTCAGTTCCGCCTGCCACCCGGCGACGGTCTGGCCTGGGCGGGCGTAGATCAAATCGAAGGAAAAGCGCGGGAACAGGCTTTTCGCCACCTCCAACGCCGCCAGGGCCTCGGCTGCGCTGTGGCGACGGCCGAGGAATTTCAGCGAGGCATCGTCCAGCGCCTGCACCCCCAGGGACAGCCGCCCGATCCCGGCGGCGCGGAACTCGCGGAAACGCCCGGCCTCTACCGTGGACGGATTGGCCTCCATGGTGATTTCCAGATCGGGGGCGGTGGGCCACAGCTTGGCAACCCGTTCGATCAGGGCACCGGCGGTGGCCGGGTCCATCAGGCTGGGCGTGCCGCCGCCGAAGAAGATGCTGGTGACGGTGGTGCCCGGCTTGGTCTGGGCGAAATGTTCCAACTCACGCAGCAGACCGGCGCGCCAGCGGGGCTGGTCGATCTGTGCGGCCACATGGCTGTTGAAGTCGCAATACGGGCACTTTGACAGGCAAAACGGCCAATGGATGTAGATACCGAAACCGGGGTCACGCATGGGAAGGATTTACCACCAAGGGCACCAAGAACACCAAGATAGCCGATGGAACCCACCGCCGGTGCCACCCGAAAGGTGGCTTGGTGTGCTTGGTGCCCTTGGTGGTTAAATAATCACTCGAAGCACGCCGCCACCAGCTTGTGGAAGGCATCCGCCCGGTGGCTGATGGCGTGTTTGGCGTGGGGGTCCATTTCGCCGAAAGTCACCGCGTGACCCGCGGGCTGGAACATGGGGTCATAGCCGAAACCGGCTAGGCCGCGCGGCGGCCACACCAGTTCGCCGCCCACCACACCCTCGAAGGTCTCGCAATGTCCATCGGGCCAAGCCAGGGCCAGGGCGCATATGAAACAGCCCGACCGATCCGGATTGTTTCCCAGCTTCTCGTTCACCAGCGCCATGGCGGCTTGGAAGTCTTTCGACGGCCCGGCCCAGCGGGCGGAATAGATGCCGGGATCGCCGCCCAGACCATCTACCGCCAGACCGGAATCGTCGGCCAAAGCCGGAAGCCCCGACGCCTGAGCGGCGGCGTGGGCCTTCAATTCGGCATTGGCGACAAAGGTGGTGCCGGTTTCCTCGGGCTCGGCCAGACCCAGGTCACCGGCAGAGACCACATCCACGCCGTAAGGCGCCGGCAGCTCGCCGATTT
>JACMLB010000020.1 GCA_014379805.1 Rhodospirillales bacterium | reverse complement strand
CTGAACAAGGACGTCAAAGCCCTGGCGACGCTGCATCCCGGCCTGCGCAAGGCGCTGCTTTATCTGGTGGACCATTACGCCGAGCCCATCCGGCTTGGCGCCCTGGCCCGTCAGGTCCATGTCAGCCAGTCCCATCTCAGCTTCCTGTTCCGCAATGGCTTGCAGACCCCGTGCAAAGCGTTGCTGGGCCGCATCCGGGTGGAGAAAGCCAAGGTGTTGCTGATCGAAAACGCCCGTCAGCCCATTACCGATGTGGCGCTACAGGTGGGCTTCGCCGACCTCAGCCACTTCGAGAAATGCTTCCGCCGCCATATGGGCCAGACCCCGCGGGAATACCGGCGCATGGCGGCGGAATGATCGGTTAAACGACTCTGGCTTGGGCGGCCATTTCGATCAGGGCGCCATATGTTTCGGTCAGCTGCAGCCGCGTCGCCCATTCGCTTACGCCCGCCGCCCGTCCCCGGCACCAGACGGTAAGCGGCTGCAAGGCAAGCAGTAATATTCCCTGCGGACCAATCGCTGTGTTCAGCCCAATGGGCATGCTTCTTAGGGTGAACTCGATGACCAGGGGGGCATAACTTCCCGCTTGCAGGGGAATGGCTTGCTTGGCGAAAACCTTGATGGTCCGGGTCTGGGGGTTGGCTGCGACCGCGCCGAAATAAGGGGTTTCGACGGCAAGCACTTTCGTCACCATCGCCTGGAACATGTCCTCGGTGATGTCCCCATCGCTGGCACAATCCGGGTAATAAAGGGAAATGGTGGCGAATTCCGCCGGGGCGACTTTGTTCCTGGCTTCGCCGTTGTTCATTTGCTGGTGAAGGCAGATGGCAAAGCTGCCCTCTATGACTGGGCTTATTCTTTCGCCTTGAACCGTTTTGGCGACAAGGTCCGTGATATCCGGAACGTGATCGCTCAGGGTCTTCCCCCGTAGCGCCAGATGGGCCGTCATGGTCTTGGAAATGGTGTGGCACCATTTGAAGACAGCATCTGCTTGGCTGTCGACGCTCATCAACGCGTTGATGGCCGCGGTGTCTAAAGCGTCGGCGGCAAGGTCGTCGAAGTTCTGCGCCAGATTGGGGTCGGCGGCCAGTTCGTAAGCCGTGCAGAATTGTCCCAACATGATGGTCGCCAAGGCGCTGATCTGGGCGTTGGTGATCTGCGCAATCTTTTGCAGGGACGTGTTCAACTGCGCCGTCGCACCGACCGCTGCCTGGGCGTCGCGGAAGGCGGTAAAGCCGGTAACCTCGGGCAACAGCACGTTCAGCAGGCGCTTCAACCGTTTCGGCCGCTTGGTCGGCGACGGCGACACGCCGGCATCGCATTCCCGTATCATGCCGATGAATTCATCAATGAAATAGGGCGCCCCGGGAAAGGGAATGCCCTGGGCCGAGGACGTAATACCGTCCCGCACGTGCTCCCACTGCTCCAGCAGCTCGATGGTGCAGACACGGGGCACGCCCACGTCGATCAGTTCCGCTTTGCAATTGCCGCTGAGGTTCCTGGTGGCTTGCTGCCACTCATTCTCCAGGACCATGTCTTCGTCCTGGGCGAAATCCTGGTCGTCCAGCGAAGCTTGGATGGCAAGCGACATTGCGGCGTCGAAGATCCCATCGGTGAGTTTGGGGTCATTGGCCAGGGCTGCCTTGGCGGTGTTGGTCGCCGCGATCAGGCTTGGCGCATTGGCCATCAAATTCGCCGAGAAAATGAAATCGTATCTGGTCAGGCGATTGTTAACGGCGTTCTGCACGGCGTAGTACGTTTCCCACCACTTGTCGTACGGCAAATGCGGGTTGATCAGGATTTGCGTGTCCCAATCATTTTCGCCTTCTTCCGGCTTCTTCAGCAGATAGCTCAGTCCCCGCCCACCTTTAAGGTAGAAAGACACGTCCTCGTTACTGCCCAGCACTTTCGTCAGATCGGCGATCATGCGCTGCATGATATCGAACAACCATTGTTGCTTGTTATGAAGAAGCGCTGTCAGCTGAGAACTGGCGATGCTGGCATAGGAATTGGTCGCGGACTGCACCGGGTTTATCTTGTACGCGACAAGAAGCCGCATCAGAAAGAAGTTCGGAATCGATTCGTTATTCGTTATTACCGAATAACCCGTAGTGATGCTGGTCAGCGCAGCTAAGACGGTGTTTAAATTGGTCACCACCTCAACGACGATCTGAACGGCCGTGTTTACGGTCAATGGGCCTTTCAGATTCGTCAGCAGTGCGATGATCTCTTCGCACATATCTGAACATCTCTTGATGCACGGAACCTTTGCCATGCTGGCATCAAGGTTGTTGAGATATCGGCTGATATAGGCAAGTTCCTTCGCCACATCCAAAGCGGAGTTCTGGAAGGCGGAAAAGCTTAATGTCCCGGCGTTATAAGCCGCCGACATGGCGGTCACCGCCTTTTGCTGGTCTTCCAGATTTCCACGGACATTTCGCGCGTCCAGGTCGCTTTTGGGCAGTTCGCGCACGTCCAGAGTATAATAGGCATCCATCATGGCGGTCGCCCGCACCCGCCTGACCGCAGACGATTTCTCGAACGCGCTCAGGAAGGCGACGGCTTCGGGATAGGGGGGCCAAAACGCCGGCTCTTGGGGACCCTTTTTAACCCACCCCACCGCGTAATCGTCGGGTTTCGGCGGACAGACGATGGTGATGGGGTCGGGTTGCTGTTGCGTGTTCATGGCCATTTGAGTGACGTCGGCCACGCCGTTCAGGCCATCCAGCGCTGTTTCGCCGGGTTTGATGTCGCAGATGGAAGGCATGGGGATCGTCCTCAAAAGTCACCGGTGATGGTCAGGCGCTGGGCGTCGGCACCTTCGGCTGGGCATAAGCCATTGCCGCGGCGACGGCTTGATCGCTGGCCGCGATGCTTTGATCCACCGCCTGTTGCGCCGCCGCCATGGCCTGATCCTGAGCGGTTATGGAGGCCGCGATCTGAGTGTCGGCGGTGGCGGAGGCTTGGCTGACCGCCTGGGTGGCCGCAGCAATTGCCTGATCCAGCGTAACGGGCGCAGCGGGCGCAGCCGGTTCCGTCGTGGACGTGGCCACCGTTGCCGGCGTCGCTGCGTTAGCCATAAGAGTTGCCTGGGCGGCCACATGCAGGTCGATGGCGGCAGCCGCGTGAGTGACGGCAGCAGAGACGGCTGCTTGTGCGGCGGCCATGGACGTTGCCACATCCGTCAGCCGCTTGCCCAGGTCGGCAGCGGTGCTGGCTGGATCGGGCGCGGCGGGGGCCGGGTCGGGGGTCTCCGCAGCGGGTGCTTCAGCTGTCGGCTTCCCAGCATCCGGGGCCGCTTCCGCAGTGGGGGCCGGGGCCGACGTTGGGCCTTCGGGCTTAAGATTGCGTCGCGGGCCGCCTCGTCGTTGGTTACTCATGGCCGTCTCCTCAGGGGGTTGCGGGCGGGGTGCGCCGGAAATGCCGCAGGGTGATATCGCCGCCCGATCCCAACAGCAGTTCGGCGGACAGATCCCCCGATTGGGTCGGCAAAAGGCAGGACCGGCCATCCTGGCTGATCCGGCCAGTCTGCGGATAATTGGCGGTCAGGAATGCTTGGGCGTTGGCCAGATACAGATTGATCATTTGCTGGGCCGCCGCCCCGGTCTCGGTGGTGAAGGTGGTGCTGTCGATGATGCGGCAGACGCCTTCCGACAGTCGGGAAAAGCCCACGCGCCGGCCTTTGCGCAGCCAGTCCTTGACTGCGTTCGCCACCTCGAAGGGGGGCACCAGGCCCTCCACCTGCGGGCAGTCTAGGGCCGCGAACATCAGCGGCAGCAAGGTCTCCACCGCCGCGTTGGCCTGGGCAAGGCGCTGGTCCGCCGGCTTTTGGGCAGTCTGCAGCTTGGTCGTCAGGGCCATATAGGCGCGGTAGTAATCGGCGAATTCCTCGGGAATGCGCGCCTGATTGAGCGCGAAGCTGGCGGCATCGCTCTGGATGTTGGGCTCGCCGTCCTGCGGTTGCGGCAGGTTGATCAGCTCGGACAGGGCGATCATTTCGTTCATGCCCAGGCACTGGAACAGCGGCGCGTTGGCAACCCCCAGGCTGGACAGAAACGCTGGGACGGCGGCGAAATCCGCCTGTGTCAGCAGTTTGTGGGCAGACAAAATGGTGCGTGTCTGAGCCTGGGTGGCCGGGTCTTGGGCACCGCCTTCCGCTTTGGCGACGGTGCGCAGGTCGCCCAGGCTGAAGGTCATCAGCTTGACCGGGCTGACCAGCAGTCCAAGCCCCGGCAGCAAAGCCACCGGCGATGCGTGCAAGCCCAGTTGAGCCTGATTGATCAGCGTCGTTTCATCGGGAAAGGCGTACATGGCGGCAGGATCGGCCACCGCCCATGCCAGCCACTCAACGCCGCCATCGATGAAGGCCAGAGCCAGCGCTGCGATATCGGAGAGGCCGCTGCGGCCTGGTATCAGCTTCTTTGCGACCGAGACTGTCATGGCACATCAACCCGTAGGGAAGTTTTTGAGGACAGCCGAAGCGGCAGCGCCCACTTGGGCGAAATCCTCGGTGGCCGATTTCATCATCAGTTGGGTCTGCGCAAGGGCGTCGGCGTATTTGGCATCGCCCGTCGCCAGCAATTGCGCCATGGCCACGCCGGCTGCGGTGGTGGCGATGGTGGACACGTTCCGCAAGGCGTCGGCAGCGTCCTGAACGGCAATGGCGGTGGACTGGGCGACGGCCTGATAGGCCTTGCCCGCGCCGCTGGTGAGGACCACCTGCGGGTTCAGGGTCGCCGACTGCACCTGATTGATGACGTCGATGATCTGGGCGTCGACAGTGGATGGCATGGGGGACTCCTCGATCTGCAAGGGAGTGACGGCGCAGGCCCGTTTCCAAATTCACGGGGACCCGCGTTGGCGGTCTAGGGGGCTGGAGCAGGCGCCGGAGCAGGGGCGGGCGCCGGGTCCGGGGTGGCCAGCTTGGTGAGTTCGGCCTGCGCCGTCTGCGCCAGATCGGTGGCGTTGGCCGCCTGGGTCTTCAGCGTCGCGATGGCGGCCTCGGCCTGCACCGAGGCGGCGGCGACCAAGGCGCTGGGCGATGCATCGT
>JACMLB010000132.1 GCA_014379805.1 Rhodospirillales bacterium | reverse complement strand
TGCGGGCTGCCGATAGTCAGGGGGCTGGGTGTATGGCGGACCTTATCCGTGAATTGCTTGAACGCTGGCGGGGTGATGCTGGCGGGACCTATCGCTCGTGGTTCCTTTGGGATGAGCGCCTGAAGAATTTCCGCTCCATCCGCCGAGGTGTCGCCCAGGTGGTGGCGGAAATCGAGGCGGGCACGTTCGGCAACGTCTATAAGGGCTCATCGCTGGAAACGGTGGTGGGCGCCATCGCTGAGCAGCGGCAGATCTTCAAGGGGGCTGATCATGCCTTCCTGTGGAAGCCCAAGCTGCGCATCCCTGACATCTACGAGGACCGCGACAACCAGCTGGCTTTCGCCCGCTGTCTCAACGCTTGCGCCTGCTGCAATGGTGAAGACGGGGTTCTCGACGCCATCCGCCGTCTCGACGCCAAAGGCATCAAGGGACTCGGCCCGGCGGTGGCCAACCTGTTGTACTTCCACCATCCCACCATCGTGCCGCCGTTCAACACCGCCATCGTCAACGGTTACAACGCGCTGACCGGCGCAAAGGTCAAGCTGGGGCGATGGGGCGAATATCTTGCCATGCGCGGCGGCGTCCTGGCGCTAAATGCTAAGTACCGCGACCTGTTGTCCAACGACCTCGGCGCCCTGGCTGGCTTCCTGTTCGACGTCGGCACAGGCCGCTACCCGGCGCCGCCGCTCGATGACAGCGATGCCGCCCGCAAGGCGTGGGAGGAGGACCTGGCCCGCGTGCGCGAGGAAGGCGCCAAGTCCGACAAGCTGCTGGCCGTGGCGCGCCAGGGCGACCTTACCCACACCGAGGTGCAGGCATGGTTGCGCGACCTGGGCCACGCCCTCGGTTTTGACGTCTGGATCGCCGCCAATGACCGAAGCCGGTCCTATGGAGATGGCCGACTGGGCGACGGCTGCCTGACCAGCCTGCCGACCGCCGTCGAACAATCCCCCGGCGCCGACGCCATCCGCCTCATCGACGTGCTGTGGCTCGAACGCGACGGGACGAAAGTCACCGGCGCCTTCGAGGTGGAGCACACCACATCCATCTATTCCGGCATCGTCCGGCTGCTGGACCTCGCCCTCGGCGGTGACCTCCATTCCCCCAATGGTTTGTTCCTGGTCGCCCCCAATGACCGTGAGCCTGAAGTTCGGAACCAATTGGCCCGGCCCGCTTTCAGCCGGATCGGCGACCTTAAGGTGCGTTTCCTGCCCTATGGCGAGTTGAAGGCCAACCGTGAGGCCATGGCCAAGTTCGGCCAGGGCATGAAGGCGGTCGAGGCGGTGTCGCGGGTGCTGGTTTAGACCTCCGCCGTCTATGTGGGACTTCCTGTCCAACGTACCGCTGACCAACGGCATCGTCACCGCCATCTTCGGTGCAAGCAACATCCATACAGGCGGCGTGAAACTAAGCACCTTCCTAGGAGGACCCAACGGGTAAGGGAGCGGAGCATTGGTGGGCACTAACGACCGGAACTTATTGCAGCCGGTACGCCGAGTGGCAGGCGGCACAATTGTGGGTCACTTGGCCGAGGGCCGCATAGGCGGCTCTGGTGTCGCCGCTCTTGGCGGTATCGCGCACGACAGCGGCAAATTTGCTGGCCGCCGTATGCATGGCGAGGCCAATCGAGCGCATGCCCTCCGGCATGTAGAGGTCCATCATCTCATCCATCGAGCCCTTGGCGGGAGCTGCGCCCGGCAGCTTCGGCTTGCACGCGGCGGCCGACGGGGAATCGAGGCCGAGCCTGTCGGTTGCGATGCGCGCGGCAGCGTCGTAGTTCGCTTCGCCCAATTCGGTTAGAATACCGTCCAAGGCTTCCATATGGTCACGCATGTTGCGCAGTTGCTGGGCCCGCATCTCCAGCGGGAAAGCGACCAATTCGCGGGAATCGGGGGAGACCATGGCGCCATGGCCGTGGGCGGCCATCCCCTGATGCTGGGGCGTGATCGGTACATCGGCAGCCTGGAGCGGGACGGCCATCGCCATCAGGACCGGCAAGGCGAGAAAACTTGAACGCATGACATCCTCCTTCGGAATTTCCGACAAGGTAGACGCCTCACATTCGGCGACATATGATTTGAATCATATGTCGCAAGGTGATGGGATGCCAACCGCCGAAAATTGGATTTCCATGGTGGCGCGGGAGCGGCTGTCCGTGCGCAAGCTCGCCGCCGGAGAGGCGGTTTTTCGCCAGGGCGACAGGGCCGCGGCAGTCTACGTGGTGCAGAGCGGACGCATCCGTCTGCTGCGGCATCTGGAGGATGGCTCTTCCGTGTCGGTCTATGTCGCCAGGCCCGGTGACAGCTTCGCTGAGGCTTCACTGTGGGCGGAGTCCTACCACTGCGACGGGCTGGCCGACGTTCCCTCGGTGATTACAGCAATTCCGAAGAGTGACCTCCTCGGGGTGTTGGAGGACAATCCGCAAGCTGCCATGGCGCTGGCGCGCATCTTGGCGGCCCAAGTGCGGATTTCGCGCAGCAGCCTGGAATTGCGGAACATCCGCTCGGCGCGTGAGCGCCTGCTGGCCTGGATTAGGTTGCAAGCGGAGGGCGCGCCGCCGACTGTCGTCTTGGATCGCCCCTGGACACAGATCGCCGCTGAACTCGGCCTCACCCACGAGGTCATCTATCGCACGTTGGCCGCCCTTCAGGGCGAAGGCCAGATTACCCGCACCGTCCGAGGAATTGCGTTGGCTGGCCCGCCTATCACGGGCCAAAGATAAGTCGGGCCAAGGAACTCTGCGCTCAGGGCAAGGGCACCGGAGGCCCCAGTACCTCGAGGTCTTCTGCTCTAGCCTCCATATGCCCAAGCTCCTGGGTGCGAACAATTCCGGCCGTGTGCCCGCCCAGACCCTTCACAGCGGCGATGCCCCGATTGAGGACCACGATGCCAAGACCCATGAATGCGGCGATTGCCGTTCCCCAATAGCATCGGGAGGCGCGGGCGAGTTTGGCTGAGATCAAGAAACGCCACTGTTTACAAAATTTTACGCACACTGACATCGCAGGGCTACGTTCGGGTGGTTAAATAGGCCCATAGCCACCAGGGAGGCCATCATGTCCGCCCATATCCCGCACGCGACCACCCACATCCACCCGACCCCGTTCTGGCGCTCCCGCACCGGGATCGCCCTGTTGGCTTTTCTCGCCATTGCCATCGCGCTGCTCATTGCCGAGCACTGGGCGCATTTGGCTGGCGTCCTGCCCCTGATGCTGCTGCTTCTCCTGTGCGGCTTGATGCACCTGTTCATGCACGGCGGACATGGCCATGGCGGCCATGATCATAGCGACGTCAAGAAGGAGTGACGGCCATGACCGATACTGCTCCCGCCTATGGCCTGTGGCTTCTGGTGGTCGTTAATTCAGCCCTGTTCATCATGTTTGCGTTCAGCTTCAGCAAGCCGCAGACGAAGCGCGACTGGCGCTCGTTCGGGGCCTTCGCGGCCTTTGTGGTTGCGCTGTTCACCGAAATGTATGGCTTCCCGCTGACCATCTATCTGCTGTCCGGCTGGTTGGGTAACCGTTACCCGGCGCTGGACCCGTTCAGCCACGAAGCGGGTCATTTGTGGTCGACGCTGTTGGGGCAGAAGAGCAATCCCCATTTCAGCGTCCTTCACATCGCCAGCACGCTGTTCATCGCGGGTGGTTTCATCGTGGTCGCCAAGGCATGGCATGTCCTGCATGCCGCCCAGGTCAACCATGAGCTCGCCACCACCGGGCCCTACGCCGTGGTGCGCCATCCCCAATACATCGGCTTCGTCGCCGTGCTGCTGGGCTTCATGCTGCAATGGCCGACCGTGCTGACCCTGCTGATGTTCCCGGTGCTGGTGACCATGTATGTGCGTCTGGCTCACGCCGAAGAGCGGGAAGCCCTGCACCAATTCCCGGTGCGCTATGCCGACTACGCCGCGCACGTTCCCGCGTTCATCCCCCATCTCGGGGGTGATGGCGGGCGTATCCGCCACTGAGGCGGTCAAGGAGGGTGCCATGACAAGCTGTCACTCCCATGCTCACGACAAACCGACGGCGGCTGCCGTCGACCCCGTGTGCGGCATGAGCGTCGATCCGGCGACAACGGCGTACCGGCTCGACCATGCAGGCGCCACCGTCTACTTCTGCAGCCAGCAATGCCGCGACACGTTCGTTGCCGAACCCGGACGGCTCACCGTGACCGCCCGGCGGCCGGTGGTGCCAGCCGCAGGCATTGGCCTGCTTGGCAGCCTCGCGCTGCTGACCATCTTCTTCGCCCTGCTGACCGCTCTGTCGGGCTGGGAGTTCACGCTCGACCAGTTCCGTGAGTTCTGGCCGTACCTCATGGCCCTGGCCACGGGCTTTGGCATTCAAGTGGGCTTGTTCATGGCCGTGCATCGGGCCGCTCACGCTACCCATGCGGGCAAGGTGGTGGCGGTCACCGGTTCGACCTCCGGTATCGCCATGATCTCCTGCTGCGCCCACTACCTGATCACCCTGCTGCCTGCCTTGGGTGCCGCGGGCCTGGTCACCTTCGTGAGCGACTATCAGATCGAAGTGTTCTGGTTCGGCCTGGCCGCCAATCTGGCGGGCATCGTCTACATCGGCCGTCAGTTCCTTGCCTTGCGACGTGTCGGGGCCGCCCTTGCGCTTGTCCTCGCTGTGGCCGTCATCGCCGTGCCTTGGGGCGCCCTCGCGCAGGCCCTGCCGCCGCAGGTCAACAAGGATGGCCAGGTCACGGTGAAGGTTACCCCGTTGGCCCTGGATCAGGGCGCCTGGAAATTCCAAGTGGTGTTCGACACTCATGTGGTGCCGCTGGACCAGGACCTTCTGGCCGTTGCCGCCCTTGCCGCGCCGGATGGCCGCGAGGAGAAGCCGGTGGCCTGGGAAGGCGACCCTCCTGGTGGCCATCATCGCAAGGGTGTCCTGGTGTTCCGCGCCATGAGCCCGGCACCACAGTCCGTCTTGCTGAAGATACGAGATGTCGGCCCCATCCCTGTGCGCTCGTTCAGCTGGAGCCTCGGCAGCCGTTAGAGGAGGTCGCTATGACCAACCCCCATGGCCATGAGCCTCATGTCTCGCCGCAAGCCGAGAGCATGGCGGTCGACCCCGTCTGCGGGATGACTGTCGATCCAACAACGACGCCCCAT
>JACMLB010000131.1 GCA_014379805.1 Rhodospirillales bacterium | reverse complement strand
TCGCGGGCGCGGTCAAGGTCGTCGGGAGTATCGACACCCAGCGGAACGGTGTCAACCAAGGCGCAATCAATGCGCATGCCGTTCTCCAACGCCCGCAATTGCTCCAGCTTCTCGCGCTTTTCCAGCACGCCCTGGGGCAATTGGATGAAGCGCTGCAACGACTCACGGCGATAGGCGTACAGGCCGATATGATGGTAATGCGGCCCCTCGCCCCACGGCGCGGTGGCGCGGGTGAAATACAGCGCGCGGCCAATGCGGGCCTGGGCTTCGAAACCCACCACCGCTTTGACCACGTTGGGATTGGTGCGCTCGGGCTCGTGCGAAATTTCGGCCACCAAGGTGGCGAGGTCCACCGCCGGGTTCTCCAACGGCTGGAACACCGCGCGCACGATGTCAGGGTCCAGCGTCGGCAAATCGCCCTGAACATTGACCACGGCGCCGAACAGAAGCTCGGGGTCCACTTTCTCCAGCGCCTCCCACACCCGGTCGGACCCGGACGGAGGGTCGGGATCGGTCATCACCGCCGTGCCGCCATGGGCGGTCACCGCATCGGCAACCTCTTGTTCCGAGCACGCCACCACCACCGGCCCGATGGCCGCCTGCACAGCCCGGCGCCACACATGAATGATCATGGGCTCGCCCAGGATGTCGGCCAAAGGTTTGCCCGGCAGCCGGGTGGCCTGCATGCGGGCAGGAATGACGACGACCGGGTTGAGCGTGGGCGGGTGCTGAGACATGAACGGCTCCGGTCTGACGGGCGGGGAGGAACACCTTATATCGGCCTGTCCCGCAGGAAAATCACCTTTAACAGGTTAAGTGCGCAACACGGATGGACACGGATATCCACGGATAGACACGGATGGAAAAGCAATTTCGGGATGCAGGGCGCGACAATCATTTTTTGTTATTTTATCCGTGTTCATCCGTGGATATCCGCGTTCATCCGTGTTGCGCACTTCAATGCCGGACCCCGCTATATCGGCTGGCATGAGACGAGGATCACCTTTCGCCTCTGGTCATCTCGCCCCGTTCGAGCCAAACTCCCACCGCTCCAACAGATCTAGGGATGCCATGACGATCCCCTGCCCGCCCGAATTCGTCGCTTTGGCGGAAAAACTGGCCGAGACCGCCCGTCCGATCATCCGCAAATATTTCCGCACGCCGGTGGCGGTGGATGACAAGCCGGATGCGTCGCCGGTGACCATCGCCGACCGCGAGGTGGAAACCGCCATGCGGGCGCTGATCAACCAGACGTTCCCCCAGCACGGCATTCTGGGCGAGGAGCACGGCTTCGAGAACGTGGACGCCGAATATGTCTGGGTGCTGGACCCCATCGACGGCACTAAAGCGTTCATCACCGGCAAGCCCAGCTTCGGCACCCTGATCGCCCTGGCCCATCGCGGCACCCCCATCCTGGGCGTCATCGACCAAGCCATCCTGTCCGAGCGCTGGTTGGGCGGTAACGGCCACCCCACCACCTTGAACGGCCAGCCCGCCCGCGTGCGCGAATGCGATGCCCTGTCCAAGGCCTATGCCTACACCACCGGCCCGGAATTCTTTGACGAGGCGACCTTGCCCGCCTGGAACCGCGTCGCCGCCCGCGTCAAGCAGCCGCGCTACGGCTGCGATTGCTATGCCTACGCCCTGCTGACCAGCGGCTTCGTGGATCTGGTGGTGGAGGCCGGGTTGAAGCCCTACGACTATTCCGCCCTGGTCCCGGTGATCGAGAATGCCGGCGGCATCATCACCGATTGGGACGGCAAAAAGCTGACCATCGCCTCGGACGGCCGCGTTTGCGCCGCCGGTGACGCCCGCCTGCACGCCCAGGCATTGGGGGTACTGGCCGGCTGAGGCTTGTGCCGCCCGGCACTTGCCGCCAAACTCCACCCGGCTTTGCCCGCTAAAGGATACAGATGCGCCTCGCCGCAACCCTTGCCCTCGCCATTGCCGTGCTTGCTGGCCCCGCCTTGGCCGAGCCCCGCCACGCCGTCACCATGCATGGCGAGCCCAAATACAAGGCCGGCTTCGCCCATTTCGATTACGTCAATCCCGACGCCCCCAAGGGTGGCGATCTGCGGCTGGCCGACCAGGGCACCTTTGACAACCTGAACCCCTTCATCGTCAAGGGCCAGACGCCCGAGAAAATGCAGGAACTCGTCTACGATACCCTGCTGACCTCCTCCGCCGACGAGCCGTTTTCCATGTATGGCCTGATCGCCGAAAGCGTGGACACGCCGGCCGACCGCTCTTGGGCCACCTACACCATCCGCAAGGAAGCGCGCTGGCACGACGGCAAGCCCATTACCCCCGACGACATCATCTTCAGCCTGGAAACCTTGCGCACCAAGGGCGCCCCCAATTACCGGTTCTATTATGCCGGGGTGGCCAAGGCCGAAAAGGTGGGCGAGCGGGCGGTGAAGTTCACCTTCAAGCCGGGCGACAACCGCGAACTGCCGCTGATCGTGGGCGAGATGCCCATCCTGCCCAAGCATTACTGGCAGGGCCGCACCTTTGAGAACACCACCCTGGAAGCGCCCTTAGGCAGCGGCCCCTATAAGATCGGCGCGTTCGAGCCGGGTCGCTTCATCGTCTATGACCGGGTCAAGGATTACTGGGGCAAGGATTTGCCGGTCCAGAAGGGACTCTATAATTTCGACCGGGTCCGCTACGACTTCTACCGCGATTCCACCGTGGCGCTGGAGGCGTTGAAGGCCGGCGAATACGATTTCCGCGAGGAGAACGAAGCGAAGAAATGGGCCACCGGCTATGAGGACTGGCCCGCTTTGACCCAGGGCCGCGCCAAGAAGGAGCGCCTGGACAACCAGAAGCCCGCCGGCATGCAGTCCTACGCCTACAACATGCGGCGCCCGCTGTTCACGGATTCCAAGGTGCGGCAAGCCCTGGCCCATGCCTTCGATTTCGAATGGACCAACGCGAACCTGTTCTATGGCCAGTACCGCCGCACCGAGAGCTATTTCGCCAATTCCGAACTGGCTGCCACCGGCCTGCCCGGGCCCGACGAATTGAAGGTGCTGCAACCGCTGAAGGACAAGCTGCCGGCGCAAGTGTTCACCGACATCTATCACGCCCCCAAAAGCGACGGTTCCGGCAACATCCGCCCCAATCTGCGCATCGCCATGAAGCTGCTGGAGGAATCCGGCTGGCAGGTGGTGAACGGCATGCTGACCAAGGACGGCCAGCCCTTCCGTTTTGAAATCCTGCTGGCCCAGCCCACCTTCGAACGGGTCAGCCTGCCCTTCGTGCGCAATCTGCGCCGGCTGGGCATCGACGCCAACGTGCGCACGGTGGACACCACCCAATACGTCAACCGGGTGCGCAGCTTCGATTTCGACATGATCGTCATGAGCTGGGGCCAGTCCCTGTCGCCGGGGAACGAGCAGGCCATGTACTGGACCTCGGACGCCGCCGACCAGCAGGGCAGCCGCAACGCGCCCGGCATCAAGAACCCGGCGGTGGACAGACTGGTGGAATTGGTCATCAGCGCCCCCGACCGCGAGTCTCTGGTGGCGCGCACCCGCGCGCTGGACCGGGTGCTGCTGTGGAACCATTACGTCATCCCTCAATGGCATCTAGGCTCGGACCGGCTGGCCTATTGGGACAAGTTCGGGCGGCCCGACACCATCCCCATGAAGGGGTTCCAGCTGTTCTCGTGGTGGGCCAAGCCCGCCAAGACCGCGTCGGGAGGCTGATTTGCTCGCCTATGCCATCCGCCGTCTGGCCCTGATCCCGCTGACTCTGTTCGGTATCATCCTGATCAACTTCATCGTCGTCCAACTGGCCCCCGGCGGCCCGGTGGAACAGATGATCGCCCGCATCGAGGGCACTGCCGGGTCCGAATCCCAGCGCATCAGCGGCGGCGGCGGCGATATGCAGGCCGCCCGCGTGCAGCGCGGACGCGAGGGCACCACCGGCGCCTATCGCGGCGCTCAAGGCCTGGACCCCGCCTTCATCAAGGACATCGAAAAGCAGTTCGGCTTCGACAAGCCGGCGCATGAGCGCTTCATTCAGATGGTGGGCAATTACGTCCGCTTCGATTTCGGCAAAAGCTTCTACCGCGATACCTCGGTGGTGGATTTGGTGATCGAGAAGATGCCGGTATCCATCTCGCTGGGCCTGTGGACCACCTTCGTCATCTATCTGGTCTCCATCCCCCTGGGCATCGCCAAGGCCCGGCGCGACGGCTCCACCTTCGACATCGCCAGTTCCTGGGCCATCATCATCGGCTATGCG
Organism: Rhodospirillales bacterium; assembly: GCA_014379805.1. Lineage (GTDB taxonomy): Bacteria > Pseudomonadota > Alphaproteobacteria > Rhodospirillales > Magnetospirillaceae > Magnetospirillum. The sequence continues at coordinate 536 of JACMLB010000131.1, read as the reverse complement.
GTGCCGGGCTTCCTGTTCGCCATCGCCCTGATCGTGCTGTTCGCCGGCGGACGCTATTTCGCCTGGTTCCCGCTGCGCGGCCTGACCAGCCCGGATTGGGCAGAGATGACCGCCTGGGGCAAGGTGGTGGATTACTTCTGGCATCTGGCCCTGCCGGTCACCGCTTTGGTCATCGGCAGCTTCGCCGGGCTGACCATGCTGACCAAGAATTCCTTCCTGGAAGAGATCAACAAGCAGTACGTGGTCACCGCGCGGGCCAAGGGCCTGACCGAAAACCGGGTGCTGTACGGCCACGTTTTCCGCAACGCCATGTTGCTGGTGGTGGCAGGCTTCCCTGCCGCCCTGGTGGGCATCCTGTTCACCGGCTCCATCCTGATCGAGATCATCTTCTCGCTGGATGGTCTGGGCCTGCTGGGCTACGAGGCCGTGGTCAACCGCGACTATCCGGTCATGTTCGGCACGCTGTATATGTTCAGCATGCTGGGGCTGGTGCTGAATTTGATCAGCGATTTGATGTACCACTTCGTCGATCCCAG
>JACMLB010000130.1 GCA_014379805.1 Rhodospirillales bacterium | reverse complement strand
CGGTCATGACCGCACCCGGCAAGGCTCGCCCGCCGCTTCCGTATGTTCGCCGCAGAGAGCGGGGGCAGTCCGGCGAGAAAGCGGCGGGCGATTGGGTCGGCGCGCAGCCATGCGCGCCTATTCTAAATCCAGGGCCGCCATTGCGGCGGCGGCCAAGCGGGCGGATGCCCGCGCCCGGCGAGGGGCGCAACGAACGTTAGTGCCCGCCGCCTCCGCCGGGGGCACTCACCTTGTGGACGAAGGGCATCAGCATCAGGCCGCAGACGAAAACCAGGGACATGCCCAGCAGCACGTCACCATAGGCCATGGTCAAAGCCTGCTGCTTGACCGTGCGCAACAGGGCGCGCAACGCGGCCTGATCGGGGTCGCCGGGGATAAGGTCGGCGAAGCGGGCGGACATGTTCTGCAGCCGGGTGACTGCTTCCAGATTGCCCTCGGTGATGCGCTCGGACAGGCGGGCCAAGTGCAAATCCGCGCGGTGGCTTAGTGCCGTGGTGATGGCGGCTAAGCCGACGGCGCCGCCGGTGTTGCGCATCAGATTGAACAGGCCGGACGCATTTTGCACCTTGGTGGGCGGCAGATGACCCAGGGCCACGTTGTTGATGGGCACCATGCAGAACATCAGCGACAGGCCGCGCACTGCCTGGGGCAGGAACATCTCCCAATAGCCCCATTCGCTGGTCAGAAAGCTGTTGAGCCACAATCCGGCGCCGAACAAGCCCAGCCCCATGGACAGCATGACCCGCAGATCCATGTGGCGGGCCAGATTGCCGGCCAAGGGGGCGGACAGGAACTGGAACAGCCCGGTCACCATCATGGTGATGCCGATTTCCAGGGACGAATAGCCGCGCACGCGGCCCAGGAACAGCGGCACCACATAGACCGAGCCATACAGGCCGATGCCGATGACGAAGCTGAAGATGCAACCCACCAGGAAGTTGCGGTCGGCGAAGGCGCGCAGCTCCACCACCGGGTGGTCATAGGTCAGCTCTCGCCAGACGAAGGCCATGCCGGCCACCGCCATCAACGTGGTGAAGGCGACGATGCCGCGGTCCTGGAACCAGTCTTCGCGCGGGCCTTCCTCCAGCACGTATTGCATGGAGCCCAGGAACAGGGCGATCAGCACCACACCGGCCAGATCGAAGCCGGATAGCAGATGCAGGCGGGGGCGGTCGAAATCCACGAAGGTCAGCACGATGAACGCGACCATCAGGCCGGGCACCACGTTGATCAGGAACAGCCAATGCCAGTTGGAAATGTCGGTCAGCCAGCCGCCCAGGGTTGGCCCAAGCGTGGGTGCCATGGTGGCGACCAAGCCGATCAGCACCGAAACGCCCGCCGACATGCGCGGCGGGAACAGGGTGAAGGCGGTGGCGAACACGGTGGGGATCATGGCGCCGCCCAGGAAACCCTGGAGGGCGCGCAGGACGATCATGGATTCGATGTTCCAGGCAAATGCGCACAGCGCGCTGGCCAGGGTGAAGGTGGTGGCGCTGACGAAGAACAGCCAGCGGGTCGAGAACACCCGCGCCAGCCAGCCCG
>JACMLB010000129.1 GCA_014379805.1 Rhodospirillales bacterium | reverse complement strand
CTGACGGGTGGCTTCGGCCAGGATGACGGTGCGCTCGCGGTCGGCGCGGGCGCGGATCTGCTGGCCCCACTCGTAACCTTGGGCGCGCAGTTCCTTGGCTTGGCGTTCGCGTTCCGACTTCATGCGGTCGTAGATGGACTGACTGGTTTCCTCGGGCAGATCGGCGCGGCGGATGCGCACGTCGGCCACGACGATGCCGTAAGGGGCGGCGCGTTCGCCCACTTCCTTGAGGATGTTCTCCATCAGACGGGTGCGTTCGTCAGACAGCAGCGACGGCAGCATGATCTGACCCATGGACTGGCGCAGGGCCGAGGACACGATTTGGGTCAGCTGGTTGCGGGCGTTGGCCTCGTTGCGCAGGGCCTTGAAGAACATCAGCGGGTCGGCGATGCGGTAGCGGGTGAAGGTGTCCACCACGATCCGCTTCTGGTCGCCCAGGATGATCTCTTCGGCCGGCGGCTCAAGGGACAGCAGGCGCAGATCATAGCGCACCACTTCCTCGATGAACGGCCACTTCATGTGCAGGCCGGGTTCCTTAATGGTATCGCGGTGGGCACCCAGCCGCAGGACCAGGGCCTGCTCGGCCTGATTGACCACGAACAGCGACGAGGCGGCAAGCAGCAGCACAGCGATCAGCGCAATGCCGCCGCCCATGAGCGCGGGGCGGTTCATTGGGCACCTCCCTGACCGGCGGCAGCCGGTTGATTACCCTTGATTGCGGGCAACGGCAGATAGGGCAGCACGCCCTGGCCCTTGCCATTCTGGTCCATGACGATCTTGGGAGTGTTGCGCAACACCTCCTCCATGGTCTCCAGATACAGGCGGCGTTCGGTCACTTCGGCGGATTGGCGATAGGCGTTGTACAGCGCCAAGAAGCGCTTGGTCTCGCCTTCCGCCTGATTGACCACCTGTTCCTTATAGGCCTCGGCTTCCTGAACCAGACGTTCAACCTCACCACGGGCGCGGGGGATGATGTCGTTGCGGTAGGCTTCGGACTCGTTGCGGGCACGCTCCTGATCGGCACGGGCGCGCTGGACGTCGTTGAAGGCGTCGATGACCGCGCTTGGCGGCTCAACCTTCTGCAACTGCACCTGGGTGATCAGGATGCCGGCGTCATAGCTGTCCAACAGGCGCTGCAATTCGGTCTTGGCGGCGGCAGCTATCTGCTCGCGCTTATCCGACAAGGCCGCCTGAATGGGGTTGCGGCCAATGACGTCGCGCATGGCCGATTCGGCGGCCACCTTCACGGTGCCCTCGGGTTCCTTGATGTTGAACAAAACCTTGCCGGCGTCCTTCATCACCCAGAACACGGTGAAATCCGTTTCGACGATGTTCTCGTCGCCGGTCAGCATACGGCTTTCCTCGGGCACGTCGCGCCCGGCGGTCGTGCGCTCGAACCGGCTTTCCGCCGGGGCCCGGAAGCCCAAATTCAGCTGGTTCACCTTGGTGACCTTGGGCAGCAGCACGGCCTCGACCGGGTAGGGCAGGTGGTAGTGCAGGCCGGGCTCGGTGGTATCGACCCACTTGCCGAAGCGCATGACCACACCCTGTTCGTCGGGCTGCACTTTATAAATGCCGGTGGCGAACCAAGCCATCAGACCCAAAGCAACGATGGCGATCAGGCCATGGCCGCCGCCGAAGCTCTTGCCGGGCATGGCACGGCGCAGCCTTTCCTGGCCACGGCGAATGATCTCCTCGAAGTCGGGAGTGGGCGAGTTGCCGCCGCCGCCGGGACCACGGCCCCAAGGGCCATTGCCGCCGCCGTTGCCGCCACCCCAGGGGCCTCCGCCGCCCCCTTGAGGATTCCAAGGCATTCGATTCCCCTTAACAGGTCAATAGGTCGATCTCATCCGCTGCTTCCGGGCGCGGACCCCCTTCGCCTTATAGGCTAGGTTTCGGGGGCAAGCAACGCGCGGACGGGCAAGCAGACGGGATTTCCGCCCATATGGAGAAGAAGGGGAGGTTTTCAAGGCGAAGGGGGAACCGCCAGGCAATACGGCTTGACCAACGTCCTTAACAAAGGGGTGCCCCGCGACTATATGAGCTATGCTTACGCCCGCCATTCGGCGATGCCTTAATTTCCACTCCATCACGGATCAGCGGAGACTGCCCCATGGCTGAAGTCAGCGAAGCCCAAATCCTCGACGTGCTCAAGACCATCGTCGATCCCCAGAAAAAGGCCGATATCGTCACTCTGGGCATGGTCTCGGGCGTTGCGGTGAAGACTGGGCACGTGGCTTTCGCCATCGAGGTCGAACCCAAGCGCGCCGCCGAGTTGGAGCCGTTGCGCAAGGCCGCCGAGGATGCCGTCCACAAGCTGCCGGGCGTGCTGACCGTGTCGGCGGTGCTGACCGCGCAACGCCAAGCCGCCCAGCCCGCCCCCCAGCAGAAAGGCGAGCGTCCGCTGTTGCCCCATGTGAAGTCCATCATCGCGGTGGCCTCGGGCAAGGGCGGCGTCGGCAAGTCCACCACCGCCATCAATCTGGCCCTGGCGCTGTCCCAGATGGGTCTGAAGGTCGGCCTGTTCGACGCCGACATCTACGGACCCAGCATGCCGCGCATGCTGGGCATCCGCGGCGAACCGGTCAGCCCCGACGGCGAGACCCTGCTGCCCATGGAAAATTACGGCGTCAAGTGTATGTCCATCGGCTTCCTGGTGCCCGAGGACAGCCCCATCATCTGGCGCGGCCCCATGGTCATGGGCGCGTTGAACCAGTTGATGCGCGACGTGGAATGGGGCGAGCTGGACGTGATGATCATCGACATGCCGCCCGGCACCGGCGACACCCAACTGACCATGAGCCAGAATGTGCCGTTGACCGGCGCGGTCATTGTCTCCACCCCCCAGGACATCGCTTTGCTGGACGCCCGCAAGGGCCTCAACATGTTCCGCAAGGTCGAGGTGCCGGTGTTGGGCATCATCGAAAACATGAGCTATTACGTCTGCCCCAAATGCGGCGACGAGGCCCACATCTTCGGCCATGGCGGCGCCAAGGCCGAAGCGGCGCGGCTGTCGGTGGAGTTCCTGGGCGAGGTGCCGCTGGACATCGCCATCCGCGAGACTTCGGACCAGGGCGAGCCCATCGTGGCGTCGCGTCCGTCCAGCCCGCACGCCCAGGCATACCGCGATATCGCCGCCAAGATTTGGGACAAGGTGGGGCTGCTGCAGGCGGGCAAGAAAGGCCCCAAGATCAGCTTCGAGTGACGGTGGCGGGGGGAGTTTCCCCCCTAATCCCTATTCGCCTGCAACTTCGGCGATGATCGTTGCGCAGGGGCTGGCGTCCGGGCGCGGTGTGCATTATATTGGCGTTGTCGGGTTCGCCCGACTATGGCGCTAAACGTCATGTGGAATAGGCCTTGCGGACCCGGGGGCGGTACCCGGCGCCTCCACCATCAACCGGCTTCGACACTTTGTCGGGGGCGGCTCATGGGGGCGAAACAGGAT
>JACMLB010000128.1 GCA_014379805.1 Rhodospirillales bacterium | reverse complement strand
CGGGACCGGGCGTCGGCGCGTGCCTGTGGGCGCTGGGCGCGGCTGCGGCCTCTGCCGGTCTGGTGCAGTTCCTGACCTCGGGCTGGGTCTCCACCGTGGCTTTCGTGGCGCTGCTCAGCGTGATCGGCGGCGGCGGCGTGGCCCTATGGCTGCTGCTGGTGCGGCCGTTGACCCAAGTGCTCGACCAGCTGCGGGCGCTGTCCATCAACGACACTTCGTTAGTGCTGCTCTCCATCGGGCCGAGCCTGCGTGAGCCGGGCGAGTCGCTGTTCTTCCTGCAGGCGCTAAGGGGCGCGCTAGAAGACCTTGCCAACAAGACCGAGGAAAGCGAGCGCATCCTTCGCACCACCGAGAAGGAGATGCGCCAAACCTTCCTGGGCATGTCCGCACAGTTGGAAAGCGAGATTAACGCCGCCGTCACCGAGGTTACCCAGCGTTCCATGGCGCTGTGCACGGTGGCTGACGGCATGCGCTCGCAAGCCGCGCATGTGGGCGAACAGAACCGGGTTGTGGCGACTGCCGCAGAAGCCGCCACCGAGAACGTTACCTATGTGGCCGAAACCGCCGAGCAGATGGTCGCCACCATTCACAGCATGCGCGCTGATTCCGAACAATCACGCAGCATTGCTCAGGCCGCCACCGAGGAAGCCCGCCGCTCGGGCCAGACCATGGAAACCCTGACCGAGGCTTCGCACCGCATACAGGCGGTGGTGGGCATGATCAACGCCATTGCCGGCCAGACCAATATGCTGGCGCTGAACGCCACCATCGAAGCGGCGCGGGCGGGCGAGGCGGGCAAGGGCTTCGCCGTGGTGGCCGGCGAGGTCAAGTCGCTCGCCAACCAGACCACCAAGGCCACCGAGGAAATCGCTGGCCACATCGCCGGCATTCAGGGCGCGGTGGAGCAGGCAGTAACGTCCATTTCGTCGGTGGAAGAGATCATCGCCCAGGTCTCCACCATTTCCACCACCATGGCCGCGATCACCGCCGAACAGCAGGAGAAGGTCTCGGCCATGTCGGGTCAGGCGCGCCAAGCCGCCAATTCCACCCGCCATGTGTCGTCGACCATCGCCAACATTTCCCAATCGGCCACCGAGGCCGAGCAGATGTCGGCCCTGGTCCACGACACCGTCACCAGCGTGTCCGAGCAGTTGACCGGCATGCGCGACCATTTGATCGGCACCCTGCGCGGGTCCGTGGCGGGCAACCGGCGGGAACATGTGCGCGTGGAAATGGATAAGGGCGTGCTGATAACCGCTGCCGGGGACCGCCTGAGCGGACGGATCAAGGATCTGTCCGTGGGCGGGGCCTTGGTGGACGTCAGTGGCGTCCAATTTGCCCGTGGTCAGAAGCTGAAATTCGATGTGGAGGACATCTGCGACATCGAGGCCGAGGTGGTGCGCGTGTCGTCCAAGGGCGTCCATATCCGCTTGACAGCCACGGGCGCCCAACGCACCCGCCTGAACGCCATCATCATGGGGGCGCGCGCCGAGGAGGTTGCGGCATCGGATGATATTGATTTGTGGTAGGGGGCCAAAGGTGTCATGGCCGGGCTTGACCCACCGCTGTCCGGTTTAAATTGGCACGAGACGTTGGAGAACACCGCCGTCCTAGCTTCCCGGCTTTCGGTTCGCTATGAGACACGGATGACACGGAGGCGGCTTTGCCGCCACGGAAAGCACGGAATTATTCTTGGCGTCACCCCGGACAAGCGCAGCGCAGATCCGGGGTCCATGGTGCCGTTTCCCACCATGGATCCCCGCTTTCGCGAGGATGACGGGAGAAAAATCAACGTCCGTGCCTTCCGTGGCCGCACCAGCGGCTTCCGTGACCTCCGTGTTCAACTGGCGAGGCGCGGACGCGTTCGGAAGACAGGAAGTGTTCCAAAAATTTAACCGGACACCCGTGGATCACGTCCGGGCATGACAACTAGTTTTGCGAACGGGCAGAAGCCCCTCTCTACATCACCTCGCCGCCCTCTTCGATCTCGGCCACGCGCAGAATATTCGTGGTGCCCGAGCAGCCGAAGGGGACGCCGGCGGTGATGACGATGCGGTCGCCCACCTTGGCAAAGTTTTCGCGCTGGGCCGCCTTGCAGGCCTTCACCACCATCTCGTTGAAGCCGCGCACTTCCGCCGTCTGGACGGAGTGCACGCCCCACACCAAGGCCAGCTGACGGGCCACCTCGATATTGGAGGTCAGGTTGATGATGGGCTGGTCGGGGCGTTCGCGGGCGGCGCGCAAGGTGGTCGAGCCCGACGACGTAAAGGTCACCACCGCGGCGCAGTTCAGCGTCTGCGCCACCTGACGGGCGGCGGCCGAGATGGCGTCGCGCGTGGTGTTCTCGGGCGCCGAGCGCGAGGTGTCCATGATCAGGCGGTAGTTTTCGTCCTTTTCCACCCGGCTGATGATGCGGTCCATCATGGTCACCGCATCCACCGGGTAATCACCGGCGGCGGTTTCCGCCGACAGCATGACCGCATCGGCGCCGTCATAGACGGCGGTGGCCACGTCGGACGCCTCGGCGCGGGTGGGCGCCGGGGAATGGACCATGGAATCCAGCATCTGGGTGGCGACGACCACCGGCTTGCCGGCGCGGCGGCAGGCGCGGATCAGTTGCTTCTGCAGGCCCGG
>JACMLB010000019.1 GCA_014379805.1 Rhodospirillales bacterium | reverse complement strand
GGCCGGCGGACGAGCGCAGGAACTTTACGTCCAGTACCAGCAGCGGCTGATTACCCTGAACGCCTGCGATTTCGGCGATCTGTTGCTGCACAATCTGACCCTGTTCCTGACTCAGCCCGACATCCTGGCCCAGTATCAGGACCAATTCCGCTACATCTTGGTGGACGAGTACCAGGACACCAACGTGGCGCAATATCTGTGGCTGCGGCTGTTGGCTCAGAAGCACAAGAACATCTGCTGCGTGGGCGATGACGACCAGTCGGTCTATTCGTGGCGCGGTGCCGAAGTGGGCAACATCCTGCAATTCGAGCGTCATTTCCCCGGCGCCAAGGTGGTCCGGCTGGAGGCCAATTACCGCTCGACCCCGCACATCCTGGCCGCCGCCAGCGGGCTGATCGCCAATAACGAAGGCCGTCTGGGCAAGACCCTGCGGCCCGGCTTGAACCACGAAGCATCGGCCATCGAAAAGGTGCGCGTGCGCGGCGTGTGGGACGGCCCCGAGGAAGCCCGCACGGTGGTGGACGATATCGAATCCAACCAGCGCCGGGGCGAGGCGCTGGCCTCCATGGCCATTCTGGTGCGCGCCGGTTTCCAGACCCGCGAGTTCGAGGAACGGCTGATCACCACTGGCGTGCCGTACCGCGTCATCGGCGGCCCGCGTTTCTATGAGCGTCAGGAAATCCGCGACGCCATGGCCTATCTGCGGCTGGTGAATTCTCCCGATGACGGGCTGGCGTTCGAGCGCATCGTCAACACCCCAAAGCGGGGTTTGGGCGACGCGGCGCTGCAGATGGTTCACGCCACCGCGCGGGCACGCATGCTGCCGTTGTTCGAAGCCGCCCGCCTGCTGGTGGAAACCGACGAACTGAAGCCAAAACCGCGTAAGGCTCTGACGAATTTCTGCGACAACGTCATGCGCTGGCGCGCCCAGTTGGAATTGATGCCGCACACCGAGCTGACCCAGTTGATCCTGGTCGAGTCGGGCTATACCGAGATGTGGCAGAACGACAAAACCCCCGAGGCGCCGGGCCGGCTGGAAAATTTGAAGGAACTGGTGCGCGCGCTCAACGACTTCGAAAGCGTGCAAGGCTTCCTTGAGCACGTCTCCCTGGTCATGGAAAACGCCGAAAATTCCGATGCGGACAAGGTCACCATCATGACCCTGCACGGGGCCAAGGGTCTGGAATTCGACAGCATCTTCCTGCCCGGTTGGGAGGAAGGCGTGTTCCCCCACCAGCGCGCCATGGACGAGGGCGGCAATGCCGGGCTGGAGGAAGAACGCCGCTTGGCCTATGTGGGCCTGACCCGCGCGCGCCGCCGTGTCTTGGTGACCTTCGCCGCCAACCGCCGCATCTATAACCAGTGGCAGGCGGCGCTGCCGTCACGCTTCCTCGATGAATTGCCCGAGGACCATGTGGAGCGGGAAGCCGCATCCGGGCTGTATGCCGGCGGCGGTGCATCGTCGGCGCGGTGGAACACTGACGGCTGGAGCGGCAGCACCCGCAAGCAGCCACCCACCATCGAAGCCGCTTCGTGGAAAGTGGCGTCGCATGCCGCCGCGTCCGGCTTCGACGAAGGAGACCGGGTGTTTCACCAGAAATTCGGCAACGGCACGGTGATCGCCGTGGACGGTGACAAGCTGGAAATCGCCTTCGACAAGGCGGGCACCAAGAAGGTTCTCGACAGCTTCGTCGAGCTTGTCTAACTCATAAACCGTCGTGTGGGTCCACCATGGACCCCCGCTTTCGCGGGGGTGACGAGTTAAACGATTTCGCTCTGGAGAATTGGTTCATGCCCCCCGTCTTCCCCGATATCTGGCACCTGCGTCTGACCACCAGCCCCGAAGCGCTGGCGGTGTTTGAAGAGGTGTTCGAGCGTTTTGCCGAATCGGTGACCATGTTCATGGAAGACAAGTCGGGCATTTCCGACGGCGATTGCGACTGGCATCTGGAAGGCTATTCGCGCACCCCGCCCGAGCGCATCCAGATCATCTCGGCCCTGTCGGCGGTGGCGGCGGCCAATGGTTTCGAGGTGCCGGAGCTTCAGGTCGAACGCCTGCCCAACGTGGATTGGGTGCTGGAAAACCTGCGCGACTTCCCGCCCATCCATGCGGGCCGCTTCTTCGTGCGCGGCTCCCATTGGGAAGAGCCCACCCCCACCGGCAAGATCGAGCTGCTGGTGGATGCCGGCACCGCCTTTGGCTCGGGCGAGCACGCCACCACTCAGGGCTGTCTGCTGTCCTTGGATAAATTGTCCAAGCGTCGCCGCTTCATGAAGCCGCTGGATTTGGGTTCGGGCTCGGGCATCCTGGGTATTGCCATGGCCAAGATGTGGGCCTGCGACGTGATCGCCACCGACATCGACCCCGGCGCGGTCAAGGTCGCCGCCAACAATGCCAAGCTCAACGCGGTAGGCGCCCGCTTCACCTCGGTGGTGTCGGACGGTTACCGCAATCCCATCCTCAAGAAGCACCAACCTTTCGACATCATCGTCGCCAACATTCTGGCTAAGCCGCTGATGCGCTTCGCCAAGGACCTTGCCGCCCACCTTGCCCCCGACGGCGTCGCCGTGTTGTCGGGCCTGTTGGAATGGCAGGAACGCATGGTCATGGGCACCCATGAGCGCCAGGGCCTGACCCTTAAAAGCCGCGTGGTCATCGACGGCTGGGCGACGCTGACCATAGGGCGGTAAGCGGCCGGGGACCATCGGGCGGTAAGAATATTCACCACCAAGGGCACTAAGGGCACCAAGAGACCAATGGGGCGGTGACGGCGCCGCCCCCGGCTCGCTTGGTGCCCTTAGTGCCCTTGGTGGTTAAACCTCTCCTGCATTGCAAAAAGTTAATACCCCACCGTCTCGCTTGGCTATTGACGGCGGCGGCGGTAGAAGGCGTCATGGGGCCGCACGGAACGGAACACCCTATGACCTTCGACTCATGCGGAACGTTGTGGAACCAATTCATTCTGGCAGCCGCCCTTGCCCGCATGGCGCGGCCGGTGGCGGAAAACGCCGGGGATGATCTGGTTTATTTCTCGTACACCGACACCCATGCCGGCGCCGGGCGGTTGGACGGACCGTTGACCCATGTGGCCGAGATGATCGAGCACCACGGACGGTTCTCGAACCGCAGTTGGTTTGCCGCCGTGCCCGGGCCGCTGCCGCCTGCCGAGCATCCCGGGTCGTGGGTGTTGGCGGGGCGGGTGCTGGCCTCGGCGGGTGGTGCACAGCTTGCCATCGAAATGGACGTCAATGACCTGGACCCCGCCGTCATGGAGGTCGCCAAGGCGGCGCGCGAACGGGGCTGGGTGCGGCTGTGGAGCCATGATTGGTTCCTGTTCCTGCGCTCGCGCCTGGGTCGTCCCGAACGCCCCCATTTCGTCTTCATCGACCCGCCCGCCGACGATCCGCGCGGCCCGGCATACGCCATCGACGCCGCCATTCTAATGGACACCATGGGCGTGCCCTACATGGTCAGCTATCCCCTGCGCGGCTGCCAAACCGCCATCGACGAAATTGGCCGCACCGGGCTGGAATTGGTGCTGCCCGAGGGCGGCCACGGCGCGTTGCTGGGCGGCGGCGCCGAGACGGTGTTGCTGGACGTGATCTCGGACCTCAAGGTGCTGGCTGAAATCTTGGGCGGAGAGTTCGTGCCGCGCCTGCCCTCTGCTGTGGATTACAGCATCTGATGGCACCCTTGCTGGGCCGGCTGGTGCCGCCTAAGTTCCAGGGTGTGACGGAAAGGAAAAGCCATGCCTGACGATTGCGGTTTCGGTCCCGCCGGTCCCGAGCGCCTGGACGCGTTGCGGGCCGAGCTTGGCCGCCGTGCCCTGGCCGGCTTCATCGTTCCGCGTGCTGACGAACATCAGGGTGAATATGTGGCCCGCCGCGCGCAGCGGCTCGCATGGCTGACCGGCTTCACCGGCTCGGCGGGGCTGGCGGTGGTGTTGACCGAACAGGCCGCAGTGTTCGTGGATGGCCGCTACACCTTGCAGGTGGGGCAAGAGGTGGACACCGCCTTGTTCGAGCCGGTGCCCATGGCCGATTGCCCGCCGTCGCGCTGGCTGGGCGAGCGCCTGAAGCCCGGCGACCGCCTGGGCTTCGACCCCTGGCTGCACACCTCGGATCAGATCGAGGCGTTGCGCATCACGGCAGAGCGGGCCGGTGCCCAATTGGTGCCGTGCGACGGCAATCCGCTGGACGCGGTGTGGGCCGACCAGCCGCCGCCGCCCGTGGCCCCGGTGGTCTCTCATGGGCTGGACTATGCCGGGCGGTCCTCGGGTGACAAGCGGGCGGACCTTGCCAAGGCGTTGACTACCGACCGGCTGGATGCGGCGGTACTGACCGACCCCGCGTCCATCGCTTGGCTGCTGAATATTCGCGGCGGCGATGTGGCCTATACTCCGCTGCCGCTGGGCTTTGCTATCCTGCATGGCGACGGCACCGTCGATCTGTTCATGGAACCGGCCAAGCTGGAGGCGCTGTCTTTCGATACCGGTATCACCGTGCAACCGCCTGCCGCGTTTGGCGCGGTGTTGGAGGCCTTGGGCCGGGCCAATAAACGGGTGCGGGTGGATTCGTCCATGGCCGCCTATGCGGTGCTGGACCGGTTGGTCCAGTCGGGGGCCAAGCTGGATCGCGGGGCCGATCCGTGCGCTTTGCCCAAGGCGTGCAAGAATTCGGTGGAACTGGACGGCACCCGCGCCGCCCATCGCCGCGACGGTGCCGCCTTGGTGCGTTTCTTCGCGTGGCTGGCGGCGCAGGAACAGGTGGACGAACTGGGCGCGGCCGCCCGGCTGGAAGAGTTCCGCAGTCAGGGCCAGCATTTCCAGGGCCTGTCTTTCCCCACCATTGCCGGTGCCGGTCCCCATGGCGCCATCGTCCATTATCGCTCTACGCCCAAGACCAACCGGCGGCTGGAGCTGGGCGAGCTATTCCTGCTGGATTCCGGCGCCCAGTATCTGGACGGCACCACCGACGTGACTCGGACTATGGCCATGGGCACTCCCGGCGCCGAGGAACGCGAGCGCTTCACCTTGGTCCTCAAGGGCCACATTGCCCTGGCCCGCGCGGTGTTCCCGGTGGGCACCACCGGCAGCCAGTTGGACGTGCTGGCGCGGCAGCCCCTGTGGGCGCGCGGGTTGGATTACGACCATGGCACCGGGCACGGCGTCGGCTCGTATCTGTCGGTGCATGAGGGACCGCAGCGTATCTCCAAGCTGGGTACGGGGGCGGTGGCCCTGCGGCCCGGCATGGTGCTGTCAAACGAGCCCGGCTATTACAAGACCGGCCAATACGGCATCCGCATCGAGAACCTTGTGGCGGTCATCGAGGCCGACGATCCGCAGGGCGGCGAGCGTCCCCTGCTGCGCTTCGAAACCCTGACCCTGGTCCCCATGGACCGCGCCCTGGTGCAGCCGTCCTTGCTGAATGCGGACGAACGGGCGTGGCTGGACGATTACCACGCGCGGGTGGCGGCGGAACTGGCGCCGCTGCTGGACGGCCCCGCGCGGGCGTGGCTGGAGCAGGCGACGCGGCCTCTCCCTAAGGATTAAGCCGTTCCCGCTTGGAACGCGCGCAACGTTCCGCGCGTTCGCCGTATGGATGCATCCCAAGTGGAGGAGCGACATATGGATAAGACAAGGGCCATGCCCATCCTGGCCAGCGCCGTCATGGCCCTGTCCCTGACGGCCTGCCAGGGCATGATGGGTGGGAAGGACTCCCAGCAAAGCAGTTCAGCCCAAACCAGTTCCGGGCAAACAGCCAGTCAGTCCAGCCGCGCATCGGCTTCGGCGGAACAGCAGGCGGTGGCGCCCGACATGGTGCGCGACATCCAGCGCACCTTGGGCGCCAAGGGCTATGATGCCGGCCAGCCCGACGGCGTTTATGGCGCCAGCACCGAACAGGCGTTGCGCCGGTTCCAGCGTGATCAGAGACTGAACGCCACCGGCCAGTTGGATACTCAGACCTTGGCGGCGCTGGGCCTGACCGGGGATGCCCAGGCCGGACAACGTGCGGCCACGGGCGGCGCTGCCGGTTCGCGCAGCTATACCCCGTCCACCCAGCGCCAGGGGGCCATGGCGACGCAATCGCAGTCGCGTCTGTCATCGGATCAGGTTCGCAATGTTCAGCAGAATCTGGCCGATCGCGGCTATGATGCCGGGCAGCCCGATGGCCTGTGGGGGCCACGCACACAGCAGGCGTTGCGCAATTTCGAGCGCGACCAGGATTTGCAAGCCGACGGGCGGCCCGATCCTCAATCTCTGGCAGCTTTGGGGGTGGAAACCGGTTCGCCTGCGACTCAGACGGGTCAGATGCCGTCCGAGCGCCGTTCGCCGCCGCCGTCCCAGCAGCGCGGCAGTGTCGATCTGGAACAGCGCGACGTGGAAGATCCCGGCCAGCAGCAAGGCTTACTGCCGCCCACCGGCTCGCAAGCGCCCGGTTCGGCGCGCGAATCCGAGCGTGAAACGGTCAATCCCGGTCAGGCCCCCGCCACCCGTCCGCAGCCGGAGGAATAATATGAAACACGCGCATGCGGGGGCATCCCCCCGCATGCCGGTTTTCTCCACCTGTTTAAACAAGGTTCAAATGGGCCGCGAATCCGGTTCATAGCCCGATGGTATTAAAGCAGGATCATTGAAGGGCTAAACCCCATGACCTACCAGTATCGCCGCCAGCGCGCCGCCGCCATTATCCGCTCGCAAGAGCTCGGCGACCGCCGGCTTTATAATCGCTTCCCTGAATGCGGCATAGTGGTGCGGCTGGGGCAGCAATTGCTGGACGTCTATGACCTCTCCATCGGTGGATTACGCGTCCCCCTTTGCGGGCAAAAGCCCGGAACCAGCGTCAAGCTGCAACTGATCCCCCGGGAAGGCCGCAAGCTGTCCATGCACCAAACCGTTTCCGCCCAGGCGGAAATCATCAGCGAATGCGAGTCGTGGAGTCGGCTGCATTTTGTCGGCATGACCTACAGTCTGGCCAAGTTCCTGATCCAATACATGGCGCGGCGCCACGGTGTGCAGCCGTTTATCTTCAAGTAGGTGTTGACCTTAATACGAAAGCTTCGGCTTCCGCGCCTTTGAACGAGATACTTCCCCTCAGTTCCCTCAACGCTCGCTGCCGTGGTCTGATCGCCCCTAGTGATCTAGGGAGGTGGCTATGAAAACCGCACCGAACATTATGTCCGAGTGGAAAGAACTGGCCCGCATGCTTGAAGGCGAGTGGCGCGGCCAGTCCCTCGACATCCAACGCGCCCGCACCCTTGCTGACAGCCTGTTGCCGCAATTCCCCGAGCTGCGCTGCACCTTGACCCATCTGCAAGCGCGGCTGCGCGTGACGCATTGAGCGTTACCCCATAATTGGAGCATCTCCTTGATAGATGCATCGGTCAGGCATCATTATGCCTCGGCGGGCTCTTCAAGGGGATGTTTCACATATGGATTGGAATCGTGACAAGCCGCTCAACGGCGTTCGGAGTTTACTTGCCACAGACAAGCAGCTGACCAAGGAAATCCTCGTTGCCGCGTTGAGATATGCCGGGGCGGGGCAAATTATGGCGGGCAGTGGCCCTGAAATGCTTGAGGCGGTCCGAGCGTTCAAACCGGATGTAATCTTTGCCGAGTTCGATATGAATCCGCTCGACGGGAACGCTTTCTTCAGCCACATCCGGTTTGATTTCAAATTAAACATCCCCGCAATCCTGCTTTTCCACGAGGAAGATCAGAAGAAGGCCATGGTGGGAGCCCGGCAGGCCGGCCTAAATGGGGCGTTGCCCATCCCATTCACCCGTGATGCGGTCGTGGGGATGACGCGGAAGGTTCTGGGGGCGCGGTCCTAAGCAGTGAACCCGCACATGAAAAGGGCGCCCGCAGGCGCCCTTTTCCTAAACCGTCATTCCCACTCCATTGTTTCTTGAGCAGGAAAGACGTTTAATTTACGGGGTTTTCTGACGCGACGAATCGTCTTTACCGTCAAAAATGCCGTCAGAAAAGCACGCGAATTGGTCATTCCGTCGCCAGAGTGGCCAATCCCTTGCGATCGACGATGTCCAGGAGTTTGGCAGCCGGGCCGCTCGGCTTTTTGACGCCCTGCTCCCATTGCTGGACGGTGGTCTTGCCCACGCCCAGGAAGGCCGCGAACACGCTCTGGCTGACGTGTGAGGCCGTCCGTATCCTTTGCACGTCCTCGGCGGAGAAGGTGCGCTTCGGCGGCAGGCAGAGGGCGTCGAACTCCCACATGGTGACTTCGTCCATGTGGCCCGCCGTGTGGAGCCGCTTGGCGGCGGCGTGGACGTTCCTAAGAATTCTGCTCATGGCACGGGAATCTCCAGAAGGTCGCCTTCGGCCACGATCATGGTCAGCGTGGCGTCATCGTACCCCATGTACTGCTCGCCCAACCTCGACAAAGCCGCCTTTTCCTTCTTCGAGATGTTCTCTTTCTCCTTCTTGGCGAAGCCGTGGAGAAAGAACAGCCTGTCACCTTGCCGGTGGGCCACGATGGTCCGATAGCTCCGGCTCTTGCCCCGCCCCGGGGCGGCGACACGTTTTTTCAACAGGAAGCCACCCAACCGGGCGTCGACCAAGCCGTTCTCAATCTCGATAGCCGCCGCCCACAACATGGCGTCGGTGACGACCTCGTCACACGCCCAGTCCTCGAAGCCAAGATCCTTGAACACCCGGACAGCCAAATTTGTATCACTCCGTGATATGATTCGCAACCATCCCGAAGGCGGGAGGGGTGGCCTCGGAGGTGGTATGGTGGCAGGGGCGGAGACCCTGTCAAGCGCCTGGCTCGTGAAGCGTCGAGGCGTCGTAGCCTTGGCTCTCACCCGCCCAGCAGAAACTCGATATCATCGTCGCCGATGTCCAGGCCCGCGGCATTCCCGCCCCCGAACAGCCCGTCGGCCAGGGCCTGCTTGCGGGCCTTCAAGGCTGCCATCTTGACCTCGATGGTGTCCTCGGCCACCAGTTTGTGGACGAACACCGGCTTGTCCTGGCCGATGCGGTGGGCACGGTCGGTGGCCTGGGCCTCGACGGCCGGGTTCCACCACGGGTCATAGTGGATGACGGTGTCGGCGGCGGTGAGGTTGAGGCCGCTGCCGCCGGCCTTGAGGCTGATCAGGAACAGCGGCACGTCGCAGGCCTGGAACCGCTTCACCGGGGTAGCGCGGTCGGTGGTGTCGCCGGTCAGCAGCAGATAGGGGATGGCCGCATCCTTCACCTCCGCTTCGATCAGCGTCAGCATGCTGGTGAATTGCGAAAACAACAGGATGCGCCGGCCCTCCTCGATCAACTCGGGGATCATCTCCATCAGCCGAACCAGCTTGGCCGAACCGGCCTTGGGGACCCCCTTGCCGGTCTTGACCAGACGGGGGTCGCAGCAGGCCTGCCGCAGCTTCAGCAGCGCGTCCAGGAGTTCGATGCGGCTGCGCTTGAGGCCCTTGGCGGCGATGGCGTCGCGCACCTTCTTGTGCATGGCCAGCCGAATGCCCTCGTAAAGGTCGCGTTGGGCCGGGGATAGTTCGATATGCTCGACGATCTCGGTCTTGGGCGGCAGTTCGGCGGCGACCAGGGCCTTGGTGCGTCGCAACAGGAACGGCCGCACTCGCCGCGTCAGCATGACTTGGCGATTGGCGTCCCCCTTCTTCTCGATGGGGGTGCGCCACGATTTGGCGAAGGCGCGGGCATCGCCCAGAAAGCCCGGCGAAACGAAGTCAAGCAATGCCCACAACTCGCCCAGATGGTTCTCCAGCGGCGTGCCGGTCAGGGCCAGGCGGTGGCGGGCGTCCAAACGGCGCAGGGCCTGGGCGGCGGCGGTGGCCGGGTTCTTGACCGCCTGCGCCTCATCGATGATGACCATGTGCCAGGGTTGGGCCGCCAGCACCTCGGCGTCGCGGGCGAGCAGGGGATAGGTGGTCAGCACGATATCCGCACCGGCCATGGCCGGGAACGAGTCCTTGCGCGCCGGACCGTGCAGCGCCAGCACGGCCAGCTCCGGGATGAAAGCGGCGGCCTCGGCCCGCCAGTTGGGCAGCACGCTGGTGGGGGCGACGATCAGCGACGGGCGGTCGGCCCGCCCGGCCGCCTTCTCGACCGCGAGATGGGCCAGCGTCTGCACCGTCTTGCCCAGCCCCATGTCGTCGGCCAACACGCCGCCCAACTCGACCTCGCGCAATAGTTGCATCCATGCCACTCCGGTCTGCTGGTAGGAGCGCAACGTGCCGGTGAACAGCGCCGGTATCGCCACCGGCGGAAGCCCCCCGGCATCCTTCAGCCGTTGTCCGAGTGTGCGCAGGCGCTCACCGCCTTTCCAGGCCAAGCCATGGGCGGCGGTGGCCTCGGCGAACTCGGCGAGACCGGCGGCATCGGCGCGCGAGAAGGCGACCCGGCCGTCGCTGTCCTCGGCTGCGTACAGGCCGGTCAACGCCTTAACGATGGGACGCAGGCGGGCGAAAGGCAGGGGCAGGATGCGGCCATCGTCGAGCCGGAGGCGCAGGGTGGATTCGTCTTCTCCGTCATCGTCGAGGAATTCCTCCAGCCCCTCGGCGGGCAGGCGGCGCAGCACCTTCAGCAGGGCCGGCAGAATGTCGACCCGTTGGCCGTCCACATTCACCCCCAGATGCAGGTCGAACCAGTCGATGCCGCCGCTTTCGCTCAGTTCGGCTTCCAGCCCGCCTTCGGGATGGGCCAGGCGGAGGGGGAAGTCATTGGCGATGTCGATGCGCCAGCCGTCTGCGGCCAAGCGGGGGAGGTCGTTGATCAGGGCATCCAGCCAGGCCTCTTCGTCGTCCCCGGCATCGAGGCCGGCGGTCAGCGTCAGGTCGGCCTGGTGCTCGCGCGGCACCTGCCACGACGACAGCCGGACGGCCGGGTGGAAGCCGAGTCCGTCGAGTCGCCGCTTGGCCTGCTGCTCGGCCCGCTGGTGGCGGACCACCTCGACCACGGTGTCACCCTCGACCAGGGGCGTGACCGCGCGACCGTCGGCTGCCGCCACCTCGATGCCGCCATAGAGAAAGGACAGCCGCGCCAGCGGCAGGTCGATGGGCTCGGGGGGCGTTCGCCGGTATCCCCAATAGGGTGCGGGCGGGCAGCGGCGCTGGAACAGCAACAGGCGCGGCACCGGCGGGACGTCCACCCGGCGCGGCGGCTTCGGCTCGGGCGGC
>JACMLB010000127.1 GCA_014379805.1 Rhodospirillales bacterium | reverse complement strand
CCTATGTGGGGGCTGGCTACTGGGTCGCCCTGCTGGTCGCCCCCATCATCGTCGCCGCCATAGGCATCGTCATCGAGCGCACCATGCTGGCCCGGCTGTATAAGCTGGACCACCTTTACGGCCTGCTGCTGACCTTCGGTCTGGCCCTGATCATCGAGGGCTTCTTCCGCCAGCTTTACGGCATCTCGGGCATGCCCTATGCGGTGCCCAAGGAACTGGCCGGCGGCTGGAATTTGGGCTTCATGTATCTGCCCATCTACCGCGCCTGGGTGGTCCTGGCCTCTGCCGTGCTGTGCTTGGGCACGTGGTTCGCCATCGAGAAGACTAAGCTGGGCGCTTATTTGCGCGCCGGCACCGAGAACCCCACTTTGGTTCAGGCCATGGGCGTCAACGTGCCGCTGATGATTACCCTGACCTACGGCTTCGGCGTGGCCCTGGCCGCCATCGCCGGCGTGCTGGCGGCACCCATCTATTCGGTCAATCCGCTGATGGGCTCGAACCTCATTATCGTCGTGTTCGCCGTGGTGGTTATCGGCGGCATGGGCTCCATAATGGGCTCAGTCGTGACCGGCTTTGCCCTTGGCCTGCTGGAGGGTGTCACCAAGGTGGTCTACCCCGAAGCCGCCGGAACCGTCATCTTCATGGTCATGGTGGTGGTGCTGCTGATCAAGCCCGCCGGTCTGTTCGGCAAGGGAGCCTGAGATATGGCGAAACAAGACATCGTGACCGCCCCCGCTGCCGGCGACCGGATCAAACCGACCTCGCGCCAGACACTGTTCGTCCTGGCCCTGCTGGTTCTGGCCCTGCTGGCGCCGCTGGGCATCTATCCCGTCTTCCTGATGAAGGGGCTGTGCTTCGCCCTGTTCGCCTCGGCCTTCAACCTGCTGCTGGGCTATGTGGGCCTGCTGAGCTTCGGCCATGCGGTGTTCTTCGGCTGGTCGGCCTATGTCACCGCCCACGCCGCCAAGGAATGGGGCCTGACGCCCGAACTTGCCATCTTGTGCGGCGTCGCCCTGTCGGCGGCCATGGGCTTGGTGGTGGGCGGCCTCGCCATCCGCCGCCAGGGCATCTATTTCGCCATGATTACCCTGGCGCTGGCCCAGCTAATGTTCTTCCTGGCGGTCCAGGCGCCGTTCACCCACGGTGAGGACGGCATCCAGGGCGTGCCGCGCGGCTATCTGTTCGGCCTGATCGACCTCAACAACATGATGTACATGTATTACTTCGTGTTGGCGGTGTTCGTCGCCGCGCTGCTGTTCCTGTACCGCGTCGTCCACTCACCCTTCGGCCAAGTGCTGAAGGCCATCCGCGACAACGAACCGCGCGCCATTTCCCTGGGCTACCACGTGGACCGCTACAAGCTCATCGCCTTCGTGCTGTCGGCATCCCTGGCCGGGCTGGCCGGGTCGCTGAAAAGCGTGGTGTTCCAACTGGCCTCCCTGGCCGACGTGCATTGGCACACCTCGGGCGAGGTGGTGCTGATGACCCTGCTGGGCGGCGTGGGCACGGTATTCGGCCCCACCGTGGGCGCCTTCCTGGTGGTGACCATCCAGAATTACTTCTCGGAAGCCGGTTCGTGGGTGACCATCATTCAGGGCGTCATCTTCGTCATCTGCGTGCTAGCCTTCCGCAGCGGCATCGTCGGCGTGCTGGCGCCGTGGTTGAAAAAACGCGGAATCCAGGCCTGAGAGGGGATCAAGCATGTACAAGGATATTTTGGTCCATCTGGACGGCGGCGACCGAGATCCCTTGCGCATCGACGCAGCCCTGACCATCGCCAAGCGCTTCGGCGGGCGACTGACCGGCCTGTTCGCCCGCACGGAACATCAGCGCGCCGCAGCGGTGGCGCGACGGTCGTCGGACAGCTTCGAGATCGCCGCCAAGCATTCCGAGCAGCAGTTCTCGGCAGCGGCCACCAATGCCGGTGTGCCCATGCGCTGGTGGCGTCTGGCCCATGGCGAGGCCGGCCATGTGCTACACGAAACTGTTGTCTGTGCCCGCTTCCACGATCTAGTCGTGCTGGGCCAGCACCATGACGGCAAGGACGCCCCCGAGGAGTTGGTGGAGCACGTGGTGCTGCAATCCGGCCGCCCAGTGCTGATCCTGCCGGCGGTGGGCACCTATCCCAGCATCGGCACCAATGTGCTGGTAGCGTGGAATGGCGGCCGCGAATCCGCCCGTGCGTTACACGACGCCATGCCCCTGGTGGAAGGTGCGGGCAACGTGGAAATCCTGACCGTGCGGCCCCAGCCGTCAACCCAGACTGCCGACCAGACCTTGCCGCCCTTATCCATCCACGACCACCTTGCCAGCCACGGGGTGACGGTCACCCGCGAGGTGCTGGCCGGCGAGGATATCGGCGTGATGGATTTACTGCTGTCACGCGCCTTCGACCAGGGCGCCGATCTGCTGGTCATGGGCGCCCATGGCGGCTATCACCTGCCCTTCTTCAAGGGCGCCGGCACGCGGCATATTTTGAAGCACATGACGCTGCCGGTGGTGATGTCGCATTAGGGGGCGTTACGCGCCCGCACCACCAGTGTGGGCGTGAACATCTGCACCGGTTGGCCGTCCGCATCCAGGGTGGTCACACGGACCTTGACCAGCCCAAGGTCCGGCTTGGAGCGCATGGGCCGAACCTCCAGCACTTCGGTCTGCACACTCAGCACATCGCCGGGGCGGACCGGGCGGTGCCATTTCAGTTCCTCGAAACCGGCGCCGATAAGGCCATTGACCGGGTGGAAATCGCCGGTCACCAGCAGGCGCATGGTGGCGGCGGCGGTGTGCCAGCCGCTGGCGGCCAGTCCCTGAAAAAAGCTGTCCTGGGCGGCATCTTCATCCAAGTGAAATGATTGCGGGTCCCACTGACCGGCAAACTCCTTGATGTTCTCCACCGTCACCGCATAGGTCGGCGAGCCGTAAACCTGCCCCGGCTGAATGTCCTCAAGATAGATCGTCGTCACCACGCCCTCCTTCGCTAGCAACCATGGCTAACACAACACAGCTGGAGTAACATCACCCAACGAGTAATTCTAATCGCCATAGGATAGTTTTCCATGCGGAAGATGCTGATCGCCTTTGGACTTCTCGTGCCGATGACCGCGCTGGCCCAGGGCTCGCTGTTGGATATGGGCAAAGGCGTGTTGCAGCAGCAGCTGAACCAGCCCGCCGCACCATCATCGGGCACGCGCGGCCAATCACTGTCCACCACCGATATTTCGTCCGGCTTGAAGGATGCCCTGCGCCAAGGGGCCAGCGCCGTCACCGCCCGGCTGGGCCGCGCCGACGGTTTCAACGCCGATCCGCAAGTGCATATTCCCCTGCCCGACACCCTGCGTAGCGTACAATCGGGCTTGAAGATGGCCGGCCTGTCCGGCGCCGCCGATGAATTAGAGCTGAAGCTGAACCGCGCCGCCGAAAGTGCCGCGCCGCAAGCCAAGCAGATATTCCTGAGCGCGCTGGACCGCATGAGCCTGGACGACGCCCGCGCCATCCTGAACGGTCCCAAGGACTCGGCGACCCAATATTTCAAGCGCACCATGAGCCCCGATCTGAAGACCGCCATGCGTCCGGTGGTGGACCGCAACGTGGCTGAAGCCGGGGTGGTCAAATCCTATGAGGCCATGACCGCATCGGCCAAGGGACTGCCCATGGTGGGCGATGGCCGGGCCATGCTGACCAATCACGTGCTGGACTATGCGTTGTCCGGCATCTTCCGCTATCTAGCCGACGAAGAAGCGGCCATCCGCAGCGACCCGGCCAAACGTTCGACCGAACTGCTGCGTAAGGTTTTCGCCAATTAAGGGACCAAGGGGAGTGACGCCGTGAAGAAATTGCTCATTGCATTGGGCGTGCTGGTGGTACTGGCCATCGGCGCGCTGGTTGTTCTCCCCTCTCTGGTCCCTGCCGACAAGATCGAGCAGGAAGTGGTGGCCCAGGTGAAGTCGGCCACGGGACGTGATCTGTCCATCGACGGCAAGGTGTCGGTCTCGGCCTTCCCGTCCTTGTCGGTGCAGGTGTCCAACGTGGCCCTGTCCAACCCGCCCGGTTTCCAGGGCAAGGATATGGTGCGGCTGGGCGCGCTGGATGTGCGCCTGAAGCTGTTGCCCATCCTGTCGGGCAAGGTAGAGGTGGACAGCTTCGTGCTGATCGATCCCATCATCAGCCTGGAGGTGGACCGTCACGGCAAGGCCAATTGGGTGTTCGACAGCGAACCCAAGCCGCAAGCCAAGGCCGAAGCTAAGGACAGCAGCAGTGGTGGTACCGGCCTCAAGGATCTGTCCCTGGGTCAGGTGCGCATTACCAGCGGCAAGCTGACCTATGTGGACGGCAAGGCCGGCACCAAGGAAGAGGTCGATGCCATCAATCTGGCCGTGGACCTGAAAAACTTGGACAGCCCGCTGAAAGCCAAGGGCGGCTTGAAGTGGCACGGCAAGACCATTGATCTGGCTGTGGACGTCACCCGCCCCCGTGCCCTGCTGGACGGCACCGCATCACCCGCCGAGTTGTCGGTGGCGACCGAAGCGGTGAAGCTGGCCTTCAAGGGCGAAGCCTCGGGCGCGGCGGTCAAGGGCGATCTGGACCTTGCGGTACCGTCGGTACGCGGGCTGGTGTTGTGGACCACGGGCAAGCCGCTGGACATGGCCGGAACCGGGCTGGGGCCATTCTCGTTGACCGGCAAACTGGCGGCGGGCGGCACCATGGTAGCCCTGACCCAGGCCGCCATCGGGCTGGACGCCATCAGGGCCAAGGGCGACTTCACCGCAGACACGGGCGGCGCCCGTCCCAGCCTCAAAGGCAAACTGGATGTGGACGCCCTGGACCTCAATCCCTATCTGCCGCCGGAACAGCCGGCCAAGGCCAGCACTGCCTCGGCAGGCAAGTCCGATTGGAGCGACGCCCCCATTGACGCTTCCGGCCTGAAGGCTGCCGATGTGGACTTCGCGCTCAGCGTGGGCTCCATCACCATCCAGAAAATCAAGATCGGCAAAAGCGCCCTGCATCTGGCTCTGAACGGCGGCCGCCTCAACGCCGATCTGTCGCAGCTGGAGCTGTATCAGGGCAGCGGCAAGGGCCGTCTGGGCCTGGACGGCAGCCAGCCCGGCGTGGGTCTGGACGCGTCCTTCACTTTGAAGGGCCTTGCCGCCGAGCCCTTCCTGACCGATGCCGCCAGCTTTGACCGCCTGTCGGGCACCGGCGATGCCGACATCCAGGTGTCCGGTCGCGGCAAAAGCGAGCGCGCCTTGGTTTCCAGCCTGAATGGCAAGGGCGACGTCACCTTCCTCAACGGCGCCATCAAGGGCATCAATCTGGCCGAGATGATGCGCAACGTGGGCACCGCCTTCACCGCCGGCAGCGGCAGTCAGAAAACCGATTTCGCCGAATTGGGCGGCACCTTCACCATCGACAACGGCATCGTCACCAACAAGGACCTAGCCCTGAAATCGCCGCTGCTGCGGGTCGAGGGTGCGGGCACGGTGGAACTGCCGCCGCGCACCGTCCATTACCGCGTCGAGCCCAAGGCCGTGGCCAGCCTGGAAGGCCAGGGCGGCCAAGGTGATCTGGGCGGTATCAAGGTGCCGGTGATCGTCGAGGGTCCATGGGACAATCTGTCCTTCCGCCCCGACATGGCCGCCATGGCCAAGGGACAGGCCAACGAAGCCATCCAGGGTGCCATCGGCCGCAAGCTCCCCACCGGCTTGTTGGGCGGCGGCACTCAGCCGGCTGACCAGCAGAAGTCCGGGTCGGCGCCCCTGCCCATCAATCCGGGCGGATTGTTCGGACGGTAAGGTTAGCGCAACCTATCCAGCCGCACGCGGTGGCGGTGGTCGGTCAGGCGGTTTATGCCGCCCATGACCGCCGCCACGGCACCCAATCCGGTGCCGCCGGCGATCAGGAACATGATGAGGATCTGGTATTTGACCGCCTCGACCGGATCGACGCCGCCCAGGATTTGGCCGGTCATCATGCCGGGCAGCGATACCACGCCGGTCGCCGCCATGCTGTTGATGATGGGGGTCAGGGCGGTGGACAGGGCTTGGCGCACCACCGGCATGGTGGCCTGATGGCTGCTGTCACCCAGGGCCAGCCGGGCCTCGATAGCGTTGCGGCGCAGGCTGACATGGGCGGTCAGGGTATTGAGGCCAAGGGCGATGCCGGTCATGGTATTGCCCAACACCATCCCCAGCAACGGGATGGCATAGCGCGGGTCGTACCATGGCTCGGGCTTCAACTGGGTGGTCAGGGCGAACAGGGTGACCACTCCGGCGGCCAGCAGCATGCAGCCGGTGCCCAGGCCATAGGCCCACAGCCCCTTCAGCCGCCGGTCCTGGCGCGCCATGATCTCGTGACCGGCGAACAGCACCATGACCAGGGCAACGCCCAAGGTCAGCCAGGGCGAGACGGTGGCAAACAGCCAGGTCAGCACCAGCCCCACCAGCAGCAACTGCACCACCATGCGGACGGAGGCCACCAGCAGCTTGCGTTCGATCCCCAGGCCCAATGCCAGCGACAGGGCGCCGTTGACCAGCACCAGGATGCCGGCCAGCGCGATGTCCATTAATTCCAGACGGATATAGGTCACGCCCCCTCCTCGCGCACACGGCCATGCTCAACCACCAGCCGGCGCCCCCCAAGGCGGGCCGCCTGATCGGCATCGTGGGACACCCACAATTGTGCCATGCCCCCTGCCCGCCGCTCGGCCAGCAATTCTTCCACCAAAGCGGTGGCCGTGGCGTCCAAAGCGGCGGTGGGTTCGTCCAGCAACAACACATGGGGTTGACGTTCCAGCGCGCGCAACAACGCAAGGCGCTGGCGCTCTCCGGTGGACAACTGCACCACCATGGCGGTGCCCATGCCATCGGGCAGGTTCAGGCGCCGGGCCAGAGAGTCGTTCCAGTTCAGAAAATGCGCGTCCACCCGATCCGCCCACCAGCCCGGCTCGGCGGGCACATAGCCCACCCGCGCCCGCCACGCGGTTGCCGCCATCTCCGCCCGGTCATGCCCGTCCAAACTGACCCGGCCCTGATTGGGGTCTAAATCGGCGATGGCCCTGAGCAACAGGCTTTTGCCCGCCCCCGAGGCCCCTTGCACCACCACGCATTCACCGGCGGCAAGGGTGAAGGATGCCGGCTGCAAACCGGGACGGCAAAGGCCGTCAATTTTGAGCATGGATCACCTCTCCCAGCACGGCCAACACCGCCAGCGCCAATTGAAAGCGTGCGGTGGCGGCAAGGATGCGGTTGAAGGCCGGCCCGCGCGGCTGGGTGGCGAAGTCCCAAACCAGTTTGACCGCCAGTGGGGCAGCGGCCAACGCCACCCAGTCGAGCAGAATGAACGGCACCAGCACCATGACCCCATAGGCGATCTTGGCACGCTTAGGCCCCAAGCGGATGGCGAGCGTGCGGCGGCCCACCAGGGTGTCGGCATCCAGATCGCGATAGTTATTCGCCATCAACACGGCAGCGGCGGGCAGACCCATGGCGATCCCCAGGATCAAGGCCTGGGCTGGTACGGCGTGCATTTGCAGCCACACCGTGCCGGCCACCGCGCCAATGCCAAAGAAGGCCAGCACGAACACCTCGCCCAGCGCGGTATAGGAAATGGGTCTGGAACCGCCGGAATAGGCCCAGCCGGCTGCCAGCGACGCCAGCCCCAGCGCCACCACCGGCCAGCCGCCCACTATTGCAAGATAAAGCCCGACCAAGGCGGCGGCGGCGAAGCTGAACAGGGCCGCGCGCCGCACCCGCTCGGGCGTCGCCCAACCCAAGGCGGTCACCCGTGGCGGCCCCTGGCGCATGGGTTGGTCGCCGCCGCGCTGCGCGTCGGAGATGTCATTCCACAGATTGGTACCGGCCTGGATCAACACCGCGCCCAGCACAGTCGCGGCCAGGGGCAGCGCTTGCAGCGTATGGGAATGGGCAAACGCCAGCCCCGCCCCCACCATGACCGGCGCCACCGCCAGGGTCAGCGTGCGCGGGCGCACCGCCGCCAGCCACAAGCGCCAGCCGGTAGGTGGATGGTCGAAATTCACGCCCGCTTCCCCCCTGCTTTTGCCCAAGGGTATCCTGGCCCAGCTTCATCGCCAAGCTGGGTCACGATGCGACGCCCGGCCAATTGGCGGAACGGCTGCGATTGGTGCTGGAGAAATGACCTCGCCCCCCGGAAAATCCGGGGGACGAGGCTGTCGGCCTTAGGGCTTCGGCGCCATGGCGCCAACCCCCAGCACAGGCATTTCCACCAGTTTCTTGCCGGATTTGGCGAAGACCAAGGCCACCCGCACTGTGTCGCCCTCGACCAGGGGCTTTTTCAGTTTAATGAACATAACGTGGTCGCCGCCCGGCTTCAAAGCCACGGTAGCGCCGGCGGGAACGGCAATGGACGGCACTTGGCGCATGCGCATGACGTCCCCCTCCATGATGTGGGTGTGCAGTTCCACGGTTCTAGAGATGTCTGCCTCGGCAGCCACCAGGGTGTCGTCGGGACCGTTGTTCTTGATGGTCAGAAAGCCGGCTCCGGCGTTGGCGACCTTGGGCGAAGCGCGCAGAAAGCCGCCGCTGATTTCCATATCGGCAGCAGCGACGGCAACGGGAACCAGCGCCAGCACGGCGGCAAGCATGAGATTTTTCATGGATGTGATCCTGATAGACAGACGCGGACGCGCTGCCGCTTGAAGGGCGCGCGGGCCGCAATGAATGCGATGAATGAAGGGTGCTCAGGCCGCCGGAGGGGCGCGCGCTTGGGTATGGCGGGAGGCCTCGCCTTGAATGGCGATCCGGGCGCTGACCGGCGTGCGGGCATGGGCCGCGCTTGCGGCGGGCAGAACCGATTGCGGGGGCAGTATCGCCCCGCTTGCCAGCTGCGCCACCTGGCAAACCAGGCAGCAATCGTCGCTTTGGGGAACGTCCTCGCCAGGGAAAGCGGCACGGGGCTCGCCTTGCGCATGGCAGACATAGGTGCCGAGCAGCGGGTCGAAGGCGAGCGAGGGCGCCGGATTGGTGGCGACAAACAGGAAGCCGAGCAGAGCGGCAAGCGCGGCGAATTGGCCAAGCCAACCCCGCATCATGTTGCCATTCCCTGCCCAAGGCCTGCGCATCGCTTTATCCCTGCAACTCGTCACGCAGGGAAGGCGAAAATGGGGCGGCGGTCAACACCTAGTGCGATCCACCTGAAGCAAAAAGCAGGAGCAACGCGGGATAAGCGTTGCTCCTGCCTAAAAATTGTCAGCCGCCTTCGATCTCGCCCATGGCGGATTGCAGGTAATTGGGCAAGCCCATGCTGCTGACCAGACCCAGCTGGGTTTCCAGCCAATCCAAATGCTCTTCGACCTCTTCCAGGATTTCGCGAAGCTCGTGGCGGGTCTGGAAGTCCTGTTTGGATTCGCACAGGGCAATGGCGGCCACCAGCTCGTCGCGTTCCTGCACCACGCATTTCAGGTCGCTGTCGAGGATTTCCGGCACGGTCTCGCCGATGCGCAGCTTACCCAAATCCTGCAGATTGGGCAGGCCTTCCAGGAACAGGACGCGCTCGATCACCTCGTCGGCGGCCTTCATCTCGTCGATGGAGTGCTTGTAGATGGCCTTGCCCAGATCGCGGAAGCCCCAGTTTTTCAACATGCGGGCATGCAGGAAGTACTGGTTGATGGCGGTCAGCTGGGTCTTGAGAATGCCGTTCAGCGCCGCGATGACGTCTTTATCGCCCTTCATGTGCGTTTCCCCTTATCTCAAGCCGAAATGCCGGTGGCGGCCGATTGCTGGTAATTG
Source organism: Rhodospirillales bacterium (assembly GCA_014379805.1). Taxonomy (GTDB): domain Bacteria; phylum Pseudomonadota; class Alphaproteobacteria; order Rhodospirillales; family Magnetospirillaceae; genus Magnetospirillum. The sequence continues at coordinate 12,496 of JACMLB010000127.1, read as the reverse complement.
GCAAGGCCCATGGCGTTGATCAGGAAGAGCTGCTGTTCGAGCCAATGGGTATGGTCGTTTTCGGTGTCGGCCAGCAACTCGCGCAGAATGTGGCGGGTCTCATAATCCTGGACCTGCTCACAATGGGTGATGACTTCCTTGAGGTTGGCCACCACCGACAGCTCGTAGGCCAGGTCGTTCTTCATCATGGACGGCACGTCGGCGCCGATGGCCAGCGGCGAACGCGAGGCCACATCGGGAATACCGTCTAGAAAAAGGATACGGCGGATCAGGCGGCTGGCATGCTCCAACTCTTCCACACGCTCATGCTCAAGCCGCTCGTAAAGCGTCTTGAAGCCCCAATTTTCGTACATGCGGGAATGGACGAAGTACTGGTCGGCGGCGGTGAGCTCGCCGGTAAGCAGCTTGTTCAACCGGTCGATAACGCTGGGAATGCCCTTCATAGCGAGCCCTTTTTAGCAGGAGAAGACCCAGGGAGTGTGCCCCCAGACAACCGTGCATTCAATGTAAGTTTCTGTAAAACATACACTTTTTAAACATTTAAGAACTATTCTCAAAAGCTATCCGGCCGAGTCTTGCTCCGGCGAAACCGAACGATTATATCGGCGCGAACCAATTGCGCGCCATCGGGCAAAGTGGGTGTGCCTATCAGACACAACTCCTGCGCCGCAAGGTCTGTCAGCTCGCTTGCACCCTCGTCATACAGATGGTGATGGTCGTGGGGATTGGTACAGAACCACGTGCGCTCGCCCACATCCACGCGGCGCACCAGACCAGCCTGGGCGAACAGGTTCAGCGCGTTGTAGACGGTCGCCAACGACAGACGCAGCCCAGCCTCGAAGGCCTCGCGGTATAATTGTTCCGCCGCCATATGGCGGTTGCCGCCCCGGCGCAGCAAATCCAGCAGCGCCGTGCGCTGGCGGGTGGGCCGGATGCCCACGGCTTTTAATTCTTGATCCACGGACCCAACACTTCAATTGCGACGCATTCTCAATGCTATCGACAAAAGGGGTGCCGGGCAACCGGTGATCTTCAGGCGCTTCTTTTCCAGGCAGGCTGCCTGCAATTTGCCCCCTCGCCGCCCAGGATCATTCTTCAGGGCCGTAGCACATTGGGTAATCGGTGCAGGTGTCGCAGGCCGGCGATTTGCAGATATTGATGCCTTCGATCTGGCACATCTGACGGTAAAAGAACTTCTTCCACTTCATGTCTTGGGTATTGAGCGCCGCCAGCGGTGCGAAATGGCGGTTCAGCAAGCCGTTCAAGTCGCTGCGCATGGACAGCCCCAAATCCTGCCACAGATGGTCGGGCTGCAACGACCGGCGCGCCACCATGGCGGCTAGCCAAGCGGCCTCGTCAGACCCGGCAATGGTGGCGTTGTCGGTCAGCATGGCACGAAGGTCGGGTTCCTCGATGGCATCAGCACCGGACGATGCCGTCCAATCCGCCGGTAGCCATTGGGCGCCGGGAAACAGCCGGGCCACCAGCCGCGCCAGTTCGGGGCCGGCTAGGCCTACGGCCTCGGTCAACGGGCGCGGCGCCTCGGACTGCCCCTTGGCAAGGATGCAGGCGAAGACATGGGCGTCGAACGGGTCAGCCGCTCCAGCGCACGCCATCAGCCGATGATAGGTTTCCGACATTCCCAACCTCGCTTGATGCCCGACCCTTGGGCTACGCAATCTCCAGGCCATCTTCTTTTGATTGCTATTATTTGCAAGAAAAGCAACCGCACATGGGAAAACGGCTGATTTCAGCCAAGAACGCATTGTTTCATTGCCCCTGCCTGTTCTAAGGTCCCCCGCAAGGGAATTGGGGAATTGGGATACAGGGTTATGTCTAGCACGATTACCGGCAAGCCGACCTTCACTCGGACGTTCGCGGCGCACCTGTTTGCGCCCATCAAAATCACTTGGCAGCAGTTCATCGACCTGCTGGTCCCTTTCCGTCATTCCCCCCACATCCGCAACCACGCCGCTTCGGTGACCATCTCGCGGGTCCAATTGGTGGCGGCGCTGTTCGCGGTGCTGGTGCCGGCCTGCGCGGTGTTGGACTGGTTCGTCTTCCCGTTCCCGGAATGGGCGCAGATGACCGGCATGCGCATGACGGCGGCCCTGGTGTTCGTGCTGTTGGCCTGGCCGTGGGAAAGCGGTAAGTCGCGCTTGCAGGCCGATGCCATCCTGATGGCGCTACTGCTGGTGCCGCCGGTGTTCTACCTGATGTCCATCCGCGTCATCTCCGGCCTGGAACTCAGCGAGTCTGGCAAGCTGGCGGCCAAGCTTTACGCCTTGATGCCCAACATCGTGCTGGCGGGCCTTGCCATCTTCCCGCTGACCGCGCTGGAAGTGCTGCTGTTCTCGCTGCCCGCCTTCGCCTTCGCCATTATCGGCTATTACATGAATGGCCAGCCGCTGTCCCTGGTCCAGCATGGGCCCGAGCTGTGGCTGATGGTGCTGGTCATGGGCGTGGCCATGTTCTCGGGCATGAGCCAGCTGCATTACATGGCGGCGCTGGTCAACCGCGCCATGGTCGATCCGCTGACCGGCGCCTATACCCGCCGCTCGGGCGGCGAGACCCTGGATTTGCTGTTCCGCTTGGCGGCGCTGCAGAACGCGCCGCTGTCGGTGGCGTTCATCGATTTGGACAAGTTCAAGTCCATCAACGACACCTTCGGCCATGACGAGGGCGACAAAGCCCTACGCGCCCTGTCGGAAAAGCTGAAGGACGGCCTGCGCAAGGGCGACGTGCTGGTGCGTTGGGGCGGCGAGGAATTCGTCGCCATCCTCAACAACACCGACGCCCCCGGCGCCAAGATCGTCATCGAGCGCCTGCGTGAAGCCGGCTTCGGCAACCGCCCTGACGGCAAGCCCATGACCGCCTCCATCGGCGTCGCCGAGCGTGGCGTGGACAATGCGCGCGACTGGCCCGAACTGATCGAGGCCGCCGATCATCGCATGTACGAAGCCAAGAAGACCGGCCGTGACCGCGCAGTCCTACCGGGTGGCGACGTTATGGTGTTCGGCCCGCCGATTGAGTAGATGAGGAAATGGCTGCCAATTCCTTATTGGCAGCCTCCAATTCTGCGGTGCGTTGGTGTACCCGCTGTTCCAGCACCGCGTTAAGACGGATGATCTCAGCCTCGGCGTGCTTGCGGGCGACGATATCCTGCTCCAATTCGCTATTGGCGTCGCGCAGATCCGTATAGGCGCGCTCCAGGCTGATACACATGCCGTTGAAAGCGGCCACCACCCGGTCCAACTCGTCCTCGCCGCCGAACGCGCGCCGTTGCAGACGTAACGCCGCACTGGGCCGGCGGATGTCGTATTTGCTGAGAAACCCCGCCAGATGGACCAGATGGCGGGTCACCAGCCGCCAGAAAATGTACAGCGTGAACAGGGACACCAGAAAGGTCTTGATGCCCTGGCTGATCAGGATGACCACGCCGGTGTCGATCAACCGCTGATAGACGTGATCCAGGGTGGCTTCCACATAAAGCACCCCAATGATTTGCGCCGTGCCGCGGTCATTATGGATGATGGGGTATTCGCGCGATATGACCGCACGGTCATGGCGCCGCCCGACCGACACGCTCAGCGGGCTCGGCCACTCCGGCATAGGTTTCGCGGACCTCAAGCGACTGCATGTCGGGCAATTGCAGCATGCCCTCCAACTGCAGCCGCAACTGACTCGCATCCACCCGCCACAGGCTGCTGGCAAGGCTGCCCAAATTGCTGGTCTGGATTTCGGCCAGGCGCGTTTCGATGCTGTCCACGTCGCGGCGGTAGTCCACGTAAAGCTGCACAGCCGTGGCGACCACAGTCACCGCCGTGCTGAACAACAGGATCAACGCCAGCAACCGTAAAGCGACGCCACGCCCAAGCGGCGTCACGGGCAAATTCGATGTGGTGGCGTCTTCCATACGTCCCCTCCCTTCCATTACTTTAGGCATAAGAGAGGACGCTTGTCCCGTATTGGTTGAGTGGTTCTAGCCACATCAAGGGCGCCTTACTTTTGTCATGACAGCCCGGCCATACACCAAGGTGTTCAGCCCGCGCGCAGGATGCTACATCCTTGCGCGAGAGCAATAACAGCGGCACAGCCATGGACGAGGACGGCGATATCGGCATTTCGCGGCAAGGACTGGAAAGCGGCCAGTTGCGCGACATGATCGCTCAGTCAGGCTGGAGCCACCTGCTCCTGGACGACACCCAACTGCACCAGTCCCTCGAAGCCGTGCGCCCGCCCTCGGGCGCATGCTGGGTGTTCGCCTATGGCTCGCTCATGTGGAACCCGGTATTCCATCCGGTAGAGCGGCGCCAGGGCGTGCTATATGGCTATCACCGCCGCTTCTGCTTCTGGATTCACGCAGGCCGCGCCACGCCTCAGCATCCCGGTTTGATGATGGGGCTGCTGCCCGGCGGCAGTTGCCGTGGCGTGCTGTTGCGCATGGATTGCAACGACGCCGACCACGAACTGTCCCTGCTGTGGAAGCGCGAGATGGTCACCGGCGCCTATATCCCCCGCCGCCTGCCCGTGCGCAGCCCCGACGGTCCCGTGGACGCGCTGGTGTTTCTTGCCAATCCGCACCACCCGACCTTCGCCGGCGACCTGCCATTCTGCGACGCAGCCCGCGCCATTGCCGGCGCCTCGGGTCCGCTGGGTCGCAATCGCGACTATCTGCGGCGCACGGTGGAGACCTTGCGCCACCACGGTATTCCCGATTGCGGCCTGGAAAAACTCGCCCACGAGGTCTCCGGGGCTTCCACCACTTGCCAAGCTTAGGGCTTTTCCTTATGGTGCCGCCCGTCATTGGGGAGTAGCCGCCTTCATCTAAGAGGGGGGCGCGTCAACAGACTTGGGCGCCCTGTCTTTGGATTGGGGCCCATGGCGCGACCGGCCGAGAGGCTTGGCGAGACCTTTGGCTTCGACCGTCTAACCAGGGGGCTGGGGGGGACGGCGAGCCAATGGTCATGTCCGCCCGGCCCCTCAGGTGCTTTTCCATGGAATCGTTTTTCGTCTCCACCGCCGTGGTCGCCATCGCCGAAATCGGCGACAAGACCCAGTTGTTGGCCTTGCTGCTGGCGGCCCGCTTCCGCAAACCGCTACCCATTATCTTGGGCATCTTCGTCGCCACCATCGCCAATCACGGCTTGGCCGCCTGGGCCGGCGCCGCCGTGGCATCCTGGGTTGGTGCCGATGCCATGCGCTGGGTGCTGGGCCTGTCGTTCCTTGCCATGGCCGCATGGATTCTGGTGCCCGACAAGGTGGATGACGAGCCCAAGACAACAGCCGGTGCCGGCGCGTTCCTCACCACCCTGGTCGCGTTCTTCCTGTTGGAAATCGGCGACAAGACCCAGATCGCCACCATCGCCCTGGCCGCCAAGTACCAAAGCCTGGCCTGGGTCACCGCCGGAACCACCTTGGGCATGATGCTGGCCAATGTGCCCGCCGTACTGCTGGGCGAAGTCGCCGCCACCAAGGTGCCGTTGAAGCTGGTTCACGGCATCGCCGCCGCCATCTTCGCGGTGATTGGCGTGCTGGTGCTGGCCAATGTGGGCGACGCCCTGGCCAGCCTTTAAGACCACCCTCCTACCTAAGGAGGACGAGCCTCCGACTTGGGCACCTACGGGGCGCGGTGATATACAGGCGGGCGAATAGGAGCCCGCCATGAAGCAGCTGCCGCCCTTGCCTGCCGAGACCCCCGTACCTACGGATACATTTGAGGACGAAATCCAGGAGGATCACCTCCGGCTGGCAGTTCTGCTCGACCAGATCGAAGACGATTTGGACGAGCACCTGCCGGTAGGCGGTCGCATCGCCCAGCTGACCGCGGAATTCGAGCAGCATGCCATGCGCGAGGAACGGGCTTTGGCCGGCATCGCCAATGCGGACCACGCCGAGCACAAGGGCGGCCACGACCGCATGCGGGAGCTGTTGCGCCAATTGGCCAAGGATTACGACGGCGGCGCCGACATCCGCCCCAATCTGCACGCGGTGTTGCGGCTGTTCACCGACCAATTGCTGCCGGCGGACGCCATTTTCATCAGCCGGTGAACGCGGCTTTCAACTCTGCTTTGAATTTGCGATCGCGCTTGATGGCGGCCTCGCGCCGTAGCGCATCGCCATGGGCCAGCGGGCCTTCCACATGAAGGACCTGCCAAGGGCCGCGTCCCCGGGTAAAGCGCGCCCCGGTGCCGCCATTGTGCTGAACCAGCCGGGCGGTCACATCCTTGGCGATGCCGGTATAGGCAATGCCGTGGGGGTTGGTGAGGACGTAGACGAAGTACACGTTAGCCCCGACGACTCAATAATGCGGCGGCGGCTTGTCGTCTTGCGGTGACCGTTCCCACCCCGCCTCGGCATCGCGCACGCGGTCGGTCAGGCGGCGGACCTGGATGGTCAGCAGGTCGATGATGCGGCCCTGATCGGTGATCACCGCCGATAATTCCTCGGCCATCACTTCGTGATGAACGACGCGGCTTTCCAGCTCGATCAGGCGGCTTTCAAGGGCTTCACTCATGGACAAGTCTTCACTCATGGGCGCCTCAAAAAAAAGGCGGCGAGCCCCACAGGAGCCCGCCGCCGTTCTTTTCAAATGTTACTTGCTGCCGGCACGGGGCGTCGGCTTGTGGGTGGCGCCCTTGTTGGCAACATAGTCGCGGCCACCGCCAGCGGGACGGCCATCCTGCGGACGAGCCGAACGGCCCCAAGCATCGCTGCGGGCACCGTCGTTGCGGAACGAACGGCTCGGGCCGCTGGGACGGCCAACCGGGGCGGTGCTGATGGGGCGGCGCGGCTCGAGGCCGGGCACCACATGCACTTCCATGGTCGCCTTGGTGTAACGCTCGATGCGCACCAGCGCCTCGCGGTCCACACGACCGGCGAAGGAGATGGCGATGCCCTCGGCACCGGCGCGGCCGGTACGGCCGATACGGTGGACGTAATCCTCGGGCTGACGGGGCAGGTCGAAGTTGATGACGTGGGTGATGTCCTTGACGTCGATGCCACGAGCGGCAACGTCGGTGGCCACCAGCAGACGGATACGGCCGGTGCGCAGCTGGTCCAGGGTGCGGTTACGCTGGCCCTGGTTCATGTCGCCGTGCAAAGCGCCGGCGGCGTGGCCCGCGTCGTACAGGTCCTGGGCCAGGGTGTCGGCGTCACGCTTGGTGGCAGTGAAGACGATGGCCTTGCCCACGGTTTCGCAAGCGGCGAAATGGCGCAGCAGCTTGCGCTTGTGCTCCAGATCGTCGGCATGGTGCAGACGCTGCTCGATCTTGGCGGCGTTTTCCATGGTGTGGGCCACTTCGACGCGCACCGGGTTGTTCAGCAGGCCTTCGGCCAGCTTGGCCATGCGGCGGTCCAGGGTGGCGGTGAACAGCAGGGTCTGGCGCTGCTTGGAGCAAGCGGCGGCGACCTTTTCCACGTCTTCCAGGAAGCCCATGTCCAGCATACGGTCGGCTTCGTCCAGGATCAGCACTTCCACCTTGGACAGATCCAAGCGGCCACGATCGAGATGGTCGATCAGACGGCCCGGAGTGGCGACGACGATGTCAACCGGCTTGGCCAGCATGCGCAGCTGCTCGCGGTAGGGCAGACCGCCCACCACTTCCACGGTGTTCAGGCGCAGGTTCTTGCCGTACTTGCGGGCGGCGGTCAGCACCTGACGGGCCAGCTCGCGGGTCGGCGCCAGCACCAGGATACGGGGCGCGGCGGCATCGCGGCGCACGATAGCGGTGTCGGCAGCCAGACGGGTCAGCGAGGGCAGCAGGAAGGCGGCAGTCTTGCCGGTGCCGGTCTGGGCGGTGGCGAGCACGTCGCGGCCCTGCAAAGCGGGGGGGATCGCGGCGAGCTGAACCGGAGTCATTTCAGTGTAGCCGCTTTCGAGAACGGCGGAGAGGACGAGCGGATGCAGATTGATTTCAGCGAAGGACAATGAATCTTCCTTTGACAAACAAGGTGCGTCTCGGACCGGTGACGGCCCAAGCGAGCGGGGAGTGCGGGAGGAGGTCAAGAGGAAGAAGCGTCCTCGCGGAGGGGTGGGCTCATGGCACGCACCCCAAACCAATGGCAGCGTCTCTCTCAAGAGACGTGCGAGCCTCCAGCGATTGGCGCGGACCATAGACGGACCGCACGGTTAAGGGAAGTAAAATAAATGCATGGCTGACCCTATTATCTAGAGGGCTGCGCAAAAGTCCGACGCTTAATACGGGAAGACGCGACAGAAACCACCCTGCCCCGACATGCCCTCAAGTTGACAGGCCGGTTTGCATCGTGAGACTTTGAGCCCAACCGCGCTCGAATGGAGAATGAATATGCCCCCCGTTTTGCAGGGTCTCGTGCTGTTTGTGGTTGGCTGCGTCATTATCTATGGATTGGTGTCCAGCATCTCGGCCAAGCAGACCGGCCATGACAAGGGCCACGGCGGCGGCCACGGCCACCACTAAGCCGACAGCTTGAGATAAGGCCCGCCGGTTGACGCTGGCGGGCCTTGTTTACGTCCGCAAAGGGAAGCGCATGCCCATCATCGAGACCTTCAGTGCCAAGGGCTGCACCAATCAGGTCAATTTCGTCGCTGACCGCGAGGCCCAGTTCTGGGTCCGGGCACGGCGCAACCGCCTGCTGGCCGATTGGGCCTGCGACCTTACGGACGAGAACAATCAGGCTTATCTCAAGCAATTGCTGGACGCCGATTTCGCCAAGGTGGAAAGCAAAGCGGCCGAAGGCTTCCTGATGCTGAAGATCCGCAACGACCTGATGGGCTTCGGCATCTTCCTATCGGCCGAGGATCTCAAGGACGTCAATCAACGGTTCGAGACTCAGGCCTGGCTTGAACGTCAGAAATAATTCCCGAGGCAAAAACATGGACGAAGCGACCAAGGATAAACTCTACCGCTATCTGCTGCAGGCCCTGGACGACGACAATGCCCGCGATCTGGAGACGTTCGGCCAAAATTTCCTGCAGAGCGGCGCCATGTGGGACATCATCGCCGACGCCTTCCCCACCGCCAAAGCGTCTGAAGTCCGTCAGATCATGATGCGGGCATTCCAAACCCACCAGCAGGCCCATGCCAGCGGGCTTGGGAATGAGCATCTGCACTGAGCAGACGAGGCCTTCGCTTTTCAAACGCGCTGGAAACGGATGGCTGGAAAAGTGCGTTTAGCGTAATACCTGTTAAGGTGCAGGAACGCCAATTCCCACACGCCCACTAAAAAGGGATCGGGAGAACGGTCAGGATGCGGCCTTTAACGTCCGACCTTTTGTTACGCGCCTATGCCATGGGAATTTTTCCCATGGCGCGCTCGCGCACGGACCAACGGCTGTATTGGATCGACCCGGATCAGCGCGGCATCCTGCCCCTGGAATCCTTCCACATCCCACGGTCGCTGTGCAAAACCCTGCGCCGCGAAGTGTTTGAGATGCGGGTGGACACTGCCTTCGAAGCGGTGATGGAGGGATGCGCACAGACGACGTCCGGGCGGCCCGACACCTGGATCAATGACGAAATCGTGCGGCTGTTCGTCGAACTGCACCATCTGGGCATGGCCCATTCCATCGAGACATGGCGCGACGACAAACTGGTGGGCGGGTTGTACGGCCTGTCGCTGGGGGCCGCGTTCTTCGGCGAAAGCATGTTCAGCCGAGAGACCGACGCATCCAAGGTGGCGCTGGTTGATCTGGTGGCGCGCATGAAACGGGCCGGCTACATGCTGCTGGACACCCAATTCGTCACCGACCACCTGTCGCGCTTCGGCGCCACCGAGATTCCCCGGCATCATTATTTGAAGCTGCTGACCGGCGCGGTGGAAATGCCGGCAGTCTTCCCGCGCGGGCCGGTGGATTGGACCGAGGCGCTGCGTCAGGGGGATGTGCGGGTTTAAGGGCGCCGGGCCTTAAACGCTACTTCTCGCAGTCCAACACCCGAATATCATAGACCGGGTGTTCCATGGCCGAGAGCGCCGGGCTGGAGGCGAACATCCAGCCGCGGAACAAGCTCTGTGCCGGCTGGTTCTGGCGCAGTTCCCAAACGTCCAGGAAGGCGGCGCTTTCGGGATTTTCCTCGGGGCGGCGCTTTTTGCAGGCCCGCGCGATGATTTCCAGGGTGCCGAAATGCACCGGGCGGCCCACTGGCGCCTCAATGGTCACCACATGGGCGGTAACCTTGTCCAACCCCTGCAGCACCGCCACACCCATGGACAGTTCGGGCATGGCTGGCGTTTGCTGCGCCAGGGCGGCTTGGGGCAGTGCCAGCGCCAAGGCGGCGGCAAACAACGTGGCGGAACCCGCGTGCATCACACCCTCGATCGTTACGGCTTGACCGGTTCCACCAGCTCGGGCGCAGGGCCGCCGGGCTGGGCCGGGGCGTCGGCGGTGGCCAGGAAGATCAGCTCGCCCACCATTTCTTCGATGGATTTGTAATCCTTGGTCTTGGCGATCATGCCGCCCTCGGCAATGCGCTCCGGGGAACGGCCGGGCTCCAGCTTAAGGAACTTGCCGCCCAGCAGGCCTTCGGTGCCGATGGTGGCAACGGTGTCCTTGGGCAGGCGGATGTCGGGCAGGATGGTCAGGCGGACAACCGCGTTAAAGGTGGCGGGGTCCAGCGCATGGCCGGCCACGGTGCCCACCTTGATGCCGTTGATGCGCACGTCTGCGCCGGTCTCCAGTCCACCGACGCTGACGAATTGGGCGGTGATCTCGTAGCCCTTCACCTGCTTCAGATCAGCGTGGTTATAGGCAAAGGCCAGGAAGAATCCGGCCACCGCCAGCACCACCGCGCCCATGATCGTCTCAATGAGATTGCGTCCCATGTTCCCCTCGGGTGCGGATTAGTTGGTGACCGACGGCACGGGCTTGCCCGCAAATCCGCGTTTGGCCTTGGCCTGCTGGATGATCATGTCCATCAAATCCTCGATGACCATGGCATCCTGGGTATAGGGGATTTCCTGACCCGGCTTGAGCACGATCTCGTCGCCGCCCGGCTTCAGCTCGATATGCTTGGCGCCAAGCAGGCCATCGGTGTAGATGGCGGCGGCGGTGTCGATGGTCAGCATGACGTTGGACGCCACCCGCAGCGTGGCGACGGCGCGGAAATCGGAGTCCAGATGCTGCTCCACCACCTTGCCCACCGAAACGCCTGACAGCCGCACGTCGCTGCCGACGCCGATGCCGTCGGCGCGATGGAAGCGCGCGGTCAACAGATAGCCGGCGTCAGTGCTGCCGCCCGGCCCGTCTTCCTTGGCATAAATGAGGCCAAGCAGGATGACCGCCACCAACACGACGATAGCGCCGATGATGGTGTCGCGGTCCCCGCCCTTGGTCACTACGCGCGCTCCGCTCGCCATCAGGGCTGCCATGCCTCGTAATCGCCGGCGGCGCGCTCACGCTTGCCACCCTTGAGGTCGTGACCCGGCGGCAGATAGGCGCCCGAGGTGCCGGTATGATTGGGCTCATGGGCCTTCTGCCAAGCCTGACGCGGCATGTCGGTCAGCGGCTTGTCGGTGGTGTGATGCAGCCAGGCATGCCATTCGGGCGGCACGGTCGAAGCCTCGGTCGGGCCGTTGAACACCACCCAGCGCTTGGCCCGCTGATTCTTCGGCGCCTTGCGCTCGATATAATAGCGGTTGCCTTTGGTGTCGGTTCCCACCAGGCGGCCGTTGACCCAGGTGTGCAGCAGGGTTCCCAAGCTCGTCATCTCGTCCCCGATGTTCTTTATTAGAGAGCGTTTGCAGGGGCGGACTATGGCAAATGCTGGGCAAGGCGTCCAGAGCCTCGCGCATCTTCCGTCGTATATAGGAAAAATACCTGATTTTTTGCATCTACATGCTGTGTTCCGTTTACAAAAAAGGGGCAAAATGTTGTTGAACCAGATACGCACCTGACATAGGCTGTGCCACAGCTAGAGGCGAGCCACAACATGTTGTGCGCCCTCGCAAAGGACGGAGGGAAGCGGGGTTTCCCGTACTTTGCGTCGCCTTTGGCTGCCCAATGCACGATACGACCTATGAGGGGAACCCATGCGCGTTCAGCGTCACTTCACCAAGGCCGGTACCTCGGCCTATGCCGGCATCGATTTCCGCGCGGCGTCGAGTGAGATCCGCAACCCTGATGGGTCGGTGGTTTTCGCCGCAAACGACATTGAAGTGCCAGCCGCATGGTCCCAGGTGGCGTGCGACGTGCTCGCGCAAAAATACTTCCGCAAGGCCGGCGTCCCCGCCGCCCTCAAGCGCGTTGCGGAAAAGAACGTCCCCGAATGGCTGCAACGCCACGAGCCCGATACGGACGCCCTGGCCAAACTGCCCGAGAACGAGCGCATCGTCGGCGAGCATAGCGCCAAGCAGGTGTTCGACCGTCTGGCCGGCACCTGGACCTATTGGGGCTGGAAGGGCGGTTATTTTGCGTCCGAGGCCGACGCGCTGACCTTCCGCGACGAGATGGCGTTCATGCTGGCTGCCCAGATGGGCGCCCCCAACTCGCCGCAATGGTTCAACACCGGCCTGCATT
>JACMLB010000126.1 GCA_014379805.1 Rhodospirillales bacterium | reverse complement strand
GGAGATTTGATCGTGGCTGGCACCATTTTAGACCGCATCTGCGACGAAAAGCGCCGCCAAATCGCCGAACACAAGAGCCAGCGCCCCATCCAGGAGCTGCTGAAGCGCGCTCAGGATCAGGCGCCGCCGCGCGGTTTCGCCGCGTCCTTGACCCGCAAGGTCGAGGCCACCGGCCTGGGCCTGATCACCGAGATCAAGAAGGCGTCGCCGTCTGCCGGCATCATCCGCCCCGATTTCAAGCCGGCTCAACTGGCGCGGGCTTATGCCCGTGGCGGCTCGGCCTGCCTGTCCGTGCTGACCGACCAGAAATTTTTCCAGGGCTCCGACGCCGATTTCGGCGAAGCACGCTCGGCTTGCGAACTGCCGGTGATCCGCAAGGACTTCATGGTCGATCCTTATCAAATCATCGAATCCCGTGCGCTCGGCGCCGATTGCATCCTGTTGATCGTCGGCGCGCTGACCGATGACGAAATGTCCAATATGGAAAGCATCGCTTTGGACTACGGCATGGACGTGCTGATCGAAGTCCATGACGAAGCCGAGCTGGAGCGTGGGCTGAAGCTGAAATCGCCGCTGATCGGCATCAACAACCGCGACCTCAAGATCATGAAGACCGACCTTGGCACCACCGAGCGTCTGGCCCCCATGATCCCCGCCGATCGCCAGATCGTGTGCGAAAGCGGCATCGACAGCCCAGGCGACATCAAACGCATGGTCGCCGCCGGGGTGCGCCGCTTCCTGATCGGCGAATCCCTGATGAAGCGGCCCGACGTGGAGATGGCCACCAAGATCCTGCTGGTGGGCGCGGGCGCCACCGCCGAGGCCAAATCCTGATGGCGGACCTCACCCATTTCGACACCGCCGGCAACGCGGTGATGGTGGACGTCTCGGACAAGACCGAGACCGAGCGGGTTGCGGTAGCACGCGGCGCCGTCCTGATGGCCCCCGAGACCATTGCGCTGATCCAGGCGCGTGGCCTGAAGAAAGGCGACGTACTGGCGGTGGCTCAGTTGGCCGGCATCATGGGTGCCAAGCGCACGCCGGACCTGATCCCGTTATGCCATCCGCTGGCCCTATCTTCAGTGACGGTGGAACTGTCCCTGGACCCGGCCCGTAACGCCGTGGATATCGAAGCCACCTGCAAACTGAAGGGCCGCACCGGCGTGGAGATGGAGGCGCTGACCGCCGTGTCCGTGGCGGCGCTGACGGTCTATGACATGGTCAAGGCGGTGGACAAGGCCATGCGCATCACCGACATCCATCTAGTCCACAAATCGGGCGGTAAGTCGGGCGTTTACGAGGCCAAGCCATGATCACGGTCGAGGTGGCGCTGGAGCGGGTGCTGGCGGGGTGCAAACCCACCACCCCGGAAATGGTCGCCTTGCCGGCTGCCTTGGACCGCGTGCTGGCCGAGGATGTGACCGCCCGCGTCGCCCATCCGCCCATGGATGTATCGGCCATGGACGGCTATGCCCTGCGCGCAGCTGAGATTTCGCAAAGCCTGACCATCATCGGCGAATCCGCCGCCGGGCGTCCGTTTGACGGCACCATTGCCCCCGGCCAAGCCGTGCGCATCTTCACCGGCGCCGCCATCCCGCCCGACGCCGATACGGTGGTCATGCAGGAAGATTCTGCACGCGACGGTGCCCAGGTCACCTTCTCCGTCACTCAGCCCGCCGGCAAGCATATCCGCCCCATGGGCCTGGATTTCTCCCCCGGCCAGATCATGCTGACCGTCGGCACCGTGCTGGGGCCGCGTCAAATCGGCTTGGCGGCGGCCATGAACGTGCCGTGGCTGTCGGTGCGCCGGCGTCCGCGCGTCGCCATCCTGTCCACTGGCGACGAGATCGCCATGCCGGGCGAGCCCTTGGGCGCCGCGCAGATCGTATCCTCCAACGGCCCCGCCTTGGCGGCCCTGGTCAGCGTGCTGGGCGGCGAACCGGTGCAGTTGGGCATCGCCAAGGACAGCCGCGAGTCGCTGTCGGCCATGGTGGCGGCCGCCAAGGGCTGCGATCTGCTGGTGACCTCGGGCGGCGCTTCGGTGGGCGATTACGACATAGTCCAAGACGTGCTGGCCGAACATGGCCTGAAGCTGGACTTTTGGAAGATCGCCATGCGCCCGGGCAAGCCGCTGATGTTCGGCGCGCTGAAACACGTCCCTGTGTTGGGCCTGCCCGGCAATCCGGTGTCTGCCATGGTGTGCGCCTATATCTTCCTGGCCCCCATGCTGCGCGCGCTGCAAGGCCTGCCCAGCCGCGACCCATTAGTGCCGGCAGTGTTGGGCGGCGCAGTGCGTGCCAATGACGCGCGGCAGGAATATTTGCGCGCTTCGCTGGAACGCCGCGCCGACGGCCAATTGGCCGCCACCCCCCATTCCCGCCAGGATTCGGCGGTGATTTCCGGACTGGCCGCAGCGCAGGCTTTGATCCTGCGGCCCGCCCACGCCCCCGAAGGAAAACCGGGCGATGCGGTCAGCGTGATCCCGCTGCCGGAAGGGTTCTGACTCCCCCAAAGAAATCCGCTTGACGGGTTTTGGGAACAGGCATAGAACATTGTCCAGAGTTTAGGCTTTGTTCCATGGTGCCGCCGTGGCGGGGGAGAACCCATTATGCTGACGCGCAAGCAGTACGAACTGCTGATGTTCATCGACCAGCGCCTTCGCGCCACCGGCATCTCGCCGTCCTTCGACGAGATGAAGGACGCTCTGGATTTGAAATCCAAATCGGGCATCCACCGCCTCATCACCGGGCTTGAGGAACGCGGTTTCATCCGCCGCCTCGCCCATCGCGCCCGCGCCCTGGAAGTGGTCAAGCTGCCGGAGAACTCCGCAGATCAGGCGCTGCCGCAGCCCTCGTCCCGCTTCTCGCCCACCGTCATCAAGGGCAATTTCACCGCCCTGCCCGGCGCCGCCCAGATGGCGTCGAACGCCGATGCCGTGACCCTGCCGCTCTACGGCAAGATCGCCGCCGGCACCCCCATCGAGGCGCTGCGCGACCACGCCACCACCATCGAGGTTCCTGCCTCCATGCTGGGCGCGGGTGAGCATTACGCCTTGGCGGTGGAAGGCGATTCCATGATCGATGCCGGCATCCTGGACGGCGATACGGTGGTGATCCGCCGTTGCGACACCGCCGAAGCAGGAACCATCGTGGTCGCTTTGGTGGACGAACAGGAAGCCACCCTGAAGCGGCTGCGCCGCAAGGGTGCCTCCATCGCGCTGGAGCCCGCCAACAAGAAGTACGAGACCAAAATCTTCCCGCCGGACCGGGTTCAGGTCCAAGGCCGGTTGATCGGCCTGCTTCGCCAATACTGACGACCATCGGAGGGCCCTGAAAATGCCGATGACCGCCCCGCTCCGCTTCGCCTTTTCCGATGGTTGCGCCGCCGACGGCCCCACCGAGATGAGCGT
>JACMLB010000125.1 GCA_014379805.1 Rhodospirillales bacterium | reverse complement strand
CGTCGCGCACCATGTAGCCGGCCTCCGCATCGGTGCGGCTGACCTTGGTTTCCTTGACCTCGGGCGCGCGCTCTTTCGCCTTCAGCGGTGCCTTGCCGTGGGCGGCGCGGTCGCCGTCAATCGCCTGGTCCAGGGCGTCCAGGTAGTCGGCCCGAGACTTCGCCACCATGGCCAGATCGTACTTGTTCTTGTTGGCGTTGGCCTTCAGATGGGTGCTGTCGGTGTACAGCACCGTGCCATCCACCATGCCGCCTTGGATGGCGCGCAGCACGATCTCGTCGAAGATATCCTGGTAAATCGTGCTGTCGGCAAACCGCCGCCGCCGGTTCTGGCTCAGCGTCGAAGCGTCGGCCACCTTGTCGGTCAGCCGCAGCCCCAGGAACCAGCGATACGCCACGTTGACCTGGATCTCGCGCATCAACTGCCGCTCCGAGCGCACCCCGAACAGGTAGCCGATGAACAGCATCTTGAATAACACCACCGGGGCCAGCGCTGGCCGCCCGTTGTCGGGGCAGTAAAGATGCGCCACCCGGTCGTGGATGAACGAGAAGTCGATGGCCCGCGTCGATCTTGCGCAGCAAATGGTCCGACGGAACCAGCGACGCGATCGTCACCATCTCCAATTCCGTCTGCTGGGGCGTCGGTTTCTTAAGCATGCCCCATTGAATCAAAAGCCCCCGCCAGAGGCGAGGGCTTTGTCAGCAGTCTGAAGGGCGCCCGTAGGCACCCTGTTCTAATTCTGGCCGCTTTTGATGCCGTGGGTGATCCAATCGGGCTGAGCGGTCTTGCCTTCTTCTCCGGCGACCCAGACGGCGTGGTGTTCACGCGCCCACTCCAAATCCACGTAGCCGTTGGTCATGGCCGAACTGGCACCCTCCATGCCGATGGTGCCGATATAGATGTGGCCCAGCATGAACAGGATCATCACGATTGCGGCGGCGACGTGCACGATGTGCAGGAGCTGCATGCCGTGCAGTTCGAAAACGGTGTAAGGGAAGATCAGGTTCACGCCGGTGAAGCTGACCAACAGGCCGACCAGAATCACCATCCAATACTGGGTTTTCTGGCCGAAATTAAATTTGGCAGCCGGGGGATGTACGCCGGCCTTCAGCAAGCCGCCGCCACCCTTGATCCAGCCCCAGTCATAGCGGTCCCACAGATTGTCCTTGGCCCACAACACCAGGATGATGGCGAGGCCGGCCATGAAGACGAAGCCGCCAATGTTGTGCAGCCATTTGCCGAACGCGGCCAGCCACGAGAACGCGGTGTGGCCCAGTACCGGGATGACGATCCAACGACCGAAAAGCAGCATCAGGCCGGTAAAGGCCAACACCAGAAACGAGCCCGCCGTGGTCCAGTGGCCGATACGCTCGATCGTCTTGAAGCGTAGGATCAACTTACCCGAGGGGCCGCCGTCCATGCGAATTTTGCCGCGCCAGAAGTAGAATCCGGCGATGGAAAGCGTCACGCCGATGATGGCGAGGCCGCCGAAAAATGCCAGTTTCCCGTTACGGAAGGCGCGCCACGCTTCGCCCTCGGACTGGATCAGCACACCGCGCGCCGCCGGCTGGCCGGTGACGATGCCGGCCTCTCCGTTGCGCACGTCGCGCCAAGTCTGGTCCACCGTCGGCTTGCCGGACTGCGCCACGGTGGGGACGTTGCTGTCCATTTCCGCCGCTTCGAGAGGGGCGAAGCTGGCGGCCAGGGCCAGCAGGCCCGCGGCCAGAAGCATTTTCAAACGCTTCATTTCGCCCTCCCTAGAAATTCTGGCCGGAAACCCGGCCTTCAATGGCAGCACCCGTCGCCGGGGCTTGGGCCGGCTGCACGGCTTGGTTTAGATCGGCACCAAAGCGCTGGAACTGAGTGCGTTGTTTGAGCGCCTCGCGGGTCGCGTCCGACAATTGGGTGTCGGACGCGCCCTTATAGACGCCCTTATTCAGACTGACCACGTGACCGCGCTCGTCGGCATTGCAGCCGGCGAGTAGAGCCATGGTGGCGGCCATCACCGTGATGCGAAGCGCGCTCATGGTCACTTCTCCGGGGCGTTCTGGCCCTTCCTCTCGCGCTTCTGCTCGCCATAGGCGGTGGCCCAGCCGGGCGCGCCCGAGCCGAAGCCGCGCGCCATGACGCGTTCGCGGTAGATGGCGGACACCTGATCTGCGTCGCCGGCCACCAGCGCCTTCGTCGAGCACATCTCGGCGCACAGTGGCAGCTTGCCTTCGGCTAGGCGGTTACGACCGTATTTCTGCAATTCAGCTTCCGAATGATCGGCCTCGGGACCGCCATTGCAGAAGGTGCATTTATCCATCTTGCCGCGACCGCCGAAATTGTTGGTCGTGGGATATTGCGGCGCGCCGAACGGGCAGGCGTAGAAGCAATAGCCGCAGCCGATGCACAAATCCTTGTTGTGCAGCACCACGCCATCGGCGGTCTGGTAGAAGCAGTCGGTCGGGCACACCGCCATGCACGGTGCGTCCGAACAATGCATGCAGGCCACCGAGATGGAGCGCTCGCCCGGCTTGCCGTCATTCAAGGTAACCACGCGGCGGCGGTTGATGCCCCACGGAACCTCGTGTTCGTTCTTACAGGCGGTGACGCAGCCGTTGCATTCGATGCAGCGCTCGGAGTCGCAAAGGAATTTCATGCGGGCCATGGGTGAGACTCCTTACGCCTTCTCGATGCGGCACAGGGTGACCTTGGTTTCCTGCATGGCAGTTACCGGGTCGTACCCATAGGTTTGCGCAGTGTTGGTGCTTTCGCCCAGCACGATGGGATCGGCCCCTTGCGGGTATTTGGACCGTAGGTCCTTGCCCTGGAACTTGCCGCCGAAGTGGAAGGGCATGAAGGCCACGCCCTTGCCGACGCGTTCGGTGATCATGGCTTTGACCTGGACCTTGCCGTTTTCCGGGCCGTGGACCCAAACCATCTCGCCGTTGCGCACATTGGCGTTATTGGCGTCGAATGGATTGATCTCGACGAACATGTCGGGCTGCAACTCGGCCAGCCAGGGGTTCGAACGGGTTTCCTCGCCGCCGCCCTCGTACTCGACCAGACGGCCCGAGGTCAGGATGATGGGGAAGTCCTTGGACACGTCCTTGTCCTGCACGGTTTTGTACAGGAAGGGCAGGCGCATCATCTTCTTGTCGGGCCAAGTGGGATACTTTTCAACCAGATCGCGGCGCGCGGTGTACAGCGGCTCGCGGTGCAGCGGCACTGGGTCGGGGAAGTTCCACACTACGGCGCGGGCCTTGGCATTGCCGAACGGCGCCAAGCCATGCTTGACCGCAACGCGCTGGATGCCGCCCGACAGATCATTCGCGAAGGTCACCGCATCGGGGGTTTCGCCGCCGATCTTGGTGATGGTGGCCAATTCCTCGGGGGTCAGATCTGCGTCCCAGCCGAACTTCTTCAGCAGTCCCAGGCTTACCGCCGGATGGCCGTCCTGCAACTCCGATCCCTCGGGGAACGAGTCCACCGCCAACAGGCTCTCGCCATTGCGCTCCACGAACAGGGCGCGGAAGTTCAGGCCGCCATCCTTCACCGGCTTAGACGTGTCGTACAAATTGGGCGTGCCGGGATGCTTCATCTCGGCGGTGCCCCAGCACGGCCACGGCAGGCCGAAGTAATCGCCGTCGCACGGGCCGCCATTGGCCTTCAACGTCGTCTTATCGAAGGTGTGCTGGTACTTCATGTGCAGCTTGAGGCGTTCCGGCGATTGACCGGTATAGCCGATGGTCCAGCAGCCGCGATTGATCTCGCGCAGGATGTCTTCGATCTGCGGTACGGTGCCGTCGACCTTGATGTTCTTGAACAACTCGGCGGCGAAGCCGAATTTTTTCGCGAACAAATAGGTGATTTCGTGGTCGGCCTTGCTTTCGAACAGGGGCTTGATGACCTGCTCGGACCACTGGATCGAACGGTTCGACGCCGTGCGGGTGCCGTCCACTTCGAACTGGGTGGCGGCGGGCAGCAGATAGACGCCGTCGGTGCGGTCATGCAGCACCGCCGAGACGGTGGGATAGGGGTCGATGACCACCAGCAGGTCCAGCTTTTCCATGGCCCGCTTCAGCTCGGGCTGACGGGTCTGGGAATTGGGGGCGTGACCCCAATAAATCATGGCCTTGATGGGCTCGGGCTGATCGATATTGGCCTTGTCCTCGTTCACGCCATCGAACCAGCGCGAAACCGGGATGCCGGGGGCCTCCATCAACTTGGGGTCTTTGAAGCGGCCCTGAATGTAGGAATAGTCTAGATCCCACACCCGTGCCCAATGCTTCCAAGCCGGGGCGCCCAGGCCGTAATAGGCGGGTAGGGTGGTCACATCCAGGCCCATATCGGTGGCGCCCTGGACGTTGTCATGGCCGCGGAAGATGTTGGTGCCGCCGCCGGCCACGCCCATGTTGCCCAGGGCTAGCTGCAGGATGCAGTAGGCGCGGGTGTTGTTGTTACCCACCGTGTGCTGGGTGCCGCCCATGCACCACACAACGGTGCCGGGCTTGTTCTTGGCCAGCATTTCGGCCACGCGGCGAACCTGGGCGCCGGGCACGCCGGTGACGCGCTCGACCTCTTCCGGAGTCCATTTGGCGACTTCGGCGCGGACCTGATCCATGCCCCAGACGCGCTTGCGGATGAATTCCTTGTCTTCCCAGCCGTTCTCGAGCAGGTGGTACAGGATGCCCCACACCAGCGGTACGTCGGTGCCCGGGCGCAAACGGACATATTCGTCGGCATGGGCGGCGGTGCGGGTGAAGCGCGGATCGCAGACGATCAGCGGGGCGTTGTTGGTTTCCTTGGCCTTCAGGATATGCAGCATCGCCACCGGGTGAGCCTCGGCGGCGTTGGAGCCGATCATGAAGATGGCTTTGGAATTATGGATGTCGTTGTAGGAATTGGTCATCGCGCCGTAGCCCCAGGTCTGGGCCACACCGGCGACGGTGGTGGAATGG
>JACMLB010000124.1 GCA_014379805.1 Rhodospirillales bacterium | reverse complement strand
GGTAATATATGCGCAGACGACCGCCGCCATCGGCTTCGGCCATGCGCCGGGCCAACCGGGCGCGGGCCACCCCCATGGTGGAACGCTCCACCAGACTTGCAGGCTCACCGGGGTTGATCAGCACGATCTCGGGGCAATCGGCGCAGGCGAGGCGGTCAGCCAGCAGTTCGGCGATACGGCGCGAGGCGAAATACTGGTTCTCCACATAGATGAAACGCCGGGCGGCGGCGATCATATCCATGTAAAGCTGTTCCACCTCGCGCACCGGCGGCGTGCCGTCCCAAGGCGGGCTG
Source organism: Rhodospirillales bacterium (assembly GCA_014379805.1). Classification (GTDB taxonomy): domain Bacteria; phylum Pseudomonadota; class Alphaproteobacteria; order Rhodospirillales; family Magnetospirillaceae; genus Magnetospirillum. Next base: position 38,629 of record JACMLB010000124.1, on the reverse strand, counting down.
GTGCGCGCAATGGCGACATCCACCCGGCGCATGAGCACCGGCAGGAAGGGCGGCCACAAGGCTTGGGCATCGCCGGGGCGCGGCACTTTCAGCACCTCGCCGCTGGCCACGCGCCACCGTTCGCGGCCAATCTCGGCCAAGGCACAGGCGGCCTCGCCGGTCACCACCGCCATGATGTCGTGGAAGGGCGGGTAGTCACTGAAGGCCGGGTCGTTACGCAACGGGTCCAGCGGTTTATGGTCGCGGCTGTCCCAACGCTGGCTGGTGATGTCGAAGCCGCCAACGAAGGCCAGCACCTCGTCCACCACCACGATTTTCTGGTGCTGGGAACTGGCGATTGGGTGACTGTCGTCCAGCTTGAAGCGCAGCCGGCGATGGGTCAGCCAGTCCATCTTGACCATACCGGCGAATTCCCGGTTGAAGGCATAGATCATGGCCGAGTCCCAAATCAGCACATGGGCGCGCAGGCCGGGCCGCGTGCGGACGATATGGTCCAGCAAAGGACCAATCTCGTTGGGCTCGGATGTTCGTTCGCCGCGCACCAAGGCGGTGCGGCTGTCGAACTCCCAGCCGATGATCAGGATGGAACGCTTGGCCGCCAGCAGAGCATACTTGAGCGCACGGAAATAATCGGCGCCGTCCACCACCACGCCAAAATGGTCGGCACGGGCGGTGCGCCAGCAATTCCGGCCGGGTTGGGCAAGGCGTGGCTTGGGGGCGGCCGGGCGGCTGTCCTCGGCGGCGGCAATGTTCATACCCCGCAGTTGGGTACGCCGCCCCCCACAGCAACGCCCCCTTAGCCCTTATCGCGCCGCCTGCTGCTGATCGGACCTTATGCGGATTTGATCGTCCTGAGCCAATTGCTCGACCATGGGGGTGTTGAGCAAACCGGTCTGCGGCAGGCCCACATCGCGCTGATAGCGGCGGATGGCGTCTCGGGTGGCGACCGTCAACGCACCGTCCGCCGGGCCGTCATAATAGCCTTCCCGTATGAGCGAGCGCTGCACCTGCCGCAGCCGCGCGGTCAAATCGCCCGAGGCCAACAATCGGCCTTCCACCGTAGCGCCGGGCGCGGCCAGACGGGCGGGATTGCGCGCCGGACGAGGCTGCGCGACCACGCCCTGACGCGGCACCAGCACCACCTGCCGTCCCTCCAACGGTTGCTCAATCCGCTGCTGGGACGGGAGGGCTTGAGCCAGTGCGGGCTGAGCCACGCCACGCGCCTGGGCCAGTTGGTCGGGGGTCAGGATATGCGCCATGCTCTCACGCGCCTCGGCGGCCAGGGAATGGCCCTGGCGGGCGGCGCGGTCGAACCACACCCAGGCCTGGACGAAATCCTTGGGCACGCCGTCGCCCAGGGAATACAACCGGCCCATCATGTATTGAGATTCCGCGTCACCGGTTTGGGCGGCAGGCAGGAATTCGCGGGCGGCGCCAGTGAAATCGCCATGGCCCCAGAACCGCACGCCGGTGGCGTAATCGGCGCGGGCCTGGGCCGCCAGGGCACAGCCCAGAATGACTGCAAGCGCGAGCGGGCGGAACATGGCGACGCCTCCCACAGGGGTTCTGCCTGCTATGTTGAGACGTCGCCCTTTGGTTTCACCCTGCCCCTACGGTCAGTGCCCGCGCTCCACCAGATCGCGATAGGCATGCCAACTGGCATGGCCGATCAGCGGGAAGGTAACCACCAGCCCGATGAAGAACAGCGCCAGCCCGAACATGGTGAAAAAGGCGATCAGGAACGCCCACAGGGTCATGGGCCGCCAATTGCGCCGCACCGCCTCGAAGCTGGTCAGCATGGCGGTCATGGCGTCGCATTCGGGGCGGTCCACCAGCATGGGAATGGCGATGGCGGTCATGGCGAAGGTAGCCGCCGCCAGCACCGCCCCGGTGACCACCCCCACCATCAGGAACGGCACGGCAGAGGACGACAGGAACAACGCATCCACCAGATGGTCCACCGATGGCGGCGCCGATCCGAAGAACAGCATGAATTCCAGCATGGCCAGCCGCACCCAGGCGACAAAGGCCACCAGCAGGAAAAGCCCGACCAAGGCGATCTGTCCCGGATTGCGGCGGAAGGCGCCCAGGGCGTCGGCCAAATCCATGGGGATACCCTGGTCCAGCCGGCGGCTGACCTCGTACAGGCCCACCGCCACCGCGGGCCCCACAAGGACGAAGCCGAAGACCAGCGGCAGGATCAGAAAGCCGGCGTCCAGGCTTTCCAGCCCGATCAGCAGGGCGAAGCCGACCAGGGTGAACGCCGCGCCGTAAAGATAACTGATGCCGGGCTCAGAACACATATCCAGCCAGCCCGACGATAGCCAGTTCCAGGGGTGCTCCGCCGTGATGGTGCGGATGCGGACCTCATGCTGACCTTGGAATAGAATGGTGCTGTGCATGGCACGCCCTCCAACGCGCCCCCCTGCTAAAGAGGTAGGGTGGCGCGCGGAAGGTTTTAAGGGGTGGGCCAGCTAATCAGTGCCCGCAGCCGCAACCACCATGGCCGCTGCCGCAATCTTCTTCCTCAGCCGCAGCTTCCGGCTCATCGCCCTGGCGGTAGATGGCGCCGGGATAGACGCGGACGGCCTTGCCCTCGTGATCCACGGCGATGAAGTTGCGGCCTTCTTCGTCGGTCAGCAGCTCCATGGCCAAACGGCCTTCCTCGATGGCGGTGATCACGTCCATCTCGCTGGTGTTCAGCGCCTTGGCGACGGCGCCAACCAGGGCATTGATCTCGTCGAACATCTCGCGGCTTTCCATGGGTCCTCTCCCGGGTCGATCCATGGGCAAGGACATACGCCCGCGCGGGACCTGAACGCAAGGTCTCAACAATGCCTCATTCTTGCCCAGATCACCTTAAGCGGCACTTAGATACCCATTCGATAGGGTCCTTCCATCCGAGCAATCCAACCACCCGGAAGGACCTATCGTGCCAGTGTTCGCAAACAATCTGCTGTCGGAGTCGTGGCTGAAAGACGAGCCGGCGCCCGAGACCCTGCACTATTACGGCTGCCAATGCGGCGATTGCGCCGCCGCCATGTTTGCGGTCAATGCCAATGTGGTGATCGTTGATCCCACCGCCGCACCCGTCCAGCATGCCGACGCAGCCAGCCTGCCCTATTACGTCAACGCCGTGCTGTACCCGCAGGATTGGCGCTGGAACGCCGATTACGCCCATGGCACCGCCATCACCGTCAGCTACAGCTTCATGTCGTCCAGCCCCGGCGTTTACGGCGGCTTCCGCACCTTCAGCGACGCGGACAAGGCCGGCGCCCGCGAGGCCCTGGCGGAATGGGCCAAGGTCTGCAACATCACCTTCAAGGAAGTATCCAGCGGCGGCCAGATCGCCTTCGGCAATGCGGATGTGGGCGGCGCCTCGGGCATGACCCTGTGGCAGGGCACCAGCGGCGCGTCCTCGGGCTGGAAGACCACCCATGCCGACGTCTACATGAGCAGCACCATGGGGCTGGGTTATGCCGATGGCAGTTTCGGCTTCCGCGCCATGCTGCATGAGGTCGGTCACGCCTTGGGCCTGAAGCACACCTTCGACACCTCGGGCACCACCATGTCGGGCATCGAGAACACCGCCCAATACAGCGTCATGAGCTATGACAACCCGCCCAGCACGCCCAATTCCCAGCCCTATACCCCGCAGCTTTATGACATGGCGGCGGTGCAGTATCTGTACGGTGCCAACAAGGCCACCAATGCGGGAGACACCGTGTACCAATGGTCCAACGCCAAAGCCTCGGTCATGACCATCTGGGATGGCGGCGGCAATGACACCATGGACGGGTCCAACCAGACCGTGAACTGCGTGCTGGATTTGCGGGCCGGCCAGTTTTCCAGCATCGGCGTCTATAACGGCGCCCCGGCCAAGAACGACGTCACCATCGCCTTCGGCGTCGTCATTGAAAAGGCGGTGGGCGGCAGCGGCAACGACACCATCATCGGCAATGACGCGGCCAATGTGCTGGTGGGCGGTTCAGGCGCCGACCGTCTGACCGGCGGCAGCGGCGGCGATGCGTTTTGCTATGCGTCCACGGCCCAAGGCGGCGACACCATTACCGACTTTGCCACCGGCACCGATCATTTCGAGTTCAGCGCCCGCGCTTTCGGCGTGACCTCCGGCATCCTGGCATCAGGCGATTTCGCCCGGCTGTCCACCGGCTACACGGGCGCGAACGCGGGCAATGTGCACTTCGTCTTCGACTCCGCCGGCGCCCTGTGGTTTGACAGCAACGGCGCCACATCCGGGGGGATGACCAAGATGGCGACGCTGACAGCCGGGTCCGTCGCCGCCTCGGACATCCATCTGGTGGGCGATTTCACCGCGCCGACCACGACGCCCACACCCACCACCGGCGAAATCCTTGGCACCAGCGGCAACGACCTGCTGTCGGGCGCTGGGGGGGACATGACCATGAAGGGGGGCTTGGGCAACGACACCTACATCGTCGATTCCATGGGCGACAAGGTGGTGGAGTACGGCAATCAGGGCGTGGACACCGTGCAAAGCGCCTTCGGCTTCATCCTGGGGGCCTATTGCGAGAACCTGATCCTGACCGGCAGCACCGCCGTCGTCGGCACTGGGTCAAGCTGGCACAACCAGATCACCGGCAACGACATCGGCAACGTGCTGTCGGGGCTGGCCGGCAATGACACCATGAACGGCAAGGGCGGCAACGATGTGCTGGTAGGCGGTTCGGGCCAAGATGTGCTGACCGGCGGCAGCGGCGCCGACCAGTTCCGCTATGTGTCCACCAGCGACGGCGCCTGGATCGGCAGCAATGTCACCAAGGGCACCATCAAAGCCGACACCATCACCGACTTCACCATGGGCACCGACAAACTGTGGTTCGACGACGCCGTCTTCAAACTGGCGGCAGGGGCCGCCAAGGACGGCATCACCTTCACCGAGATCGCCACCACCTTCAACGGCACCAATAGCGGCGCAAGCGACTTCATGGCCGGCAAGGCAAGCCTGGTGCAGGATTCCACCGGCACCGTGTATTACGACCCCAACGGCAAAGGCGCCGGTTATACCGTCATCGCCACCCTGCAGCCGGGCGCCCACCTGCACGGTTCGGACATCATCATTGCTTGAGGGAGAACCTCCCCTGGACTCAAAAACCCGCCCGAGATGCCTCGGACGGGTTTTATTTTAAGCCCGGAAAGAGCGTGCGCTCGATCAGCTGCTATACATGTCCATCAAGATGCCCGTCAGGGTCTTTTTCTCAGCCGTTGCCGTCTGGTGATTGAACATCTCATAGATGAAATTCGTTGTCCGACCGGTGGTCAAAGCAAGAGCATTGGTGGAAATCTCGAACTTCTGCTTGATCGCCCGGCGTTCCGCTTGCTTAGCATCCAGTTCTTCGGTGGCAATATTGTTGTACTCATCCGTCAGACCCTGGATCTTACCGTTCATGCCTTTGACGATGGCGGACAGGCCGGTCTCGTTACTCCGGTACTCCAGGTCGATTTTGTCGAGTTCCTTCATGGCGGCATTGATATCCGCCGTCGCCTTGGCTTTCCCCTCAGGCGTCGAAAGACCGTCATAAGCCCAAGCATTCAGCACATCCAGGCCGCCCCGCTTCAAGGTTCCGGTATAGGTGGTGGTGCCATCATTGACGGTCACTTGATCGCCACTTTGCGAGACCATGGTCCAGCTGTTCATGGCAACTTTGCCGTTGGACCCGCCCTCAAGAGCGTTGCCTTCCTTGTTCGGACGCAACACCTGGGGGGGAGTGGTGCCATCGACAACGATGGCATAACCATTGCCCACATAATGGTCGGTCACGGACACATCCATGCCGGCACCGCTCAACAGTTCGGTTTTTTCGGCCCATGTGCCAAAGCCGTTACCGGTGCTGGCAATCAAACTGTCGCTGCGAACGGCTTTGGTCGACAGCCAGTCATTGTTGGTGTTGATGGCCAGATCGAACGCGGTGGCGCTTCCACTGGTAATGGCGGCTTTGGCGCTCAGCAGCGAAATGCGGACATCGTTGAACTTCTTCAACGCGGCTTCAACGCGCGAGTGATAGCCATCCACTACGTTTTTGGAATCGGCAAGCCTATTGGCTTCCGCCTCCAAACTGGCGGCGGCTTTACCGTCATACTTTTCGTTAAGCTTCTGCATCTCAGCGTCCATGCGCTTAGATGCAGCATACTTAGCCAAAAGCTGACTGCGCTCGATGTTGCTCTGGAATAGGTTGAAATGGGTTTTGGAGCTGAACCAGCCTGCTGAAGAGACCATCGAACACCTTCCTTCCCGCCATTCTTGACGGCTTTCCCGCCCATTCTAGGCGGCTCATATTCAGCCTAACACCATTGCGCGCGCAATGCACCTTCAATACGCCGCCGCGAACCCACATGGTTGGCAGGCCCAACTAATTTGCCCGTTTCGTAATTATGAGAGCTATGCCGTTTGGAAATTCTTAAACTCATTGGGTGTTAAAAGTTAACGCGGAGCCGCCGCGCCGGGCGCAGGCTTGGAAGACTGAATATTAGGAGCCTCGCATGTTAGATGGGAAATCGGTGCTGATCACCGGCGGAACCGGCTCGTTCGGGCACAAATGCATCGAGATCCTTCTTAAGCGGTTCAAGCCCAAGCGGGTGATCGTCTTCTCGCGCGACGAGCTGAAGCAGTTCGAAATGCAGGAAAAGTTCAACGCCCCCGCCATGCGTTATTTCTTGGGCGATGTGCGCGACGCGGGCCGCTTGTGCCAAGCCATGCGAGGTGTGGATTACGTGATCCACGCCGCCGCGCTGAAGCAGGTGCCGGCCGCAGAATACAACCCCATGGAATGCATCAAGACCAACATCCAGGGCGCCGAGAACGTCATCAACGCGGCGCTTGAGTGCGGGGTTTCCAAGGTCATCGCCTTGTCCACCGACAAGGCCGCCAACCCCATCAACCTGTACGGCGCCACGAAGCTGTGTTCGGATAAATTATTCGTCGCGGCCAACAACGTGCGCGGCGACCGCAAGACCGCCTTTTCGGTGGTGCGCTATGGCAACGTGGTGGGCTCGCGCGGGTCGGTCGTGCCGTTCTTCCGCAAGTTGATCCAAGACGGCGCCGAGTCCCTGCCCATTACCGACGAGCGCATGACCCGCTTCTGGCTGCCCCTGGAAGCAGGAATCGAATTCGTGCTGCAAAGCTTCCTGAGAATGCATGGCGGCGAAATCTTCGTCCCCAAGATTCCTTCCGTGCGTATCGTCGATCTGGCTGCCGCCATGGCGCCCCAGCTTCCGCTCAAGGTGATCGGCATCCGTCCCGGCGAGAAGCTGCACGAGATCATGTGCCCCGCCGACGATTCCCACCTGACCTTGGAATTCGACGATCATTACCTGATCCGCCCGGCAATCCATTTCTATGGCGTCGCCAAGGATTTCCTCAAAAACCGCCTGGGCGAGACCGGCACGCCGGTGACGTCGGAGTTCGAGTATAACTCGGGCAACAATCCACACTTCATGACGGTCGCCGAAATCCAGGCCCTGAATCAGGCTTTCGGCGCATGATTCCCTATGGGCGGCAGAGCCTCGACACCGCCGATTTCCATGCGGTCCAGCAAGCTCTGCGCTCTGACTGGCTGACCCAGGGACCAGCAATTCCGGCCTTCGAACAGGCTTTGGCGACGCGCATGGGGGCGCCCTTCGCGGTGGCCAGCAACAGCGCGACCTCGTCCCTGCATCTGGCCTGCCTTGCCCTGGGTTTGCAGCCCGGCGACAGTCTGTGGACCAGCCCGAACACCTTCGTCGCCTCGGCCAATTGCGCCCGCTATTGCGGGGCGGACGTGGATTTCGTCGATATCGACCCGGCGACGCGCAACCTGTCCGCCGAGCGGTTGAAGGACAAGCTGGTGCAGGCCAAGCGTAATGGCCGCCTGCCCAAGATCGTCGTACCGGTTCATTTCGCCGGCCATCCCTGCAACATGGAAGCCATCGGCGCGCTGTCCCAGGAATTCGGTTTCCGGGTGATCGAAGATGCGTCCCACGCCGTGGGCGCCACCTATCAGGGCGAGCCGGTGGGATGCGGGACATTCTCCGACGTCACCATCTTCAGCTTCCACCCCGTCAAAATCATCACCACCGCCGAGGGCGGCGCCGCCTTGTGCCGCGACCCGGCCATCGCCGCCGCCATGGCGCGGCTGCGCTCGCACGGCATTGTGCGCGGTGCCGAGTTGACCAGCGGCAGCACGGACCCGTGGGCGTACGAGCAGGTGGAACTGGGCTTCAATTACCGGATGACCGAGTTGCAGGCCGCCTTGGGCCTCAGCCAACTGGCCAAACTGGATGCCTTCATCGAACGCCGGCGCGCCATCCGCCGGGCCTATGACGATGCCTTCGCCGACCTTGGGCAGTTACGCCTGCCGGTGGAACGCGAGGATGTGCGCTGCGCCTGGCATCTATACGCCGTGGCCGTAAACAATCCCGCTTGGCGCCGCCCGCTATTCGAAGCCCTGCGCGCAGCGGATTTGGGCGTGCAAGTCCATTACATCCCGGTCCACACCCAGCCCTATTACCGCGCACTGGGCTTCGCCCCAGGCATGTTCCCGGCGGCGGAGGACTACTACGCCCGGGCCATCTCGCTGCCCATGTTCCCGGCCATGACCGACGGGGATGTGGCGACGGTCATCGACGTGGTGCGCAAGGCGGTCCACGCCGTTTGCCGGTAACGGGGCCGGCGTTCAGTCCGATCCCCCGACAATTTGTCATTCCGAGCGTATGCGAGGAATCTCATCCTGGCACGGCATCGGCAAATGCGAACTCCCCAACCGCCGTGCCAAGCGGGGATCCCTCACATTCGTTCGGGATGACAAGTGAGGGAGTTGTTGCCGGCTTTCCGTAAACCCAGCAACCCCACCATCACGACCGGAAATCGTCCTTCGTAAAGATCTCGCGCGCGTCCATGGGCTTGAAGATGGACGTGCCTTCGCGCTGCAGATACTTGCCGACGAATTCCTTGTCCTCGCCCGCCAGACACAGGGCGCTGTGCTCGCCGAAATATTTGATGCTGAAACCGAAATCGGCAATTTCCTTGAGGGATTGCTCGAACACGTTGCCCAACTTGATGTGCACATAGGGACACGCCAGCACGTCGCCCAGGGGCGTGATGTAAAGGCGGTTCACCGTGTTGCAGCCCAGGATCGCCTCATCATTGCGATTGAAGGGATTCCAGATGTTGCGCAACACGTTCTTGTACTTCTTGCGCAGCTCGATCAGGTGGGCCTTGTCCGCCTCGTCCACCATGATCTCGGACATTTTCTGCCACATGCCGGCAGGGGTCGCCACATTGACCAGGGTGGTGTAGCCCTTGAGCTTCGAGTATTCGAACAGCTTCTCGATGTCTTCCGAGAAGGCATTGTAATGGCCCACCGTGATGTTGAGATACGGCGACATGCCGGCTTCCTTGACATGCTCAAGGGCCGCGATTGCCTGTTTCCATGAACCTTCCTTGCCACGGAAGGAATCGTGCACCGCCTCTTCCATGCTGTCGATGCTGACGGACACGCGGTTGACGCCTGCCGCCGCCAGATGCTCGGCCATGGCCGCGTCCATATTGGTGCCGTTGGTGGTCAAGTATACGTAGAAGCGTTGGGTCCCGATGGCCTCCAGCACCTCGAACAGCATTTCCGGGCGCAGCATCAATTCGCCGCCCTGCAAGTCCCATTCAAAGATGCCCAACTCGTCCGCCTGATTGGCGATGTCGGCGATCTTTTCGATGGGCAACAGCTCCTTGACGTGGTCGCCGGCAGGAGAATTCGTGAAGCAATGCTTGCAACGCAGGTTGCACGCATTGTTCAGGTTCATATCAAGCCCACGCTGCTTCGTGCCAATTTTCCCGTCGTTCTTGCGAACGTAATCAAGAAAACTCTTGAACTTCTCGACGACGCGAGGCTTGGCGAGGATGGGCATGGGGCTGCTCCAGAAACACTAAATAACGGCGGGCGCTCAGATTTCGATGGCGTATTTTTTTAGGATTTCCATGCCCTTCGCATAAGAACTGAATTCCACGATATCGTCGGTTTCCATGGAGATCGCGAAGGCATCTTCCAGCGCCGCGATCAAACCCATATGGCCGATGGAATCCCATTCGGGGACGCCGTTATATGCCAAATCGGGGCTCAGCGTTCCTGCTTCAAGGGAAAAGCTCTCAATAAAAGCAGCATCATATTTTTCTTTATTGCTCATGGAAACCCACCTGCATTGGACCACACCCAGGACCGGCGAACAAAATGGCCGTCCGTCCCGATCCCGGTCATTTGATCCCAGACAACTAAAGACTTTGTTAACTTCGCAGGCTGGATATTGACAGAACTGTCGGCACAGCCCCGCGGCTGGCGCCGCCGCGAGCAAACGCTTCGCGCGGCCCCCGCACTTTCACCTCAGAGGCGCAATGCTGCTTAAATCCCGAACCGCAATTGTCACCGGCTGCAACCGAGGCATCGGCAAGGCGGTCCTGGAGACCCTGGCCCATAACGGCGCCGACATTTGGGCCTGCGCACGCCAGCCCAGCGACGACTTCCTGGCCTTCATCGAAGACCTCAAGCGCGCCACCGGCAGCGCCATCGAGCCGGTCTTCTTCGACCTTGCCGATTCCGCCGCGGTCAAGGAAGGCGTCAAGGCCATCACCGGGGCGAAGAAGCCCATCGACATTCTGGTCAACAATGCGGGCGCCATCCACACCTCGCCCTTCATGATGCTGACCGAAGCCAAAATGCGCGAGATGTTCGAGGTGAACTTCTTCTCGCAAATGATCTTCACCCAGTACATCGCGCGGACCATGGTGCGTCAGCGCAAGGGCAGCATCATCAACATTTCGTCCAGCGCGGCCATCGAGGGCAATGAGGGACGCGCCGCTTACGCCGCCGCCAAATCCGCCCTGATTACCGCCAGCAAGGTCATGTCGCGCGAACTTGGCCCGGCCAATGTGCGCGTCAACGCCATCGCCCCCGGCCTGACCCAGACCGACATGATGACCGGCAGCACGTCGGCGGACGCCCTGACCAGCACGGTCGAGCGGACCGCCATGCGCCGCGTCGGCAAACCCGAGGAAATTGCGGGCGCCGTCCTGTTCCTGGCATCGGATTTGTCGTCCTATGTGACCGGACAGGTGCTTCGCGTCGATGGTGGGATGTAATGACCATGGATAACCGCGCCGCCACATTGGCCAAGATCACCGGCATGGCGAAAAGCATGCGCAAGAAGGCGCTGGACATCGCCTTGGAGGCGGGCGCCAAAAGCTCCCATCTGGGCGGCGGCCTGTCCATGATGGAAATCACCGCGACGCTGTACGGCGCGATCATGAAGCACGCGCCGGGCAACCCCCAATGGGCAGACCGCGACCGCTTCATCCTGAGCAAGGGGCACGGTGTTCTGGGCTATTACACCGCCCTATCCGAGATCGGGCTGTTGTCGGAACAGGATTTGTTGAGCTTTGAGAAGACCGGCAGCTTCCTGTTGGGCCATCCGGTCATGAACCGGGCGCGCGGCATTGATTTCTCCACCGGCAGCCTGGGCATGGGCCTGGGTTTGGGCATCGGCGTCGCCCTCGCGGGGCGCAAGCGCGGCAAGGACTACCGCGTCTTCGTGCTGATGGGCGATGGCGAATGCAACGAGGGCTCGGTCTGGGAAGGCGCGCTGTCGGGGGCCCATCTGGAACTGGACCGCCTTACCGTCATCGTCGATCGCAACGGCCTGCAGCAGACCGGCACCAACGATCAGATTCTGAAGACCGGCGACATGGCCGCCAAATGGGCCAGCTTCGGCTGGAACGCGGTCGAGGTGGACGGCCACGACGTGTGCCAGCTTTTTGACGCGCTGAATGCGGCGCCGCAGCCGGGCAAGCCCACCGCCATCATCGCCCGCACCACCAAGGGCAAGGGCTTCTCGTTCACCGAAAACAACAATGATTGGCACCACAACGTGTTGACCAGGTCGCAATACGACTTGGCGCTCGAAGAGCTGAACGCCTGATAGGAAGCGCACCCATGGAGCTCAACGAACGCAACACCGGCATGTGGTCCAAGATCGGCTCGCGCGCGACCTTCGGCCTTGTCATGGCGGACCTCGGCAAGACCGTGGACGATTTGATGGTGCTGACCGCCGATACCTCGACCTCGGCCGGGCTGGACCGCTTCAAGAAGGCATTCCCCGACAAGTTCCAGGACATGGGCATCGCCGAACAGAACATGGTCGGCGTCGCCGCCGGTCTTGCCAGCGAGGGCTTCAAGGTGGTCACCGCCACCTTCGCGCCGTTCATGACCATGCGCTGCTGCGAGCAGGTCCGCATCAACCTGGGCTACATGCAGCACGGCGTGACCCTGGTGGGGCTGGCCAGCGGCGTGGTGCTGGGCACGCTGGGCTATACCCATTGCTGCGTGGAAGATTTGGCCGTCATGCGGGCGATCCCCGGCTTGACCGTGCTGTCGCCCGCCGATTGCGGCGAGACCGCGAAAGCCGTCGAAGCGGCCATCAACAGCAACCGTCCCACCTATATCCGCCTGACCGGCGGCAAGGACAATCCCGCCGTCTACAAGACCGATTACGACTTCCAGATCGGCAAGGGCGTGGTGCTACGCGACGGCACCGACGTGGCCCTAGTCGCCACCGGCACCATGGTTTATCAGGCGCTGAACGCGGCCAGCATCCTGGCCGATCAAGGCATCTCGGCCAGTGTGGTGGACATGCACACCATCAAGCCCATGGACGCGGCATTGGTGGAGCAGCTGTGCAAAACGGCCAAATTGATTGTCACCGTAGAAGAACACTCCGTCCTCGGCGGATTGGGCAGCGCGGTGGCCGAAGTGGTTGCCACCCTGAACAAGCCCGCGCCGCAGCTTTTCCTGGGCCTGCCCGGCGAATTCGGCAAGACCGGCGAGTACCAGGACATTCTGGATCATTACGGCCTGTGCGCGGACAAGATCGCTCACAAGGTGGCCGAGCGCTTCAGTCGGCTTTAAGGGGGATTGTCCATGGACGCGTTGCGGCTGGATCGGGACGGTATCATCGAATACCAGGCCAACCGGTTCCCCTATCTGATGATCGACTTCGCCGACGAGGTCATCCCCGGAATAAGCGCGCGCGGCTATCGCCAACTGACCGACGAGGATTGGTTCTTCAAATGCCACTTCCCCGGCGACCCCAACATGCCGGGCCTGTTGCAGATCGAAGCCCTGGTCCAGATGTCGGCACTAGCCATCGTCACCCTGCCCGGCAATAAGGGGACGGTGTGCTATCTGACCTCTGCCGACGCGCTGAAATTGAAGCGCAAGATCCTTCCCGGAGACCGGCTGGACATTGAAACCCGCGTGATCTCGTTCAAGCGCGGCATTGCCAAATGCGAAGGCCGTGGCTTGGTCCAGGGAACGCTGGCATGCGAGGCAAGCTTCACCATCGTCGTGCCGCACATCCTTGACGCGTTCAAGGTGGCGCGCTGAGGCGCGCGACCTAAGAAAATATTAATGGGTCGCCCGCTAGCATTTCCCGTTGAACAGGCGCAGAACTGCGCTGATCCTGGCACGAGAATGGTGCGGTAATGTTCCTTGGCCTCGCTCATAGCGGCAATGCCCCAGCGCTGATCGACGACTGTTCCGCCGCATGGGTCAGCTATCGCCAACTGGCCGACGCGGTGATGCAGACCGGCGAGCGGCTGGAATCCCTTGCCGACCGCCCCCTGGTGTTCCTGTTCGCGGCCAACTCCATCGAAGCCTGCGTGTGCTACCTGTCCGCTCTGGCCTGCGGCGGCGCCATTGCACTGTTCACCGACACACTGCCGCCGGGACGGGCCGACGCGCTGATCGCGCTGTACCGCCCCCATGTGGTCATCGGCCATGCCCCGGCGGAAGGCTATGGCGAAACCCCCGGCCTGCCGATTCCCGCGTGGCGCCGCACCGACCCTGACAGTCCCAAACTGCACCCCGATTTGGCCGTGCTGCTGTCCACCTCGGGCAGCACCGGCAGTCCCAAGCTGGTCCGGCTGTCGCGCAAGGCGGTGTGCGCCAATGCCATGGCCATCATGGCCGCATTGCGCATCAGCGAGCCTGACCGCTCGGCCCTGAACCTGCCGCTGTCCTATTCCTATGGCCTGTCGGTCCTGAACAGCCATTTGCTGGCCGGAGCCTCGGTGGTTCTGACCGGGCATGGCATCACCAGCAAGCCGTTCTGGCAGCGGCTGGCGGAGGAACGCGTCACCTCCATGCCGGGCGTGCCCTCGGTCTATGAGGTCCTGCGCCGCCTGGGTTTCGACAAAGTTATCCCCGACAGCCTGACCACCCTGACGCAGGCCGGCGGCAAGCTGGGCGACGGGCTAATTGGCCATTTCCACGACGCCATGGCGGCACGCGGCGGCCAGATGTTCGTCATGTACGGCGCCACCGAGGCGACGGCACGCATGGCGGTGCTGCCGCCGGAACTGCTGCCCACCAAGCTGGGCGCCGCCGGGCAGGCCCTGCCGGGCGGACGGTTCGAAATCAGCAACGGCACCCTGCCCGGCGAGGTCATCTATCACGGCCCCAATGTCATGATGGGCTATGCGGAGACCGCCGAGGATCTGGCCGTCGGCGATGTCTTAGGCGGCACCTTGCTGACCGGCGATTTGGGCCGGCTGGACGAAGACGGCGTGCTGTGGATCACCGGCCGGGCCAAGCGCATCGCCAAGGTGAACGGGCTGCGCCTGAACCTTGACGAGATCGAAGCCCAAACCGCCACCATGTTCTCGCTGACGGCGGCGGTTGAGGGGGCCAATCAACTGGTTCTGGTCATGGAAACGGATTCGGCGCACAGCACCGAGATCCGCCGCCGGTTGGCCGCAGCCTTCGCCCTGCCCGCCAATGCCGTGCGCCTTCACTGCGTCCCCAGCCTGCCCCTGTCTGCCAATGGCAAGATTGACCGGGCCGCCATAGAGGCCCTGCTCGCATGTCCGACTTCCTGACCCTGCCGCCCTACGGCCTGCCAAAGGCCGAAAAGGACGCCCTGCTGCTGGCCGGCCTGAGCGAGCTGACCGCCCATCACCGCGCCCATTGCCCGCCTTACGCCCGCATGCTGGACGCCTTCGGCTTCGCCCACGCGGAACGGGTGGAAGACATCCCGTTCCTGCCGGTCTCGCTGTTCAAAAGCCATTCCCTGCGCAGCGTCGCGCAGGAAGACGTGTTCAAGACCCTGACCAGCAGCGGCACCACCGGCCAAGCGGTCAGCCAGGTCTTCCTGGACCGCGACACCGCCGCCCGGCAAACCAAAGCCCTGGTGTCCATCATGGGCGCCCTGTTGGGTCCCGAGCGCCTGCCCATGGTGCTGGTGGACACGGAATCGCTGCTGAAGAACCGGCGCCAATTCAACGCCCGCGCGGCTGGGATCATCGGCATGATGACCTTTGGCCGCCAGCATTGCTTCGCCCTGGACGACCACATGGGGCTGGACGTGGATGGGCTGGCCCGCTTCCTTGACCGCAATGCCGGCAAGCGGGTTCTGCTATTTGGCTTCACCTGGATGGTGTGGAAGCACTTCGCCCCCGCCGTTCAGGCCGCCGGGTTGCGCTTTGACGATGCCATCCTGATCCACTCGGGCGGCTGGAAAAAGCTGGCCGACGAAGCGGTGGACAATGCCGTCTTCCAGTCCCGCATCTTTGAGATGACCGGCATCGGAACCGTGCGCAATTTCTACGGCATGGCCGAACAGGTGGGCAGCGTCTTCGTCGAGGGCGAGGACGGCCTGCTTTACCCGCCGGCCTTTGCCGACATCATCATCCGCGACCCCATCACCCTTGCCCCCGTGCCGGTGGGCCAGCCGGGCGTTGTGCAAGTGGTAAGCCTGCTGCCGCGCAGCTATCCCGGCCATTCCCTGTTGACCGAGGATTTGGGCGTCATCGTCCACCAAGACGGCGCCGCCCCCGCCCATTGCGGCAAGGGGGTGCGCATCCTGGGCCGGGTGCCCAAGGCCGAACTGCGCGGATGCAGCGACGTGGCGGCTGCCAAGGAGGCCCCATGAGCACGGTTCTCGAACTGCCGTCCAAGCGCCCATCGCCCATGGCCGAAGTGCTGGACCGCCTGTGCGGCGCCCCCCGGCTGAAACCTTTCTCCGCCCCCGCCACGGCGGTGCTGGGGGAATTGTCGCGCCGCATTCTGGCCGAGCCCGACCTTGCCCGCCGTCCCGAAACTGCCGCTTTGGCCTTCTGGCTGCGTCCGGCGAACCTTGCCGTTCTGGCCAAGGACGTGCCGCCCGCGCCACGCAACGCCATGCGCGTGCCCGCCGGTCTGGCGTTGCATTTTGCCCCGGCCAATGTGGACAGCATGTTCGTCTATAGCTGGGCGTTCAGCCTGCTGGCCGGTAACCGCAATTTGCTGCGGCTGTCCAGCCGACGGGGCGAAATGGCGGAACGGCTGCTTGGCCTGATCCCCAAGGCCCTGGAAATGGCGCCCGAAGTTGCACAAGGCACCGCCTTCATCCAGTTCGACCATGACGATGCCATCACCGCCGCCGCCTCGGCCCGCTGCGATTTGCGCATCATCTGGGGCGGCAATGCGTCCGTGGCGGCAGTGCGGGCCGTGCCGCTGTCGCCCCATGCCAACGAAATCGTCTTCGCCGACCGCCTGTCGCTGACTCTGCTGTCGGCCCAGGCAGTGCTGGCCCTGTCCGACACAGAATTGACCGCGCTGGCCGGGCGCATGTTCAACGACATCTATTCCTTCGACCAGATGGCCTGTTCCTCGGCCCGCCTGCTGGTGTGGTTGGGCGGCACCACCGAAGCGGACGATGCCGAGCAACGCCTGAGCACAGCCATGCGGGCGCAATGCAGCCAACGCCGCTACGCGCTGGAGCCCGCCACGGCCCTTGCCAAATACAGCCTCGCCTGCCGGGCCAGCATGGATTTGCCGGTACGCAAGGTTGAGGCGGCGGCCATGGATTGGGTGGTCATCGATCTGGGCAAGGGCATGCCGGATACCGCCCGCATGGAGGTGTGCGGCGGCGGCCTGCTGTATGGCTGCCGTGTGGACTCGCTGGACGAGATCGTACCGGGCGTAGGGCGGAACATGCAGACGCTCAGCCATTTCGGCATTGCCCTGGAACAGTTGGAAGCCTTGGCAAGCGAGCTTGCGGGGCGCGGCATCGACCGCATGGTACCGGTTGGCGAGGCGCTTGCCTTCGGCCCGATCTGGGATGGCTATAACCTGCTGGCCCAAATGGGGCGGCTGGTGGTGGTGCGGTGACGGATTTGTTTAATCTTTGCGGCTATCCTTTGATCTGCGAAACTGTCGAAGCAAAGCTGAGTGAACGTCAGACAAAAGGCGGAGCGTCATGAGCATCGAGAAATTCATCGAAGATTTACGAGCCTCAATCGACACCGCGGACGACGCTTGGCTGCAAAAATTGACGCCCGACACCCAGTATCAGGACCTTCCTGAATGGGATTCTCTGGCCTTCTTGTGTGTTCTCGCCTTGCTCGATTCAAGCTATGGGGTCGAGGCCAAGGCTGAGACGGTTCGCAAGTGCAAAACGATTGCCGACCTTTACGCGCTGACCGCCAAGGCCTGATCGCCGCGTCTTTCTCAAAATAATGGAGAAGCCAAGTGGCGTTGGTCACCATCAATGGAGTGAGCGTCCGAGGGATTTCGGCAGCGGTTCCGCGGAAAATCCTCGACAACACCACGGCCAAAGGCCCCGACGGCGCGGACCTTGAGCGTGTCGTCCGTTCCATCGGCATCAACCAGCGCCGCATGGCCGCCGATGACCAGTGCACGTCGGACATGTGCGTTGCGGCGGCGGCCCCTTTGCTTGCCGAGTTGGGCTGGGACCCCGCAGAAATCAACGCCGTGGTGCTGGTGACCCAGACGGGCGATTACCAGGCGCCGGCGAGTGCCTGCATCATCCAGCATCGCCTGGGCCTGCCCCTGAATGCCTTGGCCTTCGACGTCACGCTTGGCTGCTCCGGCTATATCTACGGCCTTTACATCGTGTCCAGCCTGATGGCGACAGGCCTGCTGAAACGGGCGTTGTTGATGGCGGGCGAAACGGCGGTGCGCGGCTATTCCGACCGCGATATGGGCGGCTGGCTACTGAACGGCGACGCCGGAACGGTGACCGCCCTGGAACTGAACCCCGATGCCGATCCCATGACCTTCGACCTCAACACCGACGGTTCCGGGGCGCAACACATCCTCAGTCCCTTGGGCAGCCGCCATCGCCTGACCGAGCAATCGCTGGTCTATGAAGACGTGGGCAACGGAAACTGGCGCCGCCCCATCGACGCCCGACTGAACGGGATGGAGGTCTTCGCCTTCGCCATGAAACGCGTGCCCGAGACGGTGAATGCCGTTCTCAGCGCAACCGGGCTCGCCAAGGACGACATCGACTGGTTCGTGTTCCATCAGGCCAGCCACATGATCCTGGAATTCTTGCGCAAAAAAATCGGCATCCCTGCCGAGAAGATGCCGTACAGCCTGGATGAATACGGCAATACCAGTTCCGCCACGATCCCGTTGACCATCGTCAGCCGGCTCAAAGAGGCCGTCACCACGGGCAAGAACCGGCTGTTGCTGACCGGCTTTGGCGTCGGATTATCGTGGGGCACGGCGCAGATAACCGTGGACCGCATCGTCTGCCCCGATATCGTCGAAATATGACCACCCCGTTCGCATTGCACGGCAAACGCATCCTGGTGACCGGCGCCTCTTCGGGCATCGGCAGGGAGACGGCGCTGCAATGCGCCCGCATGGGCGCAAGCCTGTGCCTGACCGGGCGGGACACTGGGCGGCTGAACGAAACCCTGTCCATGCTTGGCGACGGTGACCATCTGAGCCATGCGGCGGACCTTACCGTAGCGGATGACCGGGCGGCGCTGGTGTCGGCAATCGGGCGCTTGGATGGGGTGGTTCACTGCGCCGGCCTTGTCGCCCAAGTGCCGTTCCGCATGTTGAACGAGGCTGCGCTGAACCGCATGCTGGACGTAAACTTGGCATCGCCGGTTCTGCTGACCGAGGCTTTGCTGTTCCAGCGCGCGATCAATCCGGGTGCCTCCATCGTCTTCATTTCGTCCACCGCGCCACGCAATGCGCTTCCCGGCATGGCCGCCTATGCCGGTGCGAAATCCGCATTGGAAGCCATGTCGCGCGTGCTTGCCGTCGAGTCGGCACGCCACCGCGTGCGGTCCAATTGCATTGCTCCGGGCCTGATCCGCACCCCCATGCTCGACCAATTAGGCGCCGAGGCGGTGATGAAAGAAGCCGAAGCCTATCCCTTGGGATTGGGCGAGCCCGCCGACGTGGCCTATGCCTGCATCTACCTGCTGTCCGACGCCAGCCGTTGGGTGACCGGGCAAACTCTGTATGTGGAAGGCGGGCTGTTGTGCCGATAACCCAATCCATGCCAAACGCCTATTTGAGCTATCGGCCGGTGACCATTGACGACGCACAGATGATCTTGGACTGGAGAACCTCTCCGGACATCACGCGCTACATGTACACCGACGTGGAATACGATCTGGACAAGCAGCGCGCCTGGATCGAGCGGACGCAGCATCGCAGCGATTTCCATCATCGTTTGATTTGCGTCGAGGGCATTGCAGTCGGCTACGCTTCGATCCAGACCACGGATGCGGTCGCCGGTATCGGCTCCATCGGCGTCTATATCGGCGATCGAAGGTTTCCCGCCACCATGACGGCGTTGAACTTCGTTCATTCGCTCAATCATGCGTTCTGCACCCTGAACTACGCCAAGATCGTCAACCATATCCTAGGCATCAACAGCCAGCCGTTGCGTTCCCAGAGATTCACCGGCTACCGTCCGGCTGGAATCCTGGCGGGCCATGCCGTGAAAAATGGCGAACCAATCGACGTGCATGTTTTTGAACAGTCCAGATCGGACTGGTTGTCCTTCCGGCGGAAGTTCAAGGATTGGCGCGATTGGGACGGCCAGCAATGGCCACCCGAGCTTTACGAGACGGATGCCTCCGCGACAGCCTGATCCGGAACGCGGAAGGCGATGCCCATTATGGCGCTCCATTCGCTGCGGTCGGGCAAGGCGTTGCCGTTGGCGATCATCCGTTCCAGGATTTCGGTAAGGATTTCCTCGCCCTCGCCAATGGCAGCCATCTGGATATTCCCGTCCTCAAGCGCCTCTTCATAGCATTCCGACGGATAAGGACCGCCGATGATGATGGGGGTTTGAATGCCCTTGTCGCGGAGATAGGCCACGCCGTCATGCATGAGCCGCTTGTAAAAGGTCATGGCCCGGATGCCGATGAGGTCCGGGGCAAAGTCCGCGACGATCTGCACCAGTTCGTCGAAGCTGTCGAAATCAATGCGTGGCTTGATGATGCGGCCCGTGACCTTGCCCGGCATCTTTGCGTTCACATAGCTTTGCAGGGCAAGCAGGCCCAACGGCGGCTCGAGGACGTTGTATTCGCGGGTATTCGACGCGTCGCTGAAATAGGCCGAAAAATCAATCAGCAGCAATTTGAGCGGCGTCGCGACGGATTGAATGGGCGTCGCGAACGCATCGCGAATGCGCTCGTTCAGACCGTCGACCAATACTGATTTTTCGTCGAAGGGCTTGGTGATCTTCAGTTCCGCACGATCGATCTTCGCCATCTTCAGCACGTCGTTCAGCGTCTTGATGGACGCGGACGGGAAGTAGCTGTTGTACTTCTGGTCCAGTTCGTTCTCGGTGAATTTTTCCAACTGCCGGGGAATGACCGCCAGCAGGCGTTCGCGGTTCAGGACGTAATCTCTCAGCAGGCTGGTTTTGACGCGGCGCGAGAATTCCGGCGTGAACGGCAGCGTCGGTGAATTCTCGTGATAGGACATGTCCTGGGATTGGGCGATCAATTCGGCGGGAACGCCGTTTTGCAGCGCGAAATATTCCAGCTCGGTTCCCGGGAAGATGCGCACGTTGTGCAGATAAACGAAGTCGATCCACTTGATGCTCAAGATGAAATTGAGCGTGGCCATGGCTTCGTCTTCCGTCTCCGTCGGGAAGCCATGCATGGCGTTCAACGTCAGGATAACCGACGGATGCTTTTCCGTAATGTAGGTCAGCATGTCATGCAGCTTATCGACCTGCAGGTTCTTCCGCATGATCTTCTGCATGCGCTCAGCCGCATGTTCCAGCGATAGGTTCACGCCGACGGCGCCAGCCGCCACCATCAGATCGATGGTAGGATAATCCAGAAGATCGCCGCGCAGGCCCGTAGGGAAATAGAAGCTGATGTCCAGCTTATGCTTCAGGACGCGTTCGAAGAATTCGACAAAGTCTTTTTTCTTAACATTGAAAATGTCGTCGATGAATTCGATACGGCGAATGCCCACATCGTGCAGCTTCAACACTTCATCGAAGATGCTGTCCACCGAACGCCGAAAATGGTGTTCAGCCGTTTTGTAAATGTCGCAATAGAAGCAGCGGTAGGGGCACCCCCGCGTCGCCTGGATGGCCATGGAGTGCTTCACCCCGGCATGACCGATAAAGGCATGGTATGCCGAGTAATCGATCAACGACCGGTCGATGCGTGGAAGGCTGTCCAAATCCTTGATTTGGGTACGGCGGCCGGTCTGATGAACGGGCATGGTAGCGACCCTCATAAATGAATTTTGTACTGTTAGCACACCTTCTGGTGAACATCGTGGTTGATGTCCGCCCATTCCGGGTTTGCCCGCAGGAAATCAACGACGTCACGCCAACCGAAGATGTCCTTGTCCGCCAGCGCGGTCAAAATATGCGACACCAATTTGAAATCGAGCGCTTGATCCACGCACAGGCGATACTCCGCGCCCTCGCCGCCGCCTAACTGCGCCATTCGGAATTTCTCGGGGTGCCGGTAGATGTAAGGGGTGACGTGCTCATGTTCCGCCGGATCGCACGCCAGGGCGGCAGCTTCTTCCAGCGCCGCGCGGGTAAACACTTCGCAATCGAAGCCGCGCGGAAACGAGGTAATGTCCAGGTTCAGGTAGTCCACCCCAAGCTCTAGAAAACGGTCGATGCAGGCATCCACCAGCACCGGGTCGATCAACGGGCAGTCAGAGGTCACGCGCACCACCACATGGGCATCATGGGTGCGCGCGCAGGCCACATAACGGGCCAGCACATCGTCTTCCGGCCCGAAGGTCACCGGATTGCCCAATTGATTGGCGACCGCAGCGATGGGAGCAGATTCGGGAGAATCCACCGTAGCCACGGCAACCACATCCACCCGGCGGGCGTGGTTCAGCCGATCCAGATGCCACGCCAGCAGCGAACGCCCGAGCACCGGCAACATGACCTTGCCGGGCAAGCGCGTCGAGGTCATGCGCGCCTGAGTGATGCACACAACCGTCATGACGCCACCATGGACCAAGCCAGCGGCTCGCCCTTCTTAAGATCGCGGGCTGCAATCCGCCCAACGATTTCCGGCAAGTATTTCGGCAGCAGGCCGAAGCCGGGGCGGATCGAGCGGACATTACGCTCGGTCAGCGTTTCGCCGCCCTTCACATCCTCGACCACATACAGCGAGCGCCGGCTGTTAAGGCCGCTCGCCTCGCTGGGCTTGATGCGGTAATCCACCTGACCAACCGCCGCAAAGGCCGTCTTGCAGGCCTGAACCATGGCGGCGAATTCCTGCGGCTCCAGCGAGAAGTCCGCATCCACGCCGCCTTCCGCCCGCGACAGGGTGAAGTGTTTTTCGATGACGGTCGCCCCCAGGGCAACGGCAGCAACCGGCACGCCGATCCCAAGGGTGTGATCCGACAGGCCCACGGCCACGTCGAAGGCTTCGGACAGATGCGCAATGGTGCGCAGGTCGCATTCCTCGGGCGGCGTGGGGTAACCGCTGGTGCAGTGGAGCAACAACGCAGGCGCACCGGCCTCGCGCACCACGCTCAGCGCCTCGCCGATCTCACCAAGCGAGGCCATGCCGGTGGACAGAATAACCGGCTTGCCCAGCCGGGCGGCATCGCGGACCAGCGGCAAATCGATGATCTCGAAGCTGGCGATTTTGAAGGCCGGTGCGCCCAGCTTCTCAAGCAGATCTACCGCCGTGGAATCGAAGGGCGAACTGAAGACAGGGATGCCGATGCGGGCGGCATAATCGAATATGGGGCCATGCCATTCCCACGGCGTGTGCGCTTCCCGATACAAATCATGCAGGGTTCGCCCCGCCCACAGCCCTTCCTTGAGAAAGAAACCGGGGCCATCATGGTCGATGGTGATGGTGTCGGCGGTATAGGTCTGAAGCTTGACGGCGTCGGCGCCCGCTTCCTTGGCGGCATCCATGATGCGGAAGGCGCGCGCCAATTCGCCCTTGTGATTGCCGGAAAGTTCGGCAATGAAATAGGGGGAATGGTCCGGTCCGATCACGCGCCCCGCGATGGTGATGTCCCTGGTCATCCGCTCTCCTGTGGCGCAGCCGGCATGGCCGTTCAGGGGCAGCTTCGCAGCAGCCACCTTAAAGAAGCGTTTAAAAGGGCTCATGGCAGGAGCACGCATGATGACGACCATATTGATCCGCGCCGACGCGTCCGCCTCCATCGGCCTTGGGCATGCCATGCGCTGCCTTGCCATTGCCGAGCAACTGATGCTGCGGGGTGCGCGCGTGGTCTTCCTGATGCACCAGCCCCTGCCCCAAATGGTGGACAAGCTGAGCATGGCCGGAGCGACCGTACGCGCCGCCGCCCATCCGGCCGGCTCACCCGACGATGCCGCCGACGTACTGGCCGTGGCGGCGGTACTGGGAGCCAGTTGCGTCATCGCCGACAGCTATGCCATGAACTCGGGGTATTTCGCACGCTTGGCCGACGATGTGCGGTTAGTCGTATTGGACGATGAAGCGAAAGTCACCCCTTTGCCATGTCACATGGTGGTGAATGCCTCGCCCGCCGCCCAATCCCTGCCCTATGACCGGATCGTCCCGAATGCGCTAACCCTGCTGGGGCCACGCTACGCCCTGATTCGCCGTGAGTTCACCGATCTGCGCCCCCATAACGGCGTGGCCGATCTGGACGACCGCAATTCGGTTGTCGTCACCTTTGGCGGAAGCGATCCCCTGGGCTTGGCTTGGCCGGTCGCGTCCCGCTTGCGCGACCTGCTGCCCGAGGCGGTCACGGTGGACCTTATCGTCGGTGCGGCCACTCCCCATGGCGCTGCCATTGCGGCCCGTGGCAAGGACTGCCCTGGCCTTAATGTCCACCTGAACCCGCCCACAGTGGCGTCCATTTTCGCCCGCGCCGGCATGGCGGTGACCGCTGCTGGCGGCACCGTCAACGAGTTGGCCGCCATGGCGGTGCCCATGTTGACCGTGGTGGTGGCAAGCAATCAGCAGATGGGGGCGCAAAGTGGGGACTTCCCCACGGTGGACGCCCGTCATGACTCCCATGACGAGATCGTCGCACGCAGCATGGCATTATGGCGCGACTTGGCGGGCCGCAAGGTCCTGTCGCAGGGGGCGGCGGCAAGGATAGACGGCCAAGGCGGCGCGCGTGTCGCAGAGGCCATCTTATCCTAAAACCGAGGGTTAATAGCTGTGGCCCGGCATGGTGGGCACACCCAACGTCCACGCCGGCTCCGGCCCACCGGCAACCCATTCCTTGATTTCCATGACGATCTGGCCAGCTTCTCCCGCCATCTGATCCACTAGGCGGGTAAAGAGCTCGTAGAAGTCACCGATCACTGCGATTCGCTTTTCATCATCGCCGATGCGATGGAAGAACTGGCTGGATTGCTGAATCGCGGCAAGGACCGAGAAATGGATGATGCCGGAAAGGTGGAAGCGTTCGTCCTCCCTGATCTCCTTCAAGGTGGGCATGAACACCTCAAGGAACTTGTCAAAGTCCCAATTTTTGGCCAAGGCCTCGCGAAGCACCCCATTCACCGTTGAACGGTACCATTCGAGTTCCGTCACATATTGATCGAAGTCGTAATCGCGGAAGAACTCGTCCGCCTCGAACTTGCGGCAACCGTCCTCGATCCCGGCGAGGAATGCGGTGCGATCAATCTCTTTGGTAAGAACAACGGCCTCGGCGACCTTGGGCGTCGTCCCGTCGATAAGGACACCATCACTGCAATTGTACACATTCAGTCGGAAGGCCGCGACTGCTTGCACAAGCATGTCCCGGCTCCAGTCAAACACCAAATGTGATTGGATAATCCCGCCGAAATTTCCCGGATAGGTCAAGTCTCCAGTCATGCGAGCCGCTTTGAAGCAATCCGCCGTGTAATAGATGGACTCTTTGGTGTGGTGGGCAGTGTCGTCCCGCCATCCACAATCGAAGCCGAATAAATAAATGTCGCCGAAGTCCAGTCGGGCGGCCACCGACACGGACGTATTGGCGACCGTTGGGGCCACACCGTTCATGGGGCGGAAATCACGACCAAAACTGGTCGTTGAGCAGACAACTTCTCGGAAAAAGAAATAAACATCCTCAAACAAAGGCGCCACTTGTGGGTTAAGTGTCGCAGACCCGACCAAGCGGATACCCTTGAATTTACCATCCGGGAAGAGATGCTTATTCTCATCGAGAATATGCTTCAGCTTAAGATAAATATTGTAGGTGTTTTCAATCTCGGTATGGAAATCGGGGATGATACCGTTCTTCAGGCACACCTGAAGCGCTGTACCCGAGGAAATGACGATTGCGCGGTCTTTCAATTCTCGCACTGTATCGATGCAGTCATCGATGGACGGGCCCGCCCCCACCAGAAGGACCGGGACATCGCCACGTAGCCGAAAACTCATCCCGTCCATAACGCGAAAGGCGTTGGCTTTCAAATTAACCGACGTATTGCGCAACATCTTCCGCTCGTCTTCGAAATAGCCGAGCGAAATCATTTGACGCGGCAGTTCATTCACCAGCCGGCGGCGCAATTCCTGCAGTATCCACAGCGGATAATGCTCGTAGAAATAAGAACCATCCAGCTTGGCCTTGCCATATTTTCCGATTGTGCCGCCAACTCCGCCGAATAATTCGTCAACCGAACTGGCACACACGATATCCAACGTCTTGCCCAACTCTGCGCAACGCTTGATCAACGCGTCCCAATCAACGACATCCATGGATGCCAGCAGAAATTCGGCAAAAGGCTCGCACACGACAAAGTGGCGTGCCGTCAAACTCTCCAACAACAGCGGCAAGTGGTAGCCAAGCCCCACCCCCAAAATGAACGCGTAGCCGGTGCGCCCGACCGGCTTAAGCGGCAACTCATCCACACCCCGGCGCACAAGGCTATCCACCAGCCCCTGGTGGATAGCGCGCGAAATCAGGCTGTCATAGTTGTTGTCCTCGGGCAGCGCGTAGCCGATTTGAACCGGCTTAAGCAGGTAGTTCTTTACCTGCTCGGCCGTCTCCTGAGGGGCATTCCCTGCATACAGAGTGTTGCCGCCACCAAGATCGATATCGACCTTTTCGCCGTCCTTTGAGATGGCCGAACTGACCGGACTGGTAATGCCCAGAATTTGAGCGTGAACGCTTGGGCAATGCGCAGCGAGCGCATCAAGATTGCATTGGAAAAGCCCGGCTGCATTCATGGTCGGTACTGCTTTCACCCTGCCGGGATGGCGGCCAAGGCGGCCTTGCGTGCCTTGAACATCTGCTCCCATGCGCGCGCGAACAACGCAGGCTGGAACACCGCCGAGGCGGCGACCTTGGCCGGGGTCTCGGTGCGGAACGCTGCAAGCGCGTCAAGGTCATCAACCCATTGCTGTGCTTTGGCCACGTAGTCTTCCACATCGGCGGCGATCATTCGCTCGACAGCCACCCCGGTTGCCGCCACTGCGCCCGCCACCAGACCGCCATAGGCAATGACCGGAACGCCCTGCGACAACGCACGGCCATAGGGATGGACACGCGCCACCGGGAAGGGAGCCAACGCAATATCGACGCCGGAAAAAGCCTGGTCCACATCAGCGGGAACAACGTCGATGCAGTGCGCAACACCGAAGCTTCCGAACAATTCGATCAGTTGTTCCGTCGCGGCCACATCGTTGGAGAAACCACGGTCAAGCAGCACCAATTTCGAATCTGGCACGGCCAAAAGAATGGTCGCCCACGCCCGAACCAGTTCCGCATTAAGCTCGGCCAGATTGACGTCTGCGCCAAAGGTCACCGAGCCTTGGACGATGGCCGGCAACTTGCTATTACCGGCGCCGGCAATGGACAACAGCAACGGACCGCATCCCGTTTCCGCATCCCACGCCAAACTGCCATGGGCGCCCGGCACGGCGAAGCCCTGGGGCATATTCAGCCACGTGAATTGCAGCGGCGCGCATTGCCGTTGGAACAAGCCGTGGCGGTCATTGGCGAGCAGACCTTCGGTGTCGACGATGACGTCCACACCTTCGCCCCGGATCAAAGCCGAAAGGGTGAGTTCATCCACATTGGCAATGTTGCGCCAACGGTTGAAAGTTCCCCGCCAAGAGATGTTGCTGGCATCGTCCAACTCGCCCGGACCGAACCCGACGATTTCCGTGGTGCCCCGATCGAAACTCGCGGCAAGACGCCCGATCATTTCCTTGATGTCGCCATCATTGCCTGGACCGCACAGCAGACCAATGGTGAGAATTGCCTTCTCAGCCGCCTGACGCGGCTTGCGGGTGGTTTTCGGCGCAGCGGCGGCAAGCGCCCCCAGCAGGCCGTCCACGGCTTGCTGACGCGCATCACTTTGTCCCCAAGGCGAATACTCCCAATCCAGCACGCAAGCGGCCCACAATGCGGTGGCTTTGGGCGCACGCGCCAAAGCCGCCCGATGGCACGCGATGCCGGCATCGAATGCGCCCAGGGCCACAAGGTTGCGCCCCAGCCGGCTGAGCAGCGTCGCCGAATGTCCGCCAACCGTCATGACGGTCTGCAAGATCCCCACGGCTTCGCGGTAGCGCCCAAGATGGGCCAAAGCGTTCGCGTAGAGATCAAGCGCTTCCACGTCGCCCGCGAAGGCTTGCAGATGCTGCTCAAGCTCATGGATTGCAGCGTCGGAATGCCCCGCGTCAAATGCGATGACCGCTTTGCGGAAGAACGGCCTATCCTCGATGCGGAGAAAAGCGTCGGCAAAATTAGGGAAGGTCGAACCGAACAAAGGGATCAACCGCCCGTCCGGCTTCACCACCGTTGCCAATTTGCCATAATACAAGGCATCGGTCACCTGCCCGGCCATGCAATGCAGCACCGCGAGAGCTTCCGGAACGTCGGAATTCTTACCGCATTGATCAACAATGGTACCAAGAATATTGATGGCGTTCGTCACATTGCCTTGACGGAATGCCAGGGCTGCAATGGCTGCAAGAGCATCCAGTTGCTGGTCGGCTATGCCAACGGCGCCTTCCGCGACCTTGATGGCCCCCAGAATGTTTCCCGCGTCCAATTCAGCTGCGACGGCGGCAAGCACGCCGACGGAACTGCGTTTCACATCCTCAGTCATGGAAACCCTCTTTATCGCGGATCAAACGTTCTGGTCGGTTACAGCCAGGCCGGCATCAGCGCCCCCGGGTTGAGTCGCAGAGAACAACCCTGCCGCAATGTTGCGGTTGATGCTGATCAGGATGTCGACCTTTTGCGCCTGGGGTTCGGCCAGGATATCCACGGAAGTTTTGTCGACGAAATTGCTGAGCGACAGCATGTTGGCACGGATCTCGGCCGGCAACGGACAATCCACTTCAGCCAAGGACGCCTGGAAGATGGTCCACAGGCGCCAGTTCAGACGCACTGCATTAAGGAAATCATCCCCATCGTGCACGCGGGTCTTCGCGTCGGCCATACGCCGAGCGGCTTCTGTCAACGCCCAAGCCTCGGTTTCGCGCGGGTTGCCACCAGCGGGAATTGTACGGTACCCACCGGGGGCGCTCCGATAGCCACCGGTATTCCGGTAAGTCATTTGCTCTCTCCGAGTCTGCAGGCGCACGGTCGGCGCACCGATAGATTAGGTCCATACTCTTAACGGAACATGAAACCCGATCGCACAATAGACCTATCGCCCTAATCGTTTGCGCTCAGAGGTAGGGCTATTCATTTCCCCGCCTGCACCCCGTGGCGCAGAGCGGTGGCGACGCGCTCGATGTCCATGGGCGTCAAGTCAAGATGGCACGGCAGGCCAAGGGTGCTGCCCGCCAGCCGCTCGCCCACGGTCAGGGCGGTGTGCGGGCATTGGGCGAAGGCCGGCTGGGCATGCAACCCGTCACCCCACCAGCGCCGGGTCTCGACGCCCGCCTCGGCGAGAACATCCTCGACCGTGGCGGTGCAGACACTCAGGCGGACAACACAGGTGGCGCTGATCCAGTCACGCCCCCAGCCCGGCTGCAGGTGCACATGCGGCACCCCGGACAAAGCCGTCGCGAGACTGCCGCAAAGGGTCGCCAGTGTTTGCCGGCGCGCCTGCCATTCCGCCAAGCCGGCCAGGCCGACGGCGGCGTGCAGTTCGCTCATCTTGCCGTTGCACGCTGGCACGGTGGCGATGCGGCTGCCATAGAAGCCGAAATTGCCGGCGCATTCGATCTTGCGCATGAGCTCGGGCTGGGTGCAGGTGACGAAGCCACCCTCGCCAACACCGAACAGCTTGGTGGCATGCAGGCTGACCACGGCTGGGACCGAGCACGGCCGCACGGTGTCGAAGGCGGCGGCGGCGTCGATGACCACGGGAATACCGGTGCGCTGGTGGAACGCCTCCCACGCCTCATAGGGAAAGGGCGCGCCGAACGGCGCTACTGGCATGACCGCCGCCACCGGCCCCGGTGCTTCAAGCAGAAACGCCTCGGCCATATGGGGGGTCAGCATGCCGCTGTCTTCATCCACATCCACCAGCCAGGGAATCAGCCCGGCGCCACGGGCGGCATGGCCGGTGGCGACGAAGGTCCAGGACGGCAACATGCACAAGCCGCCCGGCACGACACCTTGGGCCAGCAGCGCCACGGTCAGGCCCGCAGTGCCGCTGACCACTGGCCGCACGACGCCGTCGGGGGCACCGTATAATTGGGCAAGCCCATCCGCGAACAACCGGCAGAGCGGTCCATTATTGGCGTAGATTTGGGCCGCATCCATGCGCTGCAGCCAAGGCATCAATTTATCGGCTGTGGGCAGAGACGGGCGGCTCACCGAAATGATCGCGCCAGGGGAACACGCTTGCGTCACAATTCCTCCGCCGGCGGCTAATTGCTTTGGCAAAATTCACCGCATATACTAGTTACGGATATTGAGAAAAGCGATAGGCTTACCCAAGCGATGACGATTGAAAGCCGCCTTATACAAGTGTTTCGCGACAGTCTGGAGCTTCCGCCCGACTGCGAGATACCAGGTTTAGCCTACCGCGCGGTGCCGGAGTGGGACTCAGTCGGACATATGCGGCTGGTGGCGGCGCTGGAGACCGAATTCGACTTGATGCTGGAAACCGAACAGATCATCGACCTGTCCAGCTTCTCAAAGGCCCTGGAGATTTTGGCGGCGCATGGCGTACAGACCGTTTGAAGGCCGTGTCGTTCTCATCACCGGCGCGTCACGCGGCATAGGCCGTGCCACCGCCGAGCTGATGGCCGAGCGCGGCGCCGCTTTGGCGCTCAACGGCCTATCGGCCCCCGATGTGGAGTCGCTGGCGGCGGAGCTTCACGACCGCTTCGGCACAGACTGTCTGGCCGTGCCCGCCGATGTTGCCGACCCGAACGCAGTCAGCGCCCTGTTCAAAACACTGTATGCCCGGTTCAAACGTCTGGACGTCCTGGTTAATAATGCCGGGGTGCTGGCCGACTGGCGCCTGGGAATGATTCCCGCCGACGGCATGTCGCGGGCGGTGCAGGTCAATTTGATCGGCGCGCTGGAGGTCATGCAGACGGCGGCGCGGCTGATGCGCCGCAAACGCGCGGGCAGCATCGTCAACCTATCGTCCATCGTCGGGCTGCGCGGCGGTGCCGGCCAGTCGGTTTATGCCGCCACCAAGGCTGGCCTGATCGGCGCCACATTGTCTGCCGCCAAGGAATTGGCCGCCGACGGCATCCGCGTCAACGCCGTCGCCCCTGGCTATATCGCCACCGACATGATCGCCCATCTCGACCCCGCCATTCATGCCGCCCACGTGTCCAGCATTCCCCTGGGCCGGGCCGCCGACCCCGCCGAAGTTGCCCGCGTCATCGCTTTCCTCGCCTCGGATGAGGCCAGCTATGTGACCGGACAAGTGCTGGGCGTCGATGGCGGCATGGTCATGTAAGGGGCCAAGCATGCCCGAGATCGTCCAGCTTCTCATCGTCGGTGCCGGCGGCTTTGGCCGCGAGGTCGCCGCCTATGCGGCCGAAGCCCATGCCGCCGGCCTTCTCGCCTTCCCGCCCACGGGTTTTCTCGATGACGGCGCGCCCGATCTGCACGGCTGCCCGCTGCCGGTCCTGGGCACTATCCGCGACCACCAGCCACGCGACGGCCAGCGCCTGATCCTCGCCATCGGCGACCCCGCCGCCCGCGCCCGATTGGCGGCACAGCTGAGCGCGCGCGGTGCCCGCTTCGCCACATTGGTGCATCCGCGCGCCTATGTGGCCGGCAATGCCGTGCTGGGCCAAGGCTGCATCATCGCCCCCTTCGCCAGCGTTGCGCCCCATGCGGTGCTGGCAGAACATGTGCTGGTCAACACCCATGCCGCCATCGGCCATGACTGCCGCCTGGGCGAGGCCAGCACCCTGTCTCCCCATACCGTGCTGAACGGCTGGGTTCGCTTGGACCGCGAAGTATTGCTGGGGTCGGGCGCCGTGGTAACGCCGCACGCGGCCATCGGCGCCCGCAGCCGCATCGCCGCAGCCGCCGTGGTCTATGGCGACATCGGCCCCGATATGCTGGCGCTGGGCAACCCGGCGCGCTGCCGATCCAATGACTGAACGGGCGATCAGTATTCGAATGTGCATGCGAAATAAAAAACAGACCAGCCACTCTAATGGGCGATCTAAGACGACCTATCCAGATTTGCGCTAGACTACGCTTGTTGGTATCGTCGCAAATGGCGGGCTCTGGGATCACCGCCGTCCGTTCCTCGAAGGGGACCCCATGAAATTACTCGTCACCGGTGGCGCCGGCTTTATCGGTTCCGCTTTGGTGCGGCGCCTGGTGCGCCATGGGCACCGGGTCCTGAACCTTGATAAGCTGACCTATTCCGGCGACCCGTCCACGGTGGCCGAGGTGGCGGACAGCCCGCTTTATTCCTTCGTGCACGCGGACATCACCGATGGCGAGGCGGTGCGTGCCGCATTCCAGGCATTCCGGCCGGACGGGGTTCTGCATCTGGCGGCGGAAAGCCATGTGGACCGCTCCATCGACGGCCCCATGCCTTTCGTGCAGACCAATGTGGTGGGCGCCGTGGTGATGCTGCAGGCGGCTCAGGAGTACTGGCAGGATTTGGAGGCGGCGGCCAAGACCGACTTCCGTTTCGTGCACGTCTCCACCGACGAGGTCTATGGCAGCCTGGCCCTGGAGGGTGACGACCGCTTCACCGAAACGACCCCGCGCGCACCCACCTCGCCCTATTCGGCGTCCAAGGCGGCGGCGGATCACTTCGCCCGCGCCTGGTTCCACACCTATGGCTTGCCCGTAATCATCACCAACTGCTCCAACAATTACGGCCCCTATCAGTATCCGGAAAAGCTGATCCCCATGGTGATCCATTCCGCCCTGGCCGGGCAGCCGATCCCCATTTACGGCCAAGGCTTGAATGTGCGCGACTGGCTGTACGTGGACGATCACGTCACCGGCATGATCGCCGCGCTGGAACGCGGACGGCCCGGCAGCAATTACAATTTCGGCGGCAATGCCCCCATGGCCAATCTGGCGCTGGCGCGCCGGCTGTGCGCCCTGTTGGACGAATTCCACCCGGCGGGCGCCCCCCATGACCGGCTGATCACCCATGTGGCCGACCGGCCGGGCCATGACCTGCGCTATGCGGTGGATTATGGGCTGGCTACCGCCGAATTGGGCTGGACCCCGACCATGGACCTGGAAAAAGGCCTGCGCACCACCGTAAGGTGGTATTTGGACAATTCCGCTTGGTGCTTGCATATTCGCACCAAGGATAAGGCGGGGATGACCGTGGGCGCGCGACAGGGGCTAGGCCGCGTCGCACAACCCGTCGACTAGCAGGGGGCAAGATTGGGGCACGGAAAAGCCAAACCAGTGGGCGTGCGCCGCAAGGGCATCCTTCTTGCCGGCGGTTCGGGCATCCGGCTGGGGCCGTTGACCAGCGTGACCTGCAAGCAGCTGTTGCCGGTCTATGACCGGCCCATGGTCTATTACCCGCTGTCCACCCTGATGCAGGCCGGTATCCAGGACATCTTACTGATCTCCAGCCCCGAATATCTGCCGCAATTCCAGAAGCTGCTGGGTGACGGCAGCCAGTGGGGCATTGCACTGAGCTATTGTGAACAGGCCAGTCCGGACGGCATCGCCCAAGCCTTTCTGCTGGGCGAAAAGTTTATTGGCGACACGCCCGTCGCCCTCGCTTTGGGCGACAACATCTTCTATTCCAGCGAGCTGAGCCAGTTGCTGCAAAATGCGTCGGCGGTGACCGGCAAAGCCACAGTTTTCGGCTATCGGGTGGCCAATCCCAGCGCCTTCGGCATTCTGGAGATGGACGCCGCCGGGACCGTGACCAGCATCGAAGAAAAGCCGCAAAACCCCAAAAGCCATTGGGCGGTCCCGGGCCTGTATTTCTATGACGCCGATGTGGTGCAGATCGCCAAAAACATCTGCCCTTCGCCCCGCGGCGAGCTGGAAATCACCGATGTCAATCGAGCCTACCTGGATCAGGGGCGGCTGACTGTCGCGTTTTTGGACGCCTCCACCGCATGGTTCGATTCCGGCACCGCCGACGCGCTGCTGGAAACGTCGATGTTCGTCAAGGCGGTAGAAGAACGCATCGGGCAGAAGATTTCCTGCCCCGAGGAAATCGCTCTAAGCATGGGCTATATGGACCGCACCCAATTCCGCGCCGCCTGTGAGAAGGTCGCCAAGAGCAGTTATGGGCGCTCGCTGCTGATGCTTCTGGAAGACGCGTAAGCAAGCGGATAGCTGGAACCGTTTGACAGATATCTCCGTGCCTCTGTGTCTCCGTGGTTCAAATATTCTGCCAAATTTGACCGCCGTGCCCGCCAATCCGTGATGAACAAAAAAAAGCGGGCGAAAGGGTTTCCCCTTTCGCCCGTTGATCGCATACCAGTGATGGTTAGCGGAACAGCGACAACACGCCCTGCTCTTGCTGACCGGCGAAGGACAGCGCCTGGATGCCGAGCTGCTGACGAGTCTGCAGAGACACCAGGTTTGCACCTTCTTCGTTCAGGTCGGCCAGGGTGAGCTTGTCCGAACCTTCCTTCAGGGTATTCACGTAGTTCTTGGTGAAGTCCAAGCGGGTCTGCAGCAGAGCCACGTTACCACCCAGGGTCTTAACGTTCGAACGAACCGTAGAGATAGCACTGTCGAGCTTCTTGATGATGGCATCGAGTGAAGAAACCTTCGCACTGACGGCGCTCCACTTCTTATCGGTAGCGGCAGTCGCCGCCACCGACCCAGCGACAGCCAAGCCCTTGAGCTTGCTGCTCCGCACGTCCACACCTTTAATGGTAAGCACGGCAGCGGTCTTGTCCGAGAACTCAACCTTGAGGCTAGCAGCGGTGCTGTTGACCAGGTTGAGACCCTGATAGGACGTATCGTTGACCAAGTTGGTGAGCTGGGTCGCCAGTGTATTGAACTGGGAGGCCAGCTCAGTACGGTCAGCGTCGGTTGCGGACTTGGCGCTGAGCGCCACACCCTTCATCTGGGTGAGGATCTTTTCAACCGATTCAAGACCGCCGATGGCGCTCTTGACCGAGCTGACAGCCTGATCGATCGATTCCTTACGCGAGGTCAAATCGCCAGCGCGGTCGCTCAGGCCTTTAGCCTGGAAGTACGCGACAGCGTCGTCGACCGCCGAAGCAACCTTCAAGCCCGTGGACAGACGAGAGTTGGTCCGATTCACCGAATCGGCCGTCTTGTTCAGGGAGAGCAGGTTGGTACGGACCGCGGAAGAGAGAGTGACGTTATCAGCCATGGCACGAATCCTTTCTGGATCGATGAACCACTGCCTTTACCACAACGATAAAGGCAGAGTGCCTATTCACTGTACTGAAGTAGCCTTTAGCACCCAGTGTCAGCGATAGTTTGGTATCGCACTGTGGAAGTAGTTTACCCGAAAGAGAGAAGCCCCTCAACCAGATTCGACTCGGGGGATTTTCGTCTTGGGGGGATGGCAGTCATGACTGCACGCGGCTGAAATCAACGCAACCCCGACCCCGCGCTTCACGCGCGGAGTCTAAGTACTATCCGGATTAGCCAAAGCCTATTGGAGCAGCGATAACACGCCCTGCTCTTGCTGACCGGCAAAGGACAGCGCCTGGATGCCAAGCTGTTGACGGGTCTGCAGCGAGACCAGATTTGCGCCTTCCTCATTCAGGTCGGCCAGAGTGAGTTTCTCCGAACCTTCCTTGAGGGTGTTCACATAATTCTTCGTGAAGTCCAAACGGGTCTGCAGCAAAGCAACATTACCGCCCAGGGCCTTGACGTTCGATCGGACCGTCGCAATGGCGCTGTCCAGCGCCTTGACGACGGCATCAAGGGAAGAGACCGCCGAGCTGACGGTGCTCCATTTCTTGCCAGCGGTGGCCGTGGCCGCCACCGAAGCAGCGACAGCAAAGCCCTTCAGTTTGGCAGTCTTAACGTCCACACCTTTGATGGTAAGAACGGCAGAGGTCTTTTCCGAAAACTCAACCTTCAGGCTCGCAGCAGTGCCGCCGATCAAATTAAGGCCCTGGTAAGTCGTGTCATTGACCAGATTATTGATCTGAGTCGCCAACGAATTGAACTGGCTCGCCAACTCAACGCGATCAACATCGCTCGCGGATTTGGCGCTGAGTGCCACACCCTTCATCTGGGAAAGGATCTTTTCAACCGATTCCAGACCACCCATGGCGCCTTTGACCGCGCTGACGGCTTGATCGACGGCCTCCTTCTTTGCACCAAGATCGCCGGCCCGATCGCTCAGAGCCTTTGCCTGGAAATAGTTTACCGCGTCATCAATCGCCGACGACACACGCAGGCCGGTGGAGAGACGGTTATTGGTGCGGTTCACATAGTCGCCGGTCTTTTGCAGCGACAACAAATTTGTCCGAACGGCGCTGGAGAGAGTGACGCTATCCATCTACCAATTCCTCCAATGCGCCAATCCGACGGTCAGCGCTTCTGGAAGCCGCAACACTCGTTTCCCGAGCCCGTTACGACCATCAATGGTAGATATTAAGCACAGGGTTGTTAACGAATGTTAAACAGCACCGTCCACTGGTATAGCCCACCCTATACCTTAGGCGGAGACGCGAGCTCCCGAACGACCTGCTGAAGCAGCCCTGCCCAATCACCTTGGCTTGGCTGCTGGAAAATCCGGGCAGACGGATACCATTGCGCATCCCTTCCGCCCAGCCACATCACACCG
Source organism: Rhodospirillales bacterium (assembly GCA_014379805.1). GTDB lineage: Bacteria > Pseudomonadota > Alphaproteobacteria > Rhodospirillales > Magnetospirillaceae > Magnetospirillum. The sequence goes on along the minus strand of JACMLB010000124.1, from coordinate 2,203 downwards.
TTGCTTGGCTTGGACAGCAAGACCCAGACCGGTTTGCCCAAGGCGCCGGCAAGATGGGCCACGGCCGTGTCCACCGTGATGACCACGTCCAGTTCCGCAATGGCCGCAGCCGTGTCGGCGAAGCTTTTTAGCCGAGGCGAAAGATCGGTAACGCCGCTGCCGAACACGCGCAAATCCTCAGCCGCCACGCCCACCTGCAGAGTGAAAATCGAAAGGCCGGGCACCGCCAATAGCGGCAGGATATCCGCAGCAGTGCATGCCCTTTGGACACTGTCCCGCCGGCTCATCTTGCCCGCCCAGGCGACACCGACCTTCAATCCCCCGGCCTTGCCGACATCGGCGAAATCGCCTGCACCCGGCGGGACCGCCAGGTAAGGCTGCAGGACGTCCTGGCTTACACCAAGGACCAGAGGCAGGCTCATCAACGGAATGTGAAGGTCGAAATCGGGCAATGGGTCGCCCCACGCGACGACCTGATCCACGCCCGCAACCGATGCAAACAAGTCTTCAAGCTCGGGCCGGCATTCCAGAACCACGCGCCCCACCCGTTGGGCAGCCTGGGAGATGAAGCGAACGAATTGGATAGCGTCGCCGAACCCTTGTTCCACATGAACCAGCAAGGTCGCGTCGGCCTGCGCGGCACCGCCCCAGCGGGGCTGCGAGAACCCGCGATCCAGGGCCATGAATACCGGTTGGCGCCAGCGCCATTCATATTCCGGCCACGCCTCGCTCAGGCGGCCTTGCTGCAACAGGACCAAAGAAAGATTGAAATGCGCGTCGACATCCTCGGGGGCGATTTCCAACGCTTCCCTCAGCATGCCCTCGGCCTCGTCCACGCGGTCCATCTCGCGCAGGACCACCGCCAGATTGATCCGGGCGTCCATGGAGCCGAAGTCACGCTCGATGACGTCGCAATACGAGATTGCCGCCTGCTCCAAATTTCCCTGGGCATACAGTGCATTGGCCAGATTGTAATGTTTCCCGGCACCATCCTCCAATTCGATAGAGCGCAGGAAGGAATCGGCGGCGTTGTCAAATTCGCCCAGTTCGAAAAAGGCATTTCCCTGATTGAACCAAGCGGCGGCATGCTCGGGGGCGGATGACAGCACCTTAGCGTAGCATTCCAGCGCCTCACCCGGGCTGCCCAAGGCCAGCAAAGCATTACCGAAATTATTGGTGGCTTCGACCAGATTGGGGTTCAGCACCAGTGCCTGAGTCGCAGCGTCCAGGGCATCCTCATGCCGGCCCACCTCGTTCAGCGCGCTGGAGACATTACAGAACGCTTCTGCCGAGGCGGGGTTGAGGGCAATGGCCTGATCAAACGCGTCAACCGCCTGCTCAGCTTGGCCGAGCGCCTGAAGGGCGTTCCCAAGGCTGAGATAAGGGGCAAAATAATCAGGCTGGAGAGCGACCGCCGTCCCCGCCAATTGCACGGCAAATTGCGGATCGCCGGCGGTGGTGGCCAGCACGCTCATCAAATAGAGGGCGTCCACGTTTTCGGGATCGAACGTCAGAACGGTCTTGTAGCATCGTGCGGCGTCGGCGAGCGCCCCTGATTCCTGGTGAGCAATGCCCGTCTTCAGTTCACGCTCGACGTCCATGCTTCTTCCTCCAAACTCAGCGTAAGGCGCGCTTGGTGCTATCGCTGGGACAGCACCGGGCGATCGGTTATTGACGGACCATCCAGCCGGATCGGCCGGCTGACCAGTTGCTCACGGGCGACGGCGCCGTCCTGGTTCGTGGGCAAGGCATCGACGAATTCCACGCGGCGCGGCACCTCATGACCGGCGCGGCGATTGGCGACGAAGGCCTGAAGCTCGCGGGCCAATTGCACATCGCCGGTCAGGCCCGGCGCGGGCACCACGAATGCCTTGATCTCACCCGGGTCCAACTCCAGAACAGCGGCGGCAGCCACCTTGGGATGCCAGGCCAGCGCCGCCTGAACCTCGTCCAGGGACACCCGCAGCCCATCCATGACGATGATGCCGTCTTCAAGCGCCAAGGGCTCGGGCCACAGATAGCCATCCAAATCGCGGCTGCCCAATTGGCCGGTCATCAGCCAGCCCGAGGGCAGGCGCGACCGCGCCGCGACGGGGGTATTCCAATGAGCCAGAAAAGCGCCGGGGGCGCCCGGTGCCTGCGACAGCACGCCGCGCTCGCCCGCCCGCATGGGACGCCCCTGGCCGTCCACCGGCTCCACCGT
>JACMLB010000123.1 GCA_014379805.1 Rhodospirillales bacterium | reverse complement strand
ATCATCGCGGCCTGCACTGCTTCTTACGCCAGAAATTCAGCCAGGTCACCAATCCGCCCATCGATTCTTTGCGTGAGTCGCGGGTCATGTCCCTGCGCACCCGCTTGGGCAATCTGGGCAACATCCTGGACGAGCACGAGACCCAGTGCGACGTGCTGGCGCTGGACACCCCGGTTCTGTCCAACGCCGAGTTCGAGGCCATGCGCCGCTACATGGGCAAGGCGGCGGCGGAAATCGACTGCACCTTTGACCCGGCGGGTGAACACGCCCTGCGCGACGCCCTGACCCGCGTGCGGCGCGAGGCGGAAGAGGCCGTGCGCGCCGGCTGCACCCATCTGATCCTGTCGGACAAGGCCATCGGCGACAACCGCGTCGGCCTGCCCATGATCCTGGCGGCGGGCGGCGTTCACTCCCATCTGGTGCGCGAGCGCCTGCGGACTTGGACCAGCCTGAACGTGCGTTCAGGCGAAGCGTTGGACGTGCATTACTTCGCCGTGCTGATCGGCGTGGGCGCGACCACGGTGAACGCCTATCTGGCCCAGGAAGCCATCGCCGACCGCTGGCGCCGTGGCCTGTTCCCCGGCCTGACCCTGGAAGAGGGCGTGCGCAACTACAAGAAGGCCATCGACCAGGGCCTGCTGAAGATCATGTCCAAGATGGGTATTTCGGTCATCAGCAGCTATCGCGGCGGCTATAATTTCGAAGCCATCGGCCTGTCGCGGTCCCTGGTGGGCGAGTTCTTCCCCGGCATGACCAGCCGCATTTCCGGCATCGGCCTGAACGGCGTGGAAAAGACCACCATCGCCCAGCACACCGCCGGCTTCGGTGTGGATGCCGCCGTCCTGCCGGTGGGCGGCTTCTACCGCTTCCGCCGGGGCCAAGAGGCCCATTCCTTCGACGGCACCCTGATCCACACCCTGCAGACCGCCTGCGCCAGCGATTCGTACTCCATCTACAAGAAGTACTCCGACGGGATGCGCCGGCTGCCGCCCATCACCATCCGTGATTTGTTGGACTTCAAGCCCACTGCCGCCGCCATCAACATCGACGAGGTGGAAAGCATCACCGAGATCAGGAAGCGCTTCCTGACCCCGGGCATGTCCCTGGGCGCCCTGTCGCCCGAGGCCCACGGCACCCTGAACATCGCCATGAACCGCATTGGCGCCAAGTCGGTGTCGGGTGAAGGCGGCGAGGACCGCGAGCGCTATCGTCCGCGCCCCAATGGCGACAACGCCAATTCTGCGGTGAAACAGATCGCCTCGGGCCGCTTCGGCGTCACCGCCGAATACCTGAACATGTGCCGCGAGATCGAGATCAAGGTGGCCCAGGGCGCCAAGCCCGGCGAGGGCGGCCAATTGCCCGGCTTCAAGGTCACGGTGGAGATCGCCAAGCTGCGCCACGCCACCCCCGGCGTCATGCTGATCAGCCCGCCGCCGCACCACGACATCTATTCCATCGAAGACTTGGCCCAGCTGATCTACGACCTCAAGCAGATCAATCCTGCGGCCAAGGTGACGGTGAAGCTGGTGTCGCGGTCGGGCATCGGCACCATCGCCGCCGGTGTCGCCAAGGCCAAGGCCGACATTATCCTGATTTCCGGCAATGTGGGCGGCACCGGGGCAAGCCCGCAGACCTCCATCAAATTCGCCGGCCTGCCGTGGGAACTGGGTCTGTCGGAAGCCCATCAGGTGCTGACGCTCAACCGCCTGCGTCACCGGGTCAAGCTGCGCACCGATGGCGGCCTGAAGACGGGCCGCGACATCGTCATCGCCGCCATGCTGGGCGCCGAGGAATTCGGCATCGGTACCACCAGCCTGATCGCCCTGGGCTGCATCATGGTGCGCCAGTGCCACTCCAACACCTGCCCTGTCGGCGTGTGCACCCAGGACCCGGCGTTGCGGGCCAAGTTCACCGGCAGCCCCTACAAGGTGGTGAACCTGTTCAGCTTCATCGCCGAGGAGGTCCGCGAAATCCTGGCCTCGCTTGGCGCGCGCAGCCTGAACGAGATCATCGGCCGCACCGATCTGCTGCATCAGGTCAGCCGTGGCGCCGCCCATCTGGACGATTTGGATTTGAACCCGCTGCTGGCCCAGGCCGATGCCGGCGGCCACGCCCGTTATTGCACCCAGGAAGAGCGCAACGAGGTGCCCGAAACCCTGGACGCCCAGATCATCAAGGACGCCCGCCCGGCCCTTGAGGGCGGCGAAAAGATGCAGCTGACCTATAACGTGCGCAACGTGCAGCGCGCCATCGGCACCAAGCTGAGCCACAAGATCACCAAGAAATATGGCATGACCGGCCTGAACCCCGGCCACATCACCGTGCGCCTGCGCGGATCATGCGGACAAAGCCTGGGCGCCTTTGCCGTCCAAGGCCTGAAGCTGGACGTGTTCGGCGATTCCAACGACTACGTGGGCAAGGGCCTGTCCGGCGGCACCATCGTGGTCCGCCCGCCGGTCTCCAGCCCGCTGAAGTCCAACGAGAACACCATCATCGGCAACACCGTGCTGTACGGCGCCACGGCGGGCAAACTGTTTGCTGCCGGACAGGCCGGTGAACGCTTCGCCGTGCGCAATTCCGGCGCGCAGGTAGTGATCGAAGGCTGCGGATCGAACGGTTGCGAATACATGACCGGGGGCGTCGCGGTCATTCTGGGCAAGATCGGGGCCAACTTTG
>JACMLB010000122.1 GCA_014379805.1 Rhodospirillales bacterium | reverse complement strand
ATCGGCATCCCGGTGGAAGCCCGCCCGCTGCTGTTCACCTCGTTCAGTCAGGCCGATTCATCCATCTCGCGCCGCTTCGGCGGCACCGGGCTGGGGCTCGCCATTTCCAAGCGGCTGGTGGAGTTGATGGGCGGCGAGATCGGCGTGGACAGCGAAATCGGGCGTGGCTCGCGCTTTTGGTTCACCCTGCCGTTCGACGACGCGGATGGTCCGGTGCTGTTGGCCGCGCCGCCTGTCCTGGTTCCCGCAACCCGCCCCTTGGCGGTGCTGCTGGCCGAAGACAACGCGGTCAACCGCATCGTCGCCGAACGGGTCCTGGGCAAGGCCGGCCACGTGGTCACCACGGTGGAAGACGGCGCGCAGGCGGTGAAGGCCATGGCCGAGGGGCGCTTCGACGTGGTGCTGATGGACGTGCATATGCCCGAAATGGATGGCTTCGAAGCCACCCGGCGCATCCGTGCCCTGTCCGGCCCGGCGGCGCGCACCCCCATCATCGCGCTGACCGCCAACGTGCTGGCCGGCGACATGGAACGCTGCGTGGATGCGGGCATGGATTCGTATCTGGCCAAGCCGTTCAAGCCGGCAGAACTGCTGGCCTGCGTGGCGAAGTGGGGCGAAGAGCGGGTGGTGGGGTGATGGTGGCATCGCCCTCTCACACATACGCGCTATGGCCCCGCATCCTGCGCCACGCGTAAACCCCTAGGGGCACCGCGACCAGTGCGGCTGCTGCGATCGTTATGGCGGTGGCGCGGCCCGAATCGGTTTGGGGCGCATACAGATTTCCCCGTGACCGTCCGCTGGTGCTTTGCTGGAAATGGCGCTTGGCGACCGCGCGGGCCATCAGCCGTTCGGTGGCGGCGGGCGCCACGGCGCGGGCGGCGGCGACCAGACGGCCCATGCCCATGAATACCTCGCGCTCGGGCTTGCTCGCCAGCGACACGATGATGTCGGCCAACTCCTCGGGCGAGTGAACCGGCGGCACCGGCTGAACCGCGCGGCCGGCCACGTTGCCGGCGTGCTGGAACAGGGGCGTGTCGATGCTGGGCGGCAGCACCGTGCACACATGGACGCCCGGAGCATCCAGCAATTCCATGCGTAACGCTTCCGACAAGCCGCGCACCGCCCATTTGCTTGCCACATAGGCGCTGGCAAAGGGCTGGCCGATGGCGCCGGCCATGGAGGCGATGTTGATGAGCACGCCGTGGCCTTGCGCCCGGAAAATCGGTAACGCGGCGCGGCAGCCATGGACGGTGCCCATCAGATTGACCTCGATGACCTGGCGGAAATCCTCCAGCGGCAGGTCTTCGAAGCGCCCCAGCATATGCACTCCGGCATCATTAACCCATACGTCCAGCTGGCCGTAACGCTGCTTGGCAGCCTCCGCCAGGGCGCGGATATCATCGAAATGGGTAACGTCGCAGGCGAATGGAAACGCCTCGCCGCCCGCATCGGTGCATTCCTGCGCCGCTATTTCCAGCGCTGGCAAGCTGCGCGCCGCCAGCACCAAACGCCAATTTTGGCGGGCGAAGGCCTGTGCCGCCGCCCGGCCGATGCCAGAGGACGCACCGGTAATGACCGCTACTTTGCCGCCTGCTTCCGCCGCCATGATGAACCTCCGTGCAGTGCTTCATGGGGAACGGCGGATCGGGGGGTGGGGTTCCTAGTGCAATGTGAGCGTGCTGCGGTTATTGTTTAATGCACGCTAGAAATGTAAGTTTCAGCGCGCATGCGTTGATAGTTGGGGTTTGTCATGCGAAGTGCAGTACTTTCGGTAGTATTTCTCGCGTTGGCGGCGCCGGCTTGGGCTGATTTCTGCATGCTGACGCAAAACGGCCTGCGCATGGGGCACGGCCAAGCGGAGTACAGGGACGCCAAGCGTGACGGCTTCAAGGCCATCTTCAAGGATTACGACGTGGTCAACCTGCAGGAAGTGATGGACCCGGACGAACCGGCCCGTCTGACTCCTGCCGGCTTCACCGCCTCGGTCAGTGCGTCCAAGGGCAAAAGCACCTATCGCGAATATTACGCCGTGCTGACCCGGGACGCGGCGGTGAAGGTGCTGGACCGTGCCGATTATCCCGACGAGGACGGGGCGTTCGCCCGCCCGCCCTTCGGCATTGCCGTCGAGGATAAGGATCGGGGTCGCTACTGGCTGGTGGGCATCCATGCGGTGTTCGGCGAGAAGGGTCCTGCGCCGCGCCGGCTGGAGGTTGCCGCCATGGCCCAGGTTGCCGAGTTCTATGCCGCGCGCCCCTTGGCGGATGGCAGCGTGGTGGAGCGCGTGGTCATCGCCGGCGATTGGAATCTGCCCGCCACCGATCGCGCCTTCGCCGATCTGGAACAGGCCGTGCCCGGCACCTTGGTGGCGCCGAACGTCAAATCCAGCGTCAATTCCAAGGGCCAATACGTGTCGTCCTACGACCATTTCGTCTGGAATGGCATGCTGCTCAGCGTGGACTTCGCTGACGAACCGCGCGATATCGGCGGCCTGAATTTGCTGCAATACCGCCAATCCCTGTCCGATCATGCCGGAGTGGCCGGCTATGTCCTGGCCCAAGCCGGCAAGCCCCGCCCCAAGGAGGTCAATTGCCCACCGGCCAGAGTGGGCGTGCAAAGTTAGATCATTTGCGTGAGGTGGCGGCGCGCCACTTTTGAGTTATGGTGCGGATCGAAAACCCCATTGAGGATCTCGTCCATGCGCTGGTGCCGAAGCCTGATCTTTGCCCTTGTGGTCGGGCATGCTTTTCCCGCTGCCGCCATGGAGGCTGACGCTCGTGGTTTCGTCGAGCAGTACATCACCGAGACCAAGCGCATCCGCGCCGATACCACTTTGGCGCCCGATCAGAAAAGCGCGAAAAGCCGGGCCATGCTGCATGACGCCTACGACTTCGCCGGGGCGCCCAAGGCCATCCTGGGGCGCCATTGGGCCAAGGCCACCGAAGACCAGCAGCGGCGCTATTTGGAACAGTTCGAGCGCTATCTGATCGCCGCCTACGGCAAGCGCTTCGACGAGGTCGCCTCGGGTCTGGCGGTAACCGACAGCTCGGTCGAGGACACCCGCACCATCGTCCACAGCACCAGCACCGCCCGTCAGACCGAGCCCATGCGCATCGACTGGGTTCTGGTTCAGCCCGACGGCAAGTGGCGCATCACCGACGTGCTGGTCAACGGCATCGGTTCCGTGGAAACCATGCGTCAGGAATTTTCGGCGGTGCTGCGGTCCAATAACGGCGACATCGAGGGATTGCTGTCCGCCCTTCAGCAGCGCACCGAAGCGGTGCGGGCCAGCGACTAACCCCTTCGCAACACCCGCCGCAGCCGCTCCTTGACCTCGCGGCCCGAGGGGAAGAAGGGCAGGCGGGGTTTGTCCACTTGGGTGGGCTCGGCGGCCAAGCCGATTTCACTGATGGTGTCGTCGGGCGACAACGCGCGCACGATCAACTCGACCTCACCCAAGGCGCAGCGGTCGCCCACGCCGGGATGGCCGCCCAGGGACCATTCCAGCCATTGGCCCACGGTGACTTCGCGCGCCTCGGGCGGGATGGGCAGGCCGTACATCAAGCTCAATTCTTCCATGCGGGCGCGCGGGTCCAGCGGGAAATCGCCGAAGAACTGACGGTCCGCTTCTGCTGCCGGCGCCGCGCTGGCGAACAGGCGGTCCAGTTGGGGCACTCGCTCGGGCTTGGCGAACAGCCACACCATGTCGCCCGGTTTGAAGTCCGACACGCTGCTGCCCAGCAGCGAGCGGTGGTCGCGCACCACCAAAGACGGGATGGCCCAGCGCGGCAGCTTGTGGCCTTGCGCCACCAGCGAGTTGGACACGATGCGGTAAGCCACCAATTCATGGGCGGCGCCGGGGATTTCCAATTCCATGCGTTCCACCGGGCCAATGCGGCGCGGCACCACTTGGCCCAGCCAGCGCGCCACCGGGCCGATGGTCCAGCCTTGCAGGGCCAGGGACACCAGCACCACCAGGAAGGTGACGTTGAAGAACAGCCGCCCGTTCTCCATGCCCGAAATAATGGGCAGGATGGCCAGCAAGATACCCACGGCACCGCGCAGGCCCACCCATGAGACGAAGGCGGTTTCGTTGCGCGTCATGCGGAAGGGCAGCAGGCCCACCCACACCGCCAGGGGCCGGGCGACGAAGATCAGCACGGCGGCCACCGCCAGGCTGGGCAGGATCAGCGGCGGGAATTCGGACGGGCTGGCCAGCAGGCCCAGGGTCAGGAACATGGCGATCTGGGCCAGCCAGATGGCGCCGTCCTGGAAGCGGCGCATGGTGTGGGGCGCCACCAGCCGCGAATTGCCGGCCACCAGTCCGGCGATATAGACGGCCAGGAAGCCCGAGCCGCCCACCAGCGAGGTGGCGGCGAACAGCATCAGCGCCAAGGCCAGCCCGGCTATGGGCAGCAGCCCGCGTTCGATGCCCAGTTTGTTGATGGCCTGGACGATCAGGAAGCCGCCCACCAGTCCGGCAATGGCGCCGATGCCGAATTCCAACGCCAGATGCAAGGCGACGTAGCCGCCGAACCCCACATGGCTGGAGCGGTCCACCAGATAGCGGATCAGCACCAGGGTCAGGAAGATGGCCATGGGGTCGTTGGACCCCGACTCCATTTCCAGGATCGAGCGCACGCGGTCACGTACATGGATGCCGCCCACGCGCAGCAGGAAGAACACCGCCGCCGCATCGGTGGAGGCGACGATGGAACCCAGCAGCAGGCCCTCGATCCAGCCCATGTCCAGCAGGTAATGGGCGGGTACCGCCACGATGGAGGCGGTCAGCAGAACGCCGATGGTGGCCAGTGATATGGACGGCGCCGCCGCCATGCGGACGCTTTTAAGCGACGTATGAAAGCCGGAATCGAACAGCACCACGGCCAGGGCCACGCTGCCGATCATATAGGCGGTGCCGGCATCGTCGAATTTGATTCCGCCGATGCCGCCTTCGCCCGCCAGCATGCCGACGCCAAGGAAGACCAGCAGCAACGGCGCGCCGATGCGGAACGACAGCAGGCTGGAGAAAATGCTGACGGCTACTAACCCCGCCAACACCAGCAATGCTACGTTCATGCTCTCGATCACCGCCGCGCACCCCTCGCCCGTGTGTTCCTTCCTCGGGTGTAAGGGCCACGGCGGGGGATGTCCAGGCCCGGAAGGGAAGAAATCTGCAAGACATAAGCATTTTCCCTATATTCCCGGAGAGGGGGACCTTGTCTAGAACAGGGCCTCTGAACGAAAGGCTACCCCTTTGGACCATGGCATCTTCAAGGATGCGTTGATCTTCCTAGCCATTGCCGTGCTGGTGTCGCCCCTGTGCCACCGGCTGCGGATCAGCCCTGTCTTGGGCTATCTGGTGGCGGGCAGCGTGGTTGGTCCGGCCGGTTTGGGGCTGATGGTGAATGACGAAGGCTCGCGCGGTCTGGCCGAGTTGGGCATCATCTTCTTGCTGTTCATGATCGGGCTGGAACTGTCGTGGGAGCGCCTTCGGGTAATCCGCCACTTTATCTTCGGCCTGGGCAGCGCGCAGATGCTGGTGACCGGCGGCTTGGCCGCGGCAGGTGTCGCCTTGGGCGGTTTTCCGCCCCAGGGCGCGCTGGTGGTGGGGCTGGCCCTGGCGTTCTCCTCCACCGCCTTCGTCTTGCAGATTTTGCACGAGCGCGGCGAGGTCAATTCCCAGCTTGGCCGCGTCGCGGTGGCGGTGCTGATTCTGCAGGATTTGGCCGTGGTGCCCCTGCTGGTGATGATCCCGCAATTGGGCGGCGATGGCTTGTCCATGATGTGGGCGCTGACCCTGGCCCTAACGAAAGCCATCGTGGCCATGGCCGTGATCTTCCTGGTCGCCCGGCTGGCCTTGCGTCCGGCCTTCCATCTGGTGGCCGACACCCGCTCGCCCGAGGTGTTCGTCGCCGCTGCCTTGTTCACCGTCATCGGCACCAGCTTTGCCACTGAAGCCATGGGCTTGTCCCAATCCCTGGGCGCCTTCCTGGCCGGGGTTATGCTGGCCAGCACGGAATACCGCCATCAGATCGAGGCTGACCTTCAGCCGGTGCGCGGGTTGCTCATGGGTCTGTTCTTCCTGACCGTTGGCATGACCATCGATCCGGCGGCGCTGCTGCATCACCTGCCCCAAGTGACCATCGGCGTCCTGTTGCTGGTATCGGGCAAGGCGCTGGTGCTGACCATACTGGCGCTGGCCTTTCGCTTTTCCCTGGCGTCGTCCCTGCATCTTGGCCTGCTGCTGGCCCAAGGCGGCGAGTTCGCCTTCGTGGTGCTGGCCCGCGCCGGCCAGAACCAATTGGTCGATCCCGCCTCGGTGGAGCTGTTGACCTCCATCGTCGCCGTCAGCATGGCACTGACCCCGGTCATGGCCTTCCTGGGCGATTGGGTGGCCCAGCGGCGCCGGTTGAGCGATGGCGAGGCGGTGGCCATCCATGACGAAGGCAACGACCTCAACGCCCACGTCATTCTGGTAGGCTTTGGCCGGGTTGGTCAGATCATCGCCAGCATTCTCAAGGAACAGGGCATCCCCTTCATCGCCATCGATCGCGACCCCCGGCTGGTGTCGCGCTTGCGCGACAAGGGTGAGGTGCCGGTGTTCTTCGGCGACATCCGCAAAGTCGAAGTGCTGAAAGCGGTGGGGGCGGCGCGCGCCCGCGCGGTGGTGCTGACCATCGACACCGGTTCCAGCCGCGAAAAGTTGGTGCCGCGCCTGCGTAAGCAATTCCCTCAGATGCACATCCTGGTCCGCGCCCGCGACCGCCGCCAAGCCAAGGGCCTGGAAGCCCTGGGTGCCACCGCCGTGGTCCCCGAGGCCCTGGAAGGCAGCCTGCAACTGGCCGGCCAGACCCTGCGGCATCTGGGCGCGCCAGCCGAGTCCGTGCATGTGCTGCTGGATGATTACCGGCGCAATGACTACGAGAAGCTGGCGTTGACGTTAGAGTGAGCGGGGACGTTAGAGTGAGCGGGGACGTTAGAGTGAGCGGGGACGTTAGAGTGAGCGGGGCACCTAACCCTCCCTGATCAACTCCAGCAGCGCTTCTTCCGCCCGGCCTCGGCGCCGGGCTCCCGTGCGCAGTGCGCAGAAATGGCGGCGCGACAAGGCGGGGCCGAGGATGGCGAGGTCGCCCAGGGCGACGCGGGGTGCCGCCACCAACCGCGAGATCACGGTGGCGCCGGCGCCCAACGCCACTGCCGCGCAGACAGCCTCGTTGGACGGCAGTTCCAGGCCGATCTTCAGAGCGGCACCGGCCAGCCCCAATTCGGCCAAGGCCTGCTCCATGACCTGACGGGTGCCCGAGCCCCGTTCGCGTAAAATCCAGTCAAATTCCGCCAGGGTGGTGAGGTCGGGCACATTGGCGCCGCTCCACGGATGATGGGCGCCCACCGCCAGTACCATGTCATCCTCGCCCACTTTCTCGGCCACCAAAGTGGGGTCGGCGATGTGGCCTTCGACGAAGCCCATATCGGCGTTGCAACCGGCCACCGCCTGGGCTACCTCGCTGGTATTGCCCAGCCGCAGGTCCAGATGAATGCCGGGATGGCGCAGGCGGAAGCGGTGCAGGAAGGGGGGCAGCCAATAGGCGGCGATGGTGTGGCTGGCCCACAGTTTCAGGGTGCCGCGCTTCAGGCCGGACAGCTCGGTCAGCGCCCGTTCGGCGGCCTCGGCCCGGTTCAGCACCGCCAGGGCTTCACCCAGGAACAATTCACCCTCGGCGGTCAATTGAATGCCGCGCCCGACGCGGTGGAACAATTGAGTGCCGTGGCGGCTTTCCAGCGCGGCCACGGCGGCGCTGACCGCCGATTGGGTCAGGTTGAGGGCGCGGGCGGCGCGGGTCACATGGCCGTGCTGGGCCACGGTGACGAAAGCGCGCAACTGGTCCAGGGTCAATACACCGCCTCCACCAAGCCCAGGCTGAAGGCGCTGACGAATATCCAAGCCACGGCGCCCAAGGCTAGCGGGCGCCAGCCACGCGCCAGCAGATTGCCGAAATGGGTCTCCAGCCCCAACGCCGCCAGCGCCAAACTTAGCAGCACGCCCGAGGCCTGAATGCCCCAGCCCGCCACCTCGACCGGCACGACGCCCAGGCTGTTGACGGCGATCATGGCGCCGAAGCCCAACACGAACCAGGGAATTGGCGGCTTTTGGCGCGCTTCGGTGGCGTGATTGGGGCGGCGCAATTCGCTCCAGCCCAGGGCGAACACCACCGGCAGCAGCAGCGCGACCCGGCCCAGCTTGGCGATGGTGCCCGCTTCGCCCGCTTCCGGCCCGGCCTGGAACGAGGCGGCGATGACCTGGGCGACCTCATGGATGGAGGCACCGGCCCACAGGCCATAGGCCGACGGGTCCAGATGCAGCAAGGCCGGCAGCAGGGGGTACAGGAACATGGACAGGGACCCGAAGACCGTCACGCAGGCCACCGCATAGGCCACGTCTTCGTCCGACCCTGCCACCACCGAATTGCTGGCCATCACCGCCGAGGCGCCGCAGATGGAGGTGCCGCAGGCGATCAATTGCGACAACCGGCGCTCCACCCCCAAGGTGGCGCCGGCCCAGGCGGTGAAGGTGTAGGTGGCGGCCAGGGTCACGGCGATGATGGCGAAGCTGGCGGCACCCAGTTCGATCACTTGGGCCACGGTGATGCGCAGCCCCAGCAGGACAATGGCAAGCCGCATCAGCCAGCGCGAGGCGAACAGGGTGCCCGCCCGGCACTGCTCGGACCGGCCCGCGACGGCCCGCCATGCCATGCCCAGGCCGGCGGCCAGGATCAGCGGGCTCAGGGCGTCCAGGCCGGTGGCGGCGCGGGCGCCATAGGCCAGGGCGGTCAGGCCGGCGGCTAGGCCTAGACCGGGCAGCAACAGGTGGGCAGGGGCGGCGGCCATCATTCTCTCCTCGTGCGAGGATCATACGATCGCGCGCCGCCAATGATAAATCCAACCGAACGATTTTGTTATTCCAATCGAATTTGGCGAACGATTAGTTCCCTCTTTCGGTGCCATGGAAAAGCCATTGGATGGGGCCATGTTAGGGAACGGTTTCCCTTTGCGGGATGTCAGCCATGCGCCGCCTTGCCGTCCTTGCCCTGGTCTTGTTGTTGGCCGCCTGCACCACCCCCATCGTGCAGGCGGACGTCACCCGCTTCAACGACATGCCTGCGATCCAAAGCCGCAGCTTCACCATCGTCCCCGATGCCGGTCAGGTGGCCAGTTTGGAGTTCCAGGACTACGCTACCCAGGTCGCCAATGGCTTGGCCGCGCAAGGCTGGCGTCCGGTGGCGCCGGGCGGGACTGCCGAGACGTCGGTATCGCTGCATTGGGGGGTGGGGCCGCCCGATACGGTGACGTGGCAAAGCCCGTCTTCGGTCTATACCGGGTTTGGCTGGGGCTCTGGGCCGCGCTATTACGGCGGCGGGTTCTACGACCCGTTTCCCTATTGGGAATCGCGCAGCATCACCTATTTTCCGAAATGGCTGTCGGTCCAGATCGTCGATGCCCGGTCCGGCATCCGCAAGGTGCTGTTCGAAGGCCGCGCCGTGGCTGAAGGCACCCGGCGCGAGATCGCCCCGGTGATGCCGTATCTGGTGCAGGCGCTGTTCACCGGCTTTCCGGGCGCCAATGGGGCGACGGTGCGGGTGAATGTGCCGATCAGGGAGTGAGCGACGTGCCCTAAGCCGTCGGTTCGTCGCCAGCCGTCTGGGCGGCGGTGACGATCATGTCGCCGAATTCGCGCAGATAGACCGAGCCCTTGACGGTGCGCTGGATCAGCACCGAGCGGCGGTCGGCATCGTCGGTCTTGCGCTTGACCAAGCCCAGTTCGGACAGGCGGTCGAGCGCGCGGGTAATGGCCGGCTTGGACACGTTCAGCGTCGCCGCCAAGCCGCGCACCGTATGGGCGGGCGGGGTCAGGTAGACGGTCAGCAGCAGCGCCATCTGGCGGGCCGACAAATCGGGGCCGTCGCGGCGCACGCTTTCAACGATCGCACCCCGCCACAAATCCAGTGCTTGAACTGCCTTGATTTGGAAACCCATTAAACCCGGTCCGTTCATTCCGTAGACGAAATCTTTTAGCCTAGCTGACGCGTCCCGGCAACAGCCCATGAGGGCCGATGCCGGGAATGTCACCTAAATCTCATTTGCCGAAACGCTGGGTGATGACGGCGTAAAGCGCGCGCAAGGTCATAGCCTCGCCGCCATCGGGCCGGCCTGGGCGGGATGAGGGGTTCCAGGCCATGACGTCCAGATGAACCCACGGAATGCCAGGGCCGACGAATTCCTGCAGGAACAAAGCGGCGGTGATGGCGCCCGCATAGGGGCCGTCGGACACGTTGTTGATGTCGGCCACTTTGCTGTCCAGCATGCGGCGATAGGGCTTGTACAGCGGCAGCCGCCACATGGGATCGGCTTCCGTCTCGCCCGCACGGACAAGGTCGGCGGCCAGCAGGTCGTTATTGGTGAACAGTGCCGGCAAATCCACGCCCAAAGCCGTGCGCGCCGCCCCGGTCAGCGTCGCCAGATCGATCAGCAGCTCGGGCTTTTCGCGCGATGCTTCCCACAACGCGTCGGACAGCACCAGCCGGCCTTCGGCATCGGTGTTGCCCACTTCCACACTCATGCCCTTGCGGGTGGACAGCACGTCCATGGGCCGCATGGCATCGCCCGAGACGGAGTTCTCCACCGCCGGGATCAGCACGCGCAGGCGGACAGGCAACTTGGCGGCCATGATCATGGAGGCAAGGCCCAGCACATGGGCCGCACCGCCCATGTCTTTTTTCATCAGCTTCATGGTGGCGGACGTCTTGAGGTCCAGCCCACCGCTATCGAAGCACACGCCCTTGCCCACCAGGGTGACGCGCGGCGCATTGGCCTCGCCCCAGGTCAGATCGATCAGGCGGGGCTGGCGATGGGGGGCGGCGGCGCGGCCCACCGCATGGATGGCGGGGTAATTCTCGGCCAGCAGGCCTTCGCCGACGATTACCCGCACATGGGCGCCATGGACCGAGGCCAAGGCCTCGGCGGCTGCGGCCAGTTCGGGCGGGCCCATGTCGGCGGCGGGGGTGTTGATGAGGTCGCGCACCAGGGCCGTGGCCTCGGCAGTGCGCTCGACCCAGCCGCAATCGGCGGATTCAGGCCAGACCAGCTTGGGCCAGACGCGGTCGTTACGGGTCTTGTAGCGGCCGAATTGATAAGTGGCGAGGCTCCATGACAGCGCCGCCCAATTGGCCGCGCGGGGCTCCATGGGCGTGGCGATGCGGTAGGTGCCGGCGGGCAGCTTGGCCGGAAGGGCGCCGAAGGCCCACGGATCATCGTCCTCGGATTGGCCTAGCAGCACCATGGACAGACTGCCGTCGATGCCGGGCACCGGACAGACCTGCCCGGCTTCGCCGGTAAAGGCGTTGGCATCGGTCCATGCCTTGACGTGGCCGGGCTGCGCGGCGGCCCAGGCGGCAAAACCGCCCTTTTTCAGGCAGATCAGATCGACCGCTTTCGCGGCATCAATCACCATATGCTCCAGCACCGCTCACCTCGTTATTCTTGCCCTTCAGCGGGGCGCAAGCATGGCCGAGTTGTGCGCTCAAGGAAAGAGCGCCTTGCGGACGAAAGCGGGCAAGGCGATCATGCCACCCCAGTCCTTTCCATCAGCAGAGGTTGCCATGTCCGTCCCCATGACCCTTGTCATCGGCACCAAGCGATTCTCGTCCTGGTCGCTGCGGCCCTGGCTGGCGGCCAAGATGGCCGGCATCGTCTTCGACGAGGTGCTTATCGCCCTGCGCCAGCCCGAGACCAAAGCCGAAATCCTGAAATATTCGCCCTCGGGCAAGGTGCCGTGCCTGATCCATGATCAGCTGACCATATGGGACTCGCTGGCCATTTGCGAATACCTGGCCGAAATGCATCCCACCCTATGGCCCGATGGCCGTGAGGCCCGCGCCACCGCCCGCGCCGTCTCTGCCGAGATGCATTCGGGCTTCCCAAATTTGCGCAGCGCCTGCTCCATGGATATGTGCGCCGTCACCCCGCTGGACCCGGTGCCGCCCGAAGTGGCCGCCGAGGTGGAGCGCATCGTAGCCCTGTGGAACCAGTGCCGTACCCGCTTTGGCGCCACTGGCCCGTTCCTGTTCGGACGCTTCAGCATCGCCGACGCCATGTTCGCCCCGGTGGTCAGCCGCTTCACCACCTTCGCTTTGACGACGGACCCGGTGGCGACCGCCTATTGCGACGCCATCTGGTCGCTGCCGGCCATGCAGGAATGGAAGCAGGCGGCGTCTTGATCTCCTACTGCGCCATCCCCGCATCCTTATAAAACTGCGCCGCCCCCGCATGCAGCGGGATGCCCATTTTGCTCAACGCCGATGAATCCAGCTGGATCAGCTTGCCGCGCGGGTTGCCCCGCAACAGCAGGGTCTGGGTCGAGGAATGCCATAGGGCGCGGGTCACGCCGTAGATCAAGTCTTGCTCCACCTCGGCAGGGGCCATCAGGGCGACGCCCACGTCCAGGGTCTTCACGGCGTCGGCCACGCCTTCATAGCTGTTGGCGGCGATGGTGCCGGCGGTGAGGAAGGGGTATTGGGCGCGGATGCGGTCGGCCTCGCTGCCATTGATGGGGATCAGGGCGATGGGCAGGGTGCGGGCCAGATCGGCCACCACCGGTAGCGGCTGGCCGTCCATCACCAGGAAGGCGTCCAACTTGTTGGCGGCCAGTGCCTCGGCGGCGGCGGCGGGCTTGAACGGAGTCAGCTTGATCTGGCGCTCGGTCAGGCCATAGGCGCCCAAAATGATCAGGCCATGGGCGGCGGTGGCGGAATTGAGTTCGCCGAACGAGACCCGCTTGCCCTTCAAATCCTTGACGGTGTGGATGCCCGCATCCTGGCGCGCCACCAGATGCAGGCTTTCCGGATACAGCATGGCGATGCCGCGCAGATTGGGCGCCGCCTTGTTCTTGTAGGGGCCGGTGCCGTGATTGGCCCAAAAGGCGATGTCCGCATGGACCAAGGCGGCATCCAGTCGCCGCGCGCGGATGGCGTCCACATTGGCGACCGAACCGCCGGTGGACTTGGCCACCGCCACCAGGCCGGGAACGCCGCACGACCCGCCGCGCTCGCATTCGCGGGAACCGGGCGGGTTGGACAGGGCGTTGGCGATCAGTCCGCCGATGGGAAAGCGGATTTCGCCGGTGGGACCGGTTCCCAATTGGAAGAAGCGCAAATCCTCGGCAACGGCCAAGCTGCTCCCGCCCAGCGCCATTGCGGTGGCCACGAAAACGGAGCGAAACAAGCGGGCATTGACCACAGACGTGTCTCCAAATGGCCCGTAGGCGGGGTATTATAGCGCCGCCCGTTAAAGGAAATCACTTATCGCGCGGACAGACTTGTGCGTGCGGCATTGCTTCCCCAACATTCAAGGTTCCCCATCGCTTGAATTCCGGTCAATATGCGTCTCGCAACCGTCTGGTAGTTGGGGTTCTATGGACGACGAGTTGAAAGGCATTGCCGACAGCGACATGGATTCCATGTTCGTGTTGCCGTTGTCGATCATACCGCTGGAAACACCGGCACTGCAAAGTGCCAAGCTGATCAAGAATGTTCGGCTGAAAAGTGTTGTCGAAATTTTCGCCGACGCGCAGACCGGTTCCGGTCAGGTGGACGTGGAAAGCCTGCCGCGCATGTTCGAGTGGCCGGACGGTCAGTTGCACCCCGATCACGCCATCCTGCGGCGCTTGGCGCTGCTGCCCAGCTACGACGTCTATTCCTTGCGCATTTCCCTGCGCGAGCACGGCATTCCGGTCAACGACTACTCGGCGCTCAAGCTCAGCCCGGAAAAAGCCGGCGAGCTGACCAAGTACATGCTGCTGTTCACCCGCCCGCTGATGAAAATGATCTATGCGGAAGAGGCGGTGAACGTCGAAACCTATGACGATCTGCTGCGGCTGTTCCGCGACCCCGACGTCAAGAAGGCGCGCCAGCGGCTGGAGCAAATGGCCCACAGCCTGAACATCGAAATTTGGGACGTGCCGCGCTTCCTGGAAGATTATGGCGACACCTTCCTGTCGCTCAGCTATTTCCGCCACTGCCTCGACCGGCTGGAGCCGTATTTCACCGCCTGCGTCGATAGCATGAAGCCCATCCGCTCGCACTTCCAGCTGAAGCAGGATCAGGGTTTGATGAAAACCTGCGATACCATCGAAGACACCATCAACAACATCTCGGCGTCCATCACCGGTCGGCTGGAAGTGTTCGAAAAGCGCACCCGCGAAATGTGGGCCAACCTCAATCAAGAAGAATTCCGTCAGGTCAAAATCCTGATCGAACGCTACCACGTCACCATCGGCGGCGCCTTATGCGGCCTGACGGTGAAGATGAACTCGTTCGCCCGCATGTTCCCGCGGCCCAATTCCGGCGGTCCGGTCAAGCGCGCCGACTTCATGGCCTCGGAAATGATCCAGGGTATCGAGCTGATCCGCAATACCGAGAAGCAGTATTCGGCTTAGGCTCCGGACCCATAAATTGGATTCCCAGCGAAGCCGGTTTGTGATTCAAGGTTCCCGAAGGGAGCCTATTGATGGATCGAAGCTATTTCTGGCT